>NZ_BAAGRL010000005.1:0-149781 GCF_054782975.1 Myceligenerans halotolerans
CGCGCTACGCGAAGGCGATCGTCGCCATCCTCACGGCCGCGCTCGGCGTTCTCGTGACCGCGCTGACCGACGACGTCGTGACCCTCGTGGAGGTGTTCGGCATCGCGATCGCCCTCGTGTCCGCGGTGTCGGTCTACCTCGTACCGAACCTGTCCGACGGCGTCGGCCGCTACGCCAAGGCCATCGTCGCCGTCGTCGGCACCGCCCTCCAGGCCGCCGTCCCCCTCGCGACCGAGGGCACCATCACCACGTCCGGCTGGCTGCTCATCCTGCTCGCCGCGCTCGGCGCCGTGTCCGTGGGGATCGTGCCGAACCGCGAGTAGCCTGAGTCCGTCGCCAACGGGCGTCGGTGACTCCACACAGAATCGCCCCCGCTCTCTTCGGAGAGCGGGGGCGATTCGTCATGCATCAGGCCGAGGCGAGCTCAAATGCCTCGGCAGAGATCTCCTGCTGTACCGAGATCGTGACCCGATGCTTGGCCTTGATCAGGTAGTCGGCGAGCATGCCGATCGTGGCGTCACCGCCAGTTGGCAGGTTCTGCTTCTTTCCACCAGCCTTCTTCTTGGAGAACTCAATGAAGGCGAGCGAAGTCGGCCGGCTCGGAAAGTAGACGGCAACGACCGCCGCGTCGCCGTCATCCTGACGCATCCGCGAGACGACCGAGTAGACCGTCTCCGCTTCACTGGCCGGGAACAGCGGTGTCCCCGACTCGTAGTTGTTGCGCTCAAGGATCCCACGGCCCTCCTCGGACGTGAGAAAATCAGTCAAGACCCGCGCAGCTTCAAGTCGACCCGCAGGGATATCGATCATTCGAACCACCCCTTCACGTACATCGGCCACGAATTTTGGCACAGATCGGTTGCTCTCTTGAACCACTGTTGCACGACTTGCTGGGAGCCACTCGCCGGTATCGTCTCCAACTCCTGACGCTCCTCCCTGCCATCCGGCCAGAACCTGTGATGGTGGACCGTGCCGTGCGAGGTGTCGATTCGGAACGCGTCCTGCCAATCGGCCAGTGAGTGCTCGCGGACCTGGATCGACACGCTGAAGTGAACGATCTTGTTCCTGTGGACCAATTGCGCCAGGTGGAGCCGGAACCGCCCATCGTCGTCCAGGTCGACTGGCGTCGTGAACGGGGTGCACTCGGCCTCCGGTGGCGGCTGGTACGCCGGAGGCGTGACCGACATGTCGGCCAGGCGCCGCTCAGCCCTCTTGGCCGAGTTCCGGTTCGTGCCCACACGGGTCCCCATCCTGTTGTGTCCAGGTCCACAATGGACCAAATCGTGATGGATGTCACTACATGGCTGCCCACTTCACCCGAGATCTCACCCGCCCGCCCGCAGACACCCGCCGACGACGGCCGTAGCGTGGAGGAGAACCGGGGCCGGGCCCCGTTCTCCGCCCGGCACCGCGCCGTCCGCTCTGGGTGGGCGGACGGTCAGAGCCCCGCCCGTCCCCATCGGGCGGGGCTCGCCGACGTCACTGCCACGCCCGCCGCACGACCAGCAGCACGACCAGCAGCACGACGTACCCCACCAACACCCAGGTCACCCAGATCACGACGTCGCCTCGTCCTCGGGTGCGAGCTCGCGGGCCAGGCACAGGACCTCGCCGAAGCCGATCCGCTTATCGACCGCCACGCGGATGGGCCATTTCCCGGGGATGTCGACGGCGACGACGGTCCCGACCGAGCCGAGCAGGATCTCCGGCCCGGCCACGCGCCGCACACGGTCGCCCACCTCCCACACGGGCGGGACGTACGCCGCCTCCCCGGCAAAGTCTTCCTCGCCCTCGAAGACACTCACCGGCCCACCTCCGCCGGTGTCCACCCGGCCACGGACCGCAACACGGCTAGCACGCCGTCGTCCGTGATCGTGCCGGTGATCTCATTCGCGGCGTCGCGCACGATCCCCCTGGCGTGGCCCATGGCGACGCCGCGGCCGGCCCAGCGAAGCATATCGACGTCGTTCGTCCCGTCGCCGACGGCGACCGTACGCGACGACGGGACGCCGACAGATGCCCGCACCCGCTCCAGCGCGGCGGCCTTGCTGACGCCGGCGGCGGTGACGTCGAGCCATCCGGAGTGTGGGGCGTCGGCGGTCATGCCCATGGCGTGGAAGTCGTGGACGAGCCAGCCGGCGCCGGGGCCGACGAGGGAGACGCGCGGTGTGGTGGCCACCCACATGCCCTCGAGGTTCGTCAGGTGCTGCGTGCCGGGCAGTTCGTGCGCCTCGAACCGTTCGGTGACTCGGTAGCCCTCGCCGGGGATCTCGGCCGCGATGCGTACGCGCTGCTTCGGGGCGACGTGCCGGACGATCTTCTCGACGTCCACGTTGCTGCGTTCTACGACGGAGATCTTCCCGCCTCCGATGCGGGCCGTGATCGCGCCGTTGGACGCCACGATCCACCCGTCGCGCAACTTGAGCCACAGGGCGGCCTGGGTGGCACCGAGCAGCGATCGGCCCGTGGCGAGTACGACGCTGTGGCCGCCCTGCACGAGGTGGCCGACGGTCTCGACGACGGCGTCCGACGGCGGGCTGCCCGTCTGCAGCAGGGTGCCGTCGACGTCGATGGCGAGGAGACATGGCGATGCTGAAAGTTCAGTGCGTGATGTCATGAGATCGACGGTAAATAGCGCCACGGCGAGCAAGGGGGACAAAGTGTCCCCCTCGCAAATGGGGGACAGGTCTATCCGGGACGGAAGTGCGGTCGTACTCTGGAATGACCATCCGCATCGCCAGGGAGTAGTTATGACGGAGCTGCCCGAAGAACTGACCACCGGTGAGCGCATCCGGATTCTGCGGGAACGGCGAGGACTATCGCGCCCCGTGCTCGCCGGTCTCGTCGGCCGATCCCCGGATTGGCTCAAGCAGATCGAGAACGGGAAGCGCCAGCTCCGATCGATCACGCACCTCGTCCGACTCGCGACTGCACTGCGCGTGTCCGACGTCGCGGCGCTGACCGGCGGGGACCTGAGCGTTCCCACGGACGCCGTCGGCAAGCTGTCGCACGAGTCCGTCCCGAAGATCCGCGCAGCGATGCATGGCGTCAGCTTCGGCGGCCCGGTAACTCTGGGCCCGGTGAGCCCGGAAGAACTCGCGGGCCGCGTCGATGCCGCGTGGCGCCTCTGGCACGCCAGCGCCCACCAGCGCACCGAGGTCGGCGCCCTGCTACCCGACCTCATCCGCGACGCACACGCCTGCATCAGGACCCACCACGGCAAGGAACGCCGCGCCGCCCACGCGGCCACCGCCGACGGCTACCGCCTCGTTCAGCGACTGCTCGCACACATCTGCGAGCCCGAGCTGTACTGGCTCGCCGTGGACCGCGGACGCAACCACAGCGAGGAAGCCGACAGCCCCCTGTCGCTGGCGCTCGCCGCCTGGTCCACCGCGATCGGGCAGCGTGCCGCCGGCTACTCCGAGGAGGCCGTCCAGACTGACGAGGCCGGCATGGCGCTGCTGCGCGCCCAGCTCGAGGACGAGGCGCCCGAAGTACTCAGCGTCTACGGGTCGCTCAACATCCAGGCCGCCATCTCTACCGGCCTCGACGGCCGCGCCGGCGACAGCGGCCGATACCTCGCTACGGCGGACCTCGCCGCCCAGAGCCTGCCCCCCGGGTACACGCACACCTTGACCGCGTTCGACGGATACAACGTCGCCATCAACGGCGTCAGCGCGGCCGTGGGACTCATGACACCCGGCGAGGCGCTGCGGCGCTCCGAGTCCATCGACCCGGCCGGCATCAGCTCCCTGGAGCGACGCTCGCGCCTCCTGCTCGATCTGGCGGCCGGGTACCAGCAGAAGCGCGAGACCGCAGCGGCCGTGCACTACCTCGGGCACGCGCACCGCGTGAGCCCCGAGGGCGTGCGCTACATTCCGATGGCGAGGTCACTGGCGGCGGAGATCGCCCGGTCGGCCACGGGCCCGCTCAAGGGTGAGGCCGTCGAGCTCGCGGAGGCTGTCGGCGTCGGCGCCGCGGCGTAGCGCGTACGAGAGAACGACGAAGGGCCCCGACGGGAAGTCGGGGCCCTTCGCCGTCGGACCGTCTGCGCCATTTCTGCGCCAATCTCAGCCGTCCAGCCAGCGACGGAAACCCAAGAAATGGACAAACACACTGGTCATGAAGCGGAGGGCGAGGGATTCGAACCCCCGGTGCGTTGCCGCACAACGGTTTTCAAGACCGTCACATTAGGCCGCTCTGTCAGCCCTCCCGGTGCCGGACAAGTCTAACGGCGGGCCGCCCGTCCATGGACAGCCCGCCGTTCGGCGGGGCACCTCGGCGGTGCTCCGTCGGCGAACCTGGCTCGGTCGCTCCTCAGCCCTGCTTGCCGGCGCGCAGCTGGCGCATCGCGAGCTGCACGAGGGCGATGAGGGTCTGCTTGGTCGCCGCGCGCGAGCGGGCGTCCGTGTAGAGCATCGGCACGTGCTCGGGGATCTGGAGCGCCTCGCGAACGTCCTCGAGCCGGTGCTTCGCCACGCCGTCGAAGCAGTTCACGCCGACGACGAACGGGATGTTGCGCGACTCGAAGTAGTCGATCGCCGGGAAGCACTGCTCCAGTCGGTCCGTGTCCACCAGGACGACGGCACCGATCGCACCGCGCACCAGGTCGTCCCACATGAACAGGAAGCGGTCCTGGCCGGGCGTCCCGAAGAGGTAGAGCCACAGGTTGCCCGGCAGCTCCACGCGGCCGAAGTCCATGGCCACCGTGGTGGTGGTCTTGCGGTCGGTGACACCACCGGCGTCGTCCACGCCCACCGAGTGCTCCGTCATGGCGGCCTCGGTGTTGAGGGGCTCGACGTCGGAGATCGAACCGATGAACGTCGTCTTGCCGACGGCGAATCCGCCGGCGACGACGATCTTCACCACGGTGGGGGCGGTGCGTTCACCGGCCGGCTGCGCGGCGGATCCCGCCTTGCCGGACGGAGGCTGCTGAACTACCGGCGGGGCGGGCTGCGTGGGCTGGGCCGAGCGCGGCCCGGCGGACGGTGCCGTGGGCGCGGACCCGCCCCCGCCGAGGACGCTCTGCCGAGCGGGAGCACCCGTCGCGGAATCGGACACCGGCGCCCAGTTCGGGCCGGCGCCGGTCCCGTTGCTAGAGGGCGGAAATGCCATTCAGAACACTCTCCAAGACACTGAGCGACAGGCCCGAGTTCGAGCTTCCATGGCCTGTGTGGACGTTGACGGGGGTCGAGGTGTGCACCGTGATGTGCCCCTCCTCCTGCATGTCCGCCACGAGGATCCGGACGACACCGAGGGGCAGCCGAAGCAGAGCGGAGAGCTCGGCGATCGACACGTACGTGTGCGCAGCGTGCTGGAGGATCGCGCGCTTCTCGGGGGGAAGGCCCTGACCGGTGACCGCCCCGGGCATCACCTCGACAAGAGCCTCGAGCGGCAGGTCGGACATCGCCGACCGCACACGGCCTCCGGTGACCGCGTAGGGCCGGACCGTCGAGGTTTCATGGACATCGGCGGACCCCTGGGAACCCAAAGGTGCGTACGTCATCGTCTATGCCTCATCCCAGACTGGCGGCTCGGGTCTGCCCGTCGACCGGGAGACTGCCACGCATCTCCGAGATCAACTGCGGCGTCAGGGTGGCCTCGGTACGGGACACCATCAGGGCCATCTCGTAGCCGATCAGGCCGATATCGCAGGTCGCCTCCGCGACGACGCCCAGGACGGAGCCGTTGGACACGTTCATCAGGAAGAGGAAGCCGTTGTCCATCTCGATGATCGACTGGCGAACGTTCCCGCCGTTGAGCTGGCGTGAGGCGCCGCGGGTGAGACTCGACATTCCGGAGACGATCGCGGCCAGCTGGTCGCCGCTGGTGCGGTCGAGCTGATCGGACATCGCCATGAGCAGACCGTCGGCAGACACCACGAGGGTGTGGCGGCTACCGGGGACGGTACGCACGAAGTTGTCGAGCAGCCACCCGAAATTGGTTGCTTCGGTGCTGAGGGTCACTTCTGTTCCTCCTAGTCAGAATCCACAGACGCGCTTGTCACCGCGGCTGCGGCGCTGAGTCAGGGACATCATTCATCGTCGAGGGGGACCACGTCGAGCCCCCCTCGTCGTTCTTGTTTCCAGGGTCGTGCTCTGTCCCGCTCTGGTCCACGGCTTCGTCGCGTCCACGCACGGTAGCCGACTGGAAGGCCGACAGTCGCGAGCGGAGCTGCTCGGGATCACGCTCGATGCGAGCCGAGTGCTTCTCCACGGCCGGGTCCGCCCCCGTTCCGGACGCTCCGCGCGTTCGGCGCGTGAGTCCGGTCGGAGCTGCTCCGCCCGCCGACGCCGAGACGGTGGAGACGGTCTCGGGCCGGTAGGAGTCGCTCACATCGTCTTCCTGATAAGCCCCCCGGTTGAGGAGGCTGGTCATTTCCTCGTACAGGGTGGCCGACGCCACCCACTCCGACCTGGCCTCCACCGAGTCACGCACGTACTCGCGGTCCAGGGGGTTCGTGCCGTCGCTGTCGGAGCCCGGCGTACGCCGGGTCAGCGACGCCGGGTCGCCGTACGACGGGTCGTACACGGCACCGGTCGGATACGGATCGCGGAACTCGACGCCACCGGACGACGGGGACGGCGAAGGCGTCTCGACGGCCGGGGCCGGTGCGTACATCTGCGGCGCCGGAGCCGCGGAGGCGACCGGCGGACGCGTCGCGTCGGCCGGGGGCATCGGCACGGCCTCCGTGGCCGGGCCACCCACCAGGGGCACCGCGGCCTGCGAGGCACGCGAGTGCACCGGGCTCGTCGCGGGCTCCGGAGCCGGGACCGCGGTCCGCGGCACGGCCGACGTCTCCGGGTTCACCACCGTGTGAGCCCGGGTCTCCTCCATCGCTCGCTGGTAGCCCTCCTGGTACCCACGCTGGTAGGGCTCGGGGGGAGCGGCGGGCGCGGCAGGTGCCGGCGTCGGCGCGGACGACACCGCCGGGGTGTAGTCCGTCGGAGCGTGATCCGCCGGAGCATGCTCCCGCGGCGCGTAGTCGGTCGGCGCATAGTCCCGCGGCGCGTAGTCGGTCGGCGCGTAGTCGGTCGGCGCGTAGTCGGCCGGTGAGTAGTTCGCCGGTGAGTAGTCCGCCGGCATGTAGTCCGCCGGGGCGGCCTCGCTCGCCGTGGACGGCGCGGCCGGAGCCGGCTGCGGGACCGCGGTGGGCTGCGGGACCGACGAGATCGGAGCGCGTGAGGTGAGGGCGTGCTGTGCTTCCGGCTGGACGTCGGGCTGGTACGTACGCAACTCACCGGTGGCCGGCTGGCCGGGCTTGCGACCGAAGAGCCCGCGCTTGCCGGCCGGCTTGGCCTCCCGCACGGAACGACGGCTCGGCAGGTCCTGCATGAGCTCCTCGAACGCGGGCAGCGCTTCGTAACGCCCGTCGTCGTCGGCGTCCAGGGGCTGGGCGCCGAACGCGGCGGACGGCGGCACGTGCCCGGGCCGGACCTGCGGCTGGGAGGCGGTCATCGGGCGCTGCTGCTGCGGGATCCCGTTCGTCGGGGGCCGCTGCTGCTGCGGGATCCCGTTCGTCGGGGGCCGCACGCCGGCGGCCGCCGGGAACCGCATGATGTCCGTGTCCGGTCCGCCCGGCAGCGAGGCCGGGTCCTGCGTGACCGGATCGAGCTGCAGCGACTGCGACTCCGCCCCGTCGATGGTGTTCATCGACCGGAAGCTCGAGAAGAGCGCGCTGCGCTGGTCCACGTTCACCGGCGCCGGGGAGGTCTCCTCGAACACTGCCGCGGCCTCGGCCGCCGCAGCCGCCTCGGCTTCCTCCTGCTGCTTCTTCGCCGACGCACGGCTCGGCAGCGAGTTGCCCTGCGCCACGTCCTGCGGGGGCGTCCAGCCGGCCTCGTCGCCCGGCGCGATGTCCGGCATGGTCGGCGTCTGGATCTCCGGAAGGACGATCGAGCCGGTGGGCGTCGTCTGCATGCCCGTCGTGGGCGTCGACTGCCGGCGGCGCGGCATGCCCAGAGCGGTCGTGCCGTCCGTGAGTGCGTCGAGGTCGACCGGGACGGCCGCGGGAGGCTCGGGCATCGCCGGCGTGCCCATCGAACCCGCCGGGGCGGTCACCTGTGGCCGCCGCGGCGTGGGCGGCATCGAATCGCTGCCCGCCATGGGGAACGACGTCGTGCCGGGTGCGGCGGGCGCGACCGGCGGGGTCGGACCCGCGAAACCGTCCGGCATCCCGCCCACGCGCGCCGCGGCGGCCTGGGTGGACGCCTCCAGCGGGTCCGTCGGCTGCGGCAGCGGCAGCGAGTTGTCCGGCAGGAAGAGCACGGCCGGGAAGCGCACCGTGACGATGGTCCCGGTGCTCTCGGTGCCGGTACCGAACTCGACGCCGGCGCCGAGCCGGTCCGCCAGGCGACCGACCACGAAGAGGCCGAGGCGCTGGGCCCCGACGGCGTCGGAGGCCGCGTGGCTGGCGACCTTGGTGTTCGCCTCCGCGATCTCCTCCGGCGTCATGCCGAGGCCGTGGTCGCGGACGGTCACCGAGACGAAGTCCTCGGTGCGCTCGGTGGAGACCTCCACCGGAGTGTGCGGCTCGGAGAACATCGTCGCGTTCTCCAGCAGTTCGGCCAGCAGGTGCGCCGCGTTCAGCGCGTTGTGGCCCAGCATCATCGGGTCGCTGACGAGGTTGAGCCGCACACGGTCGTACAGCTCGATCTCGGACGACGCCGTACGGATCACGTCGGAGACCGGCATCGGCTGACGAACCCGGCGGCCGGAGTCGATGCCGGCGAGGACCAGCAGCGACTCGGCGTTGCGGCGCATTCGCGTCGCGAGGTGGTCGAGGCGGAAGAGGTTCGACAGGGTGGTCGGGTCTTCCTCGGAACGCTCCAGGTCGTCGAGGAACGCGAGCTGACGGTTCAGCAGCACCTGGTCGCGACGTGCCACGTTGACGAACATCTCGGCGATGGAGCCGCGGAGCGCTGCCTGTTCCCGCGCGACCTCGATGGTGGTGCGGTTCACGTCGTTGAACGCCGCGGCGAGCTGGCCGATCTCGTCCGAGGACTCGACGTTGATCGGGTCCAGGTCCATCGTCGGCGCCTGGCCGGGGACGGACACCTGCTCCACCAGGGTGGGCAGGCGGTCACGAACGACGCCGGCCGCCTGGGTCAGGCGGCGCAGCGGCGAGACCAGGCGGCGGGCGATCACGAGCGCGGTGATGATGGAGAAGGCGAGTGCGCCGATCGCGATGCCACCGGTGATCAAGGCGGTGTTGAAGGCTTCGCGGGCCTGCGACTCGGCGAGGCTCAGGGCGTCCTCGCGGATCTGGTCACGGACGATGCGGGTCTCCTCGACCCACGTCGCGGACTCGGCGCCGAACGAGCTGGCGAGAGCCGTGTTCTGCATCAGGTCCTGCTCGTTGCCCTGCAGGATCAGCGTACGGACCGTGCCGACGGAGCCGTCCATCGGTGGGACCTGGCGCTCACCAGGAATCTTGTCGAGCGCGAGGTTCGCCTCTTCCTCCTGGATGTCACCCAGGGTGATCTGCTCGAGGGCGCGCAGCACGATCGACCGGTCGATCTCCTTGCCGTCCCGCTGTGCCACCGCGGACGCCGTCAGGAGGTTGCCGATCAGGGGGCGCTCGTAGGTGTTGGTCAGCATCAGCTCGTCCAGGAGCTGGTGCGCCCGGATCCGCTCACCCAGGTCGCGGTTCGCCGTCGTGTCCGCGAGCTGCGTCATGACGTCGACGGAGTCGTCGATGAAGATGTTGTAGGCCCGAGTGACCTGCTGCTCCGCGATCGACTGATCCCGGACCTTGCGCTGGACCTCGAGGACCTCGGCGCGGTCGTAGATGGTCTGGTCGATGGCGCCCTTCACGCGCGGATCGAGGAAGCTCGTGTCGAGCGCCTTGAACTGCGCGTCGCGCTCGTCGAGGGCGTCGTTCGTCTGTTCCTGGGCCGACGGGAACGCGTAGACGATCTCGCCGTCCTCCTTGACGACCTTCCCGTCCTCGGTTCGCTCCGGCATCCCTTGCAGGAGAAGACCCTTGGCCTCGTCCGAGTTACAGGGATTCTGGCCCGGAATGCACGGGGCGGACGCGGCGATGGTCAGCGCACGTTCCTGTGCGAATGCCGTGCCCGCGTCGTCCTGCTGCTCGAGCGCCGCGACCAGATCGGCCGTCTGCTGCGCGCGCAGTGCCGACTCGATGGACGTCCAGGTGATGTACGCCGCCGCGATGATCATGACGAGGGCAGGCACAACCAGGGTCGCAAGAACTTTCCCGCGAACTCCCAACCTGCGGAACATGCGTACCTCTCTCCATCACTGTCCGCGATGTCGCGGAACGCGCTGGCGCGTGCTCCGGCACTCTCGCGGAGTGCGTACAAGTGACCGACGCCCGGCTAGGCTCCATCGGTGTGCGAGCCGTCACGATATCCGCAACCGGGCGCTCAGGGAAACTCTCCCTTTCGACCATATCTGACCCGGTTCCCGAGATAGGCGAAGTGCTGGTCAATGTTGCTGCGGCCGGCGTAAACCATGCTGACCTGCTGCAACGAGCCGGGCACTACCCTCCACCGACCGGTGCGCCCGACTGGCCGGGCCTCGAGATCTCCGGTGAGATCGCGCGTGTCGGTCCCGGCGTGTCGGGCTGGCACGCGGGAGATCGCGTGGTAGCTCTCCTCGACGGCGGCGGATATGCGGACCAGGTCACGGTACGCGCCACCCAGATCCTGCCGGCACCCCGCAGCCTAGACCTGATCGATGCCGCCGCGCTTCCCGAGGCCGTATGCACCGCGTGGGACAACCTCGTCACGGTCGGCCGGCTACGGGCCGGCGAGTGGGTCCTGCTCCATGGCGGATCGGGTGGCGTCGGCACCACCGCGATCCAGATCGCGAAGGCCCTGGGCGCGCGCGTCGCGACCACGGCCGGCGGCCCCGAGCGGGCCGCGCGATGCGCTGACCTGGGCGCGGACCAGTCGATCGACTACCGCACGCAGGACTTCGTCGAGCTGGTCCGCGAGGCGTCGGGCGGCGCCGGCGCCGACGTCGTGCTCGACGTCGTCGGCGCCGCCTACCTCACCGACAACGTGCGGGCGCTCGCTCCCGGCGGACGTCTCGTCGTCATCGGGCTGCAGCGAGGCCGACGGGGCGAGCTCGACCTCGCGGCACTCATGGCCAAGCGCGCGACGGTCACCGGGACGACCCTGCGCTCACGTCCCGCGGAGGAGAAGGCCGCCGTCGTCGCCGCCGTCAGGGAGCACGTGTGGCCGATGGTCGACGACGGACGGGTCCGGCCGGTCGTCCACGCGCGATTGCCGCTCGCGGAGGCTCAGGACGCCCACGATCTCCTGGAATCGGGCGAAGTGTTCGGCAAAGTGCTCCTGGTGCCCTGACCAAGCCCGGGAACGACGACGGAGTACCTCTGGCAATCATCTAGGGGAAGCCGCCGTGTCCATATCGTGATACGCGAGTCGGCTGCCGTCGATCACCCGGACACGGAAGACTGGGCGGCATGACCCACGCCGACGACACCCCGCCCGCATCGGACGACGACACCACGACCCCCGACCACGAGAACCACCCGCAGGTCGTCACGCCCGACGGCCACGCCGTCCGGGACTCCGACGACCAGCCCGACGAGCCGGAGGACGACACCGACGCCGAGGACGTGGTCGGCCAGGTGGAGGAACCGGCGAAGGTGATGCGCATCGGCGGCATGATCAAGCGGCTCCTCGACGAGGTCCGCGACGCGCCGCTCGACGACGCCGCCCGTACCCGCCTCGCCGAGGTGCACGAACGCTCCATCAAGGAACTCGAGGACGGGCTCTCCCCCGACCTCGTCGACGAGCTGCACCGCATCACGCTGCCGTTCACCGAACAGGACCCCCCGTCCGACGCCGAGCTCCGCGTGGCACACGCGCAGCTCGTGGGCTGGCTGGAGGGCCTCTTCCACGGGATACAGACCGCACTCGTCGCCCAGCAGATGGCAGCGCAGGCGCAGCTCACCGGTATGCGCCGCGCCCTCCCGCCCGGCACCCACGCCGGCCCCTTCCCGCCCGGCTCCGACGAGCAGAAGGACGGGCAGCACCACGAGCGAGGCCCCGGACAGTACCTCTGACTCCGCAAGACTCGGTCCGGCGCGCCCCGGTCCGCCCTGCTCACTCCGCCCGGGGCGGCGACAGCGCGATCGCCGCCGACACGCACAGCAACCCAACCACCTGCGCCACCCCGGGCACCTGCTGCAGCATCACCGCGCCCACCACGGCCGCCGTCGCCGGCAGCAGCGCGAGCAGGACGGCGAACGTCGCCGGCGGCACACGCCGCAGCACCACCTGCTCCAGTCCGTACGGCACCACCGACGAGCAGACGGCGACGACCACGAGAAGGAGGAACAGACCGCCGTCGGACACCACCGCGGGGGTGCTGTGCACGAAGAACGGCGCGAAGCAGAGCGAACCCACCGCCATGCCGATCGCGAGGCCGTCAATGCCCGCCCCGACGCGCGCGACGCGCCGCCCCAGCAGGATGTACAGGCCCCAGCAGGTCGCCGCGGCGAAGATCGCGCCGAGCCCGACGACGGCGTCGGCCCGGGACAGGCCGGAGTCGAGCGTGATGCCCGCGAGGAGCACCACGCCGAGGGCCGCCGCGCCGATCGCCGCCCGCGAGCGCCAGCCGCGCCCCGTCAGTGCGGCCACCACGACGGGACCGCAGAACTCGATCGCGACCGCGGTACCGAGAGGCAGGTACTCGATGGCGATGTAGAAGGCGAGATTCATGGCGGCAAGGACGACGCCGAACGCCGCCGACCAGCCGAGATCGCGGCGCGACCAGGTGCGGCGCCACGGCCGGCGCCACAGGACGAGCACCGCCGCGGAGAGGGCGATGCGCCACCAGCCGACCTCGGGGGCGCCGAGCCGCACGAACAGGCCGACCGCCACCGCCGCGCCGACGTACTGAGTCAGGCCCGAGACGACGAAGACCGCGGGCGCGGGAACGCGTTCCAATGGGCTGACAGGCACTGCGGGAGCCTAACTCTGTTTTCCGCAGCCGCCGGGCTCAACTCTGTCTTCCGGAGCCGCCGGGCTCAGCCCTGCGGGCGCTCCTGCGTCGCGTCCTCGGTCCTCGCAACCATTCCGGCGGCCCGGGACCGGTTGCGATCGCGGCGACGTGCCCAAGGCTGCTGAAGTCACTCCAAGGCAGCCCCGTCTACAGGTCGGCCGGGTCGACGAGGAACTCGTCCTCGTCGGCGATCTCGCCGCCGACGGCGTCCTGCACGCGGCCGGCGATGCGTGCGACCAGCTCGGCGGCGCGCTTGCGCGCGATGCGATGCTCCAGACCCGGCTGTTCCTGGTTGGCCTCGACCTGGTCCGGCGGCTCCCAGTGCACGCGGTAGCGGACGGCGCCGTCGGCCGTCCACGGGAGTCCGCGCAGCATCGGGGGAAGGTGCTCCTCGCCGGCCACCTCGACCACGACGATGCCGTCGACGCCGAGGTCGATCAGCAGCCCGTAGCCGTAGAGGACCTGCGGGCCCTGAAGTGCGGCGATGTCGAAGTCGTCGGCGGCGGCGTGGAGTTCCTTACGCCGCTCGGGATCCATCTTCTCGCCGGGGTAGAGCGGGCGGTCGGCGATGCCTGCGGGCGGGCCGCCCCACTCCTCCCCCTCCGTCGCGAGACGCGTGCGGGAGTGCAGGGGCCGGACGGTCGCGAGCGCGGCCTCGGGTTCGAGCCACACGTTCGAGTACACCGACATGTCGACGGCGACGTCGGCGTCGGGCGTGAGCACGACGCCGGTACCGGAGCGAGGCCCCGGACCGCCCGACGACGCCGTGGCGGAGGTCCACAGCCCGCCGACGTCGACGCGGAGCGAACCGCCCAGCCGGCGGGCCACCGCGACGAGCCAGGTCACCAGGCGGCCTTCCTCGCGTTCCGGGAGCCCCTTGGCGAACGCGCGCCCGATGCCGTCCCGGTCGCCGATGCTGAACGGGGGCTCGCCGCGCTCGCGGTGGCAGACGACGTCGAACACCATCGCGATACCGGGGGGCAGGCCGAGCTCGAACCCGTCGCCCTGTGGCGCGAACGGCCCCGTGAGGGTCGCGTGCCGGGAGACGCGCAGGATGCCGGGGGCGTTGCCCTTCGCCCGCGGGCCCTGCGGCGCGCTGGTGACGTCGCCGGGCAGGATCCCGGCCGGGGTGATGTCCCACCGCGTGGCAGTGAACCGAGAGGTGGCGAGCACCTCGACCTCGTCCACGGTGACGTCGCCGGGAAGGGCGAGCAGGTGTCGCGCCTGGTGGGCCTGACCCACACTGCGCGGTAGGGGCGAGTACGTCATGGAGCGTGAGCGTAGCCCGGTCTCCTGGTGGCGCCGGTTCAGACGTCGGTACGGTGGAAGGACTTCGAGGAGCGCGACGCCGTCGGGCCGCGTTGTCCCTGGTAGCGGGACCCGTACACGTCCGAGCCGTAGGGGTGCTCGGCGGGTGAGGACAGCCGGAAGAAGCACATCTGGCCGATCTTCATGCCCGGCCAGAGGGTGATGGGGAGCGTGGCGACGTTGCTGAGCTCGAGAGTGACGTGGCCGCCGAACCCCGGGTCGATGAATCCGGCGGTGCTGTGCGTGAGCAGGCCGAGCCTGCCGAGCGAGGACTTCCCCTCGAGGCGGGCGGCGACGTCGTCCGGGAGCGTGACGGACTCGTAGGTGGAGCCGAGCACGAACTCGCCCGGGTGCAGCACGAGCGGTTCGCCGGGCTCCACCTCGACGAGGCGGGTGAGGTCGGGCTGTTCCTGGCTCGGGTCGATGAAGGGGTACTTGTGGTTGTCGAAGAGCCGGAAGTATCTGTCGAGCCGGACATCGATGCTCGACGGCTGGATCATCTCCGCGTCGTACGGGTCCAGGGAGACGCGCCCGGCGTCGAGCTCGGCGCGGATGTCACGATCGGAGAGCAGCACGCGGACACGGTACTCGGCGTGAGCGAGGTCGGCAGGGTCGGTCCGACGGCGGTCGCGGCGTGGTCCGTCCGACGGCGGCCGTCGCGTGGTCGGTCCTTCCATGAGTGATCGGCAGATTGATCTGCCGATCACTCATGGAACTCCCGACCGCTCGTGGACGTGCCGATCGGAGAGGTCGGCCCCGGCAGGTCAGTCGCGGAGCGGGCGCTGCTTGGCGTCGACGGACCAGTAGCCCTTGCGGAGCGCCAGGTAGAGGATGCCCTCGATGACGCCCCAGATCGCCGAGACGAAACCGAAGCTCGCGAGCGCGCCGATCACGGTGATGGCCAGCATGACGAGGCCGAGCGCCCGGTACCCGAGGTAGAAGCGATGGGCACCGAGCGCGCCGAGGAAGATGCCGAGCAGCCCGGCGACCACACGCGACTTGCCCTTCACCTTGGACGTGGGAGGGCTCGGTGGCGGGGGCGTGCTCCCCGGGAAGTGCAGGGGGCGGGTGTAGCCGGACTCGACACGTGTTCCGTCGGGCAACGGGATGGTCTCGTCGAGGGGTCGGCCACCCGGAACCTGGACGGTCTTGTCGTAGTCGATGGCCTCAGTCGGCTCGTCGTTCGGGTGGTGCCTGTTCACGGCGTCTCCAGTCGCGGGCAGTGTTGTGTCGTCGGGTTCGGCTTTCCGGCGACGTCGGTTATGATCAGTGCGCACACCAGTTCAGCAGGTTGTGGTGGAGATACCGTGGACCTCCTCCGGGGACCATCGTAGGGTGGCCAAACCGGACTGAACCAGGACGTTGCGGGTGTAGTTCAATGGTAGAACTTCAGCTTCCCAAGCTGACAGCGCGGGTTCGATTCCCGTCACCCGCTCTCGACGGATAGACGGAGTGTGCCCAACGAGGTTGGGCCGCTCCGTCTCGTCATATCTTGCGGGGGCGGAGCCCCACACCTCTCTCCCGGAGATCGTCCGGCTTGATCCACGTCTCCCGGTGGATCTGCTCGACCCGGCCCGCCGCACCCGACTCGGCGGCGAGTCTCCGCACCTCGGCGAGACGAGGCAGCGATACGGGGTGCGGCAGAAGCACCGTCGCGGGGGATATCCCCACGGTCTTCCCGTCCAGGCCCACCACCTGCAGCTCACCCGATCCGGTGACGTCCCGCAGAAGTGCCGGCTCGTCCGGATCGTCGCCGACGACCACCATGTCGCGAAGTGCCGACCGCCACGCCTCGTCCGGCCAGACCTGCGCCAGCAGGCCGGTCGGCACGGGCACCGACCAGACCATCCAGTGGTCCACCTGCGCCAGGCACTCGGCGGCGTGCCGCTCCAGCCACCGTGCGAGCCGCTGCAGCCGGTCGATCTCGGGACGGCCCCTGAGCTCCTTCGGCAACGACCTCAACAGCCGTCCCGTGGACCGGCCCGACGTGGACCGCGCTGCCACTCGGCCTCCCACCAGGGCGACTTCGTACCCGTGGTCCACAGCCAGCCAACCCATCGCGGCCCCGCCCTTCCGTGACGCGCCGGGCACCCGCATCCGCCCAGGTGCTCGTAGGTGTCCCGGAACTCCGGCATCATCGGCCGCCGAATTTACCTCAGGCGGGCCCCGGCGCTGTTGCACGGGATCCAGCTGTGGACAGCCCTTCCGCGGGTCGCGCCGTCGTCCCTGGGTTGTGCGGGTCCGGGACGCCGACGGCTCGTGGTGACCGCCGATCCCGGCCGCCCCGCACGCGTGGACCTCGGCCCGGCCGCGGGGTGAGTGTGCGGCCGGCCGAGGGCCGCGCGTGCCGTCAGGCGTCGAACGTGCCGTCAGGCGTCGAAGTTGTAGCGGAGCATGAACTCGCCGCCGTCGAGCACGATGCGGCTGTACTCGACCGCGACGTCCTGGGCGTCGAGCGCGGTACGCATCACCTGGAGCACGGCGGTGCCGGGTTCGATGCGCAACGCTTCGATCTCCTCGATGGTGGGCATGCGCGCGACGACGTCCTCGTGGAACTTCACCGGCTCGTGCCCGAGTTCCTTCAGGCGGGCGTAGGTACCGCCCGGCCCGATCTCGTCGTCCGCGATCGGCGTGCCGGCGGCGATCGACGCGGGCACGTACGACACGCCGTGCAGCATCGGCTTGCGCCCCTTGACGTGCAGCCGTTCGCGCGTGGTCACCTGGACCCCGGGGTCGAGGCCGAGCGCCTTGCGCGCCTCCTCCGTCGGATCCTCCTCGGGCGTCACCGCGAGAGTGCGGACCGTCAGTCCGGCGTCGGTCTCGTCCATGACCGGCGTGATCGTGCTGTCGTCGGACGCCGACCCCGTGCTGTCGAAGACGATCGGATCGAAGGACCGCACGAAGACGCCCGACCCGTGACGGGTCACCGTGAGGCCCTCGTCCTTGAGCATGGACAGGCCGTGGCGGGCGGTCATGCGGGCGACGCCGTAGGTCGTCATCAGCGCCGCCTCGCTGGGAAGTCGGTCGCCAGGCTTGTACGTCCCGGCGCGGATCTCGGCGCGCAGGTCCTTGGCAATGCTGGAAGCTGTCACTCGGCCCTCTCTAGACACGGGATCCACCTAACTATCTGCTGTTGCCGATGCGCAACTTTTCGGCGTTCGAGTTGCGCTCTCTAGTCATCGTACCCATCGTGGACTACGCACCTAGAGAGACCTCTGGGGCGGACTTCGAAAGGACTGGAATGGCAACTTGGACGGACTCTGCTGGAGCCGTGGCCGGCGCCCTCCGCCGGATCAACGGCACTCTCTCGCGGGAACGGGTCACCCGGACGTGGTCGCGGTGAGCGGCCCCGCCCCGGCCCGCTCCGGCCCGGCCGAGCTCGTCGCCGTCACAGCCCTGATCGCCCATGTCACCGACACGCACGCCCTCGAGGTGCGGGCCGGCGTCGACCACCTCGATCTCGGGGACGAGATTCTCGGCACGATCTCCGTCGACCTCCTCGTCGCCCAGGCGTCGGCCGCCGAGCGACTCGCGACGCGGCTCCGGCTCGCGGAGCGCTCCGGCCACCATCCCGCGCGAGACGGTGGCGTCGCCTGGCGCTGCTGGAGCGGCTGGCTCGCGGCGGCGAAGTGGAACCTGCCGGTGTCGCTGCACCTGACGACGCTCGACCGCTGAGGGAGAACGACTGGCGCGATCTCCGAGGTGCCAGGGCTCCCGGGGCAGGCCGGGAGCCCTGGCGTACCGCGTACCTCCGGCCGACTTACCCGGGGACCGGAGGCGCCGCGTCGACGTCACGGCTCCGGGTCCACGTCCCTCTGGCCCGGGTCGCCGGGCCGAAACTGGTGCAGGACGTGTCGGACGCGGGTGGTCTTCCGGGTCCGTTCAGGAACCTGTGTCGTCACCCACAGCCCGCACCGCAGTACGGGACGTCCTGTCGTTCTCCGGTCGACCGGCGTCCGGCGGCCGGCCCTTCGGCGCTACTGCAGCACACCGACCGAGCCGTCACTCACCGAACCGATAGCCACGTTTCTAGTTCCCATTCGGCGGGGTGGCAACCGGTCCGGCGCTGTCATTCACGCACCTTTTTGCCGACACGTCCGTCCACAGCACTGTCCACAAGCACGCCTGGGACTTTGCCACATATACACAGCCCTGTGGAAAAAATCTGTGGACAATGAAAATGCATGGACATGGCCGGGGCCGCCCATTCGGACCCGGACGCCGTCGTCGGACCCAGGCGCCGCCGTCAGACCCAGGCGCGACCGCTTCCCGAGCTCGCCGGCGGGTCGCTGCGCGTCTCGAGATCCTCGGCGCCGGCCACGAACCCGCCGTCGTCCACGACGACGCCCGCGATCCGGCTCTGGAGGGACATCGCGAGGCGCGCTATCGACGACCGCATCCTGGCCCGGGCGATGACGTGCAGGCCCGAGGGCTGCTCCAGCTCGAGTTCGTACGGGTCGGCCGGGAACCAGTTCATGCGGTAGGCGAA
This sequence comes from Myceligenerans halotolerans, assembly GCF_054782975.1. Taxonomy (NCBI): domain Bacteria; kingdom Bacillati; phylum Actinomycetota; class Actinomycetes; order Micrococcales; family Promicromonosporaceae; genus Myceligenerans; species Myceligenerans halotolerans. Next base: position 18,797 of record NZ_BAAGRL010000005.1, read on the forward strand.
GGGCCCGTAGGCGCGCCAGTCGAGCGCGCCGAGCGCGCGGGGCACCCGGTCCACACGCTCGACGTCGATCACCATCGATCCGTCGTAGGCGGTCGGCCCCACGAGCCGGTAACGCGGCGACCCGTCCGGCGTCGAATGGTCCGCCCCGACCTCCGCGGTGGCGATGAAGGCGCGCAGCAACGGCAGGACATCGCCGGCTGCGAGCGGGTGCGCGCTGTAGAGCCCGAGGTTCACGGAGGCGAAGGGGTCCGGGGCCATGAGCCGGAGCCCGTCGCCGAGCAGCACGCCACCGGTCTTGCGCGCCGCGGCGACGGCCCACTGGATCACCCGCAGCTCCTCGCCCTGCGGGAGCGCCTGGGGGAAGGACCTGGCGATGCCGTCCCGGTCGTCGTACGACGTCGGCGCCGCCGCGCGCACGTCGCGCAGCCCGTCACTGCGTGAGAGGACGTACGCTTCCGCCTTCGGAGCGTTCAGGGAGATCTCGGCGAGCCGCTCCCCCTCCACCGCGAACGGGCCCGTCGCGATGTGTTCCTCGCCGAGGCGCATGACGCCGGGTGTGACGGACTCGGCCTGCTGGATCCCGCGGAATCGCGCTCCGGTCATCTTGCGCGCCCCCGAGGCACGCGACGGTTCTCGTAGCCACGCGACATCGGAGAACCATGCCGACGCCATCGGACTGACCGCCACCGGACCGTCGGGACACGGTAGGACGAGCGTGTGCCCCGCGGCATGTTCTGCGGGGATGATCCCTGCAAGAAGCGTCATGCGGGCACACTACTGCCGTTGTCGATAGCCCCGACATCAGGGATGTTACGGACGTGAAACATGCCCGTGACGGGGATCGCGATTCATTGCGCGCCGGTGAGCCCTATGTTTCCGGCGCGCAACAGAGAACCGCCGTTCCCGGCGGATCCACTCCGGATCGCGGTGACCGATACCACCATCGCCGTCGGGGTCTGATATGACGGCACGGGCCTGTAGCTGACGGGATACCCCTATGATGTCATCATGCCCAAGATCATCGGCAAGAGCCTGCACGAGCACCGCCAGATGACGAGGCAGAAGCTGTTCACCGCACTCTCGACGCTGATGGCGGAGCGCGGCTTCGACACCATCACGCTCGCGGACATCGCCGAGGCGGCGGGCGTCGGGCGGACGGCCGTCTACAACCACTTCCACGACAAGGAAGCCCTGCTGCTCGGCTTCATCACGCACGAGACGGAGCAGTACGCGCACACCCTGGAGCGTGCGCTCGACGGCATCGACCACCCGGTGGAACAGCTCCGCACCTACATCCGCCAGCAGGCTCAGCTCACGCGCGTCTTCCATCTCGCCCCCGGACCCGACCTGCGGACCGTCCTCTCGCGAGCCACCCAGGCCCGCCTGCGGGAGCACGCGGAGATCGTCGAGTCCATCCTGCGCCGCATCATCACCCAGGGGATCGACACCGGGATCTTCCCGCCGCAGGACGTCGAACCCACCGTGCACCTGGTCAACGCCTGCCTGTCGGGCCGGCTGATCCCGGACGAGCCCGCCGCCCGCGAGCGCACGATCCGCGCCACGGAGACGTTCGTGCTCCGCGCGGTGGGCGCACGCGCCCTGGAGCGCGTCCCCGCCTGACGTCGGAGCGCCGGCCCGGACGGCGGGAGCCGCGCGAGCCGGGTCGATCACCGGGGGTTCACCGTCGCGTCACCGTCGGGTCACCCCTGCTCAGGAACGGATCCACCCGGTCGGCCTAGCGTCACCGGTGATCGGCACGACCGGTGTGCCGGCAGACCTCCGGAGCTGCACCATGCGGATCCTCCGTCCCATGACCCTGACATCGGCCGCCGTCGCCGCCGGTGCCGCCCTGTCCATGTCGATCACCGGCGTCGCGATCGCCTCGACGTCGTCCGGCGCCGACCTCGACCCCGTCGTGTACTCGGCCGACGACGCCACGCTGTCCCTCTCCCCGATCGGCACGCACGCCACGGACGTGTTCGACGAGTCGGCGGCCGAGATCGTCGCCCATCACCCGCGCACGGACCGCCTCTTCGTGGTGAACGCTCATGCCGCCGAGGTCACGGTGCTCGACGGCGCCGACCCGGCGAATCCGGTCGAGCTGTTCTCGCTCCGGACCACGGGAGTGGAGTCCGCCGACGGTTCGGTGGTCCCCGAGGGCGCGCAGGCCAACTCCGTCGCCGTGCGCCGCGACGGCCTGGGTGTCGTCGCGGTGGAGTCCGATGTCAAGACGGACGCCGGCTGGCTGGTCTTCTTCGATGCCGCGGGCGACGGCGAGGCTCTGGGTGCGGTGCGCGCGGGTGCCCTGCCGGACATGGTGGCCCTGACGCCGAACGGCCGCACCGCCGTCGTCGCCAACGAGGGCGAGCCCGACGACGACTTCTCTGTCGACCCCGAGGGCACCGTCTCGGTGGTCTCCCTGCCGTGGAGGGTCGCGACGCCGGCGCAGAGCGCCGTCCGCACCGCGGACTTCCACGCGTTCGAGGGGGACGCGCTGCCCGCGGGCGTGCGCGTGTTCGGCCCGCACGTCCCGACCCCCGAGGGCGACTCCTCGCACCCGGTCTCGCAGAACCTCGAGCCCGAGTACGTCACCATCGACAAGCGCTCCCGCACCGCGTACGTGGCGCTGCAGGAGGCGAACGCGGTGGCGGTGGTCGACCTGGCGACGGCCGCGGTCACGGACCTGTGGCCGCTCGGCGCCAAGGACCACTCGGTGCCGGGCGCGGGCCTGGACCCGTCGGACCGGGACGACAAGGCCGAGCCGCGCACGTACCCGGTCCACGGCCTGTACCTGCCGGACGCGATGACGTCGTACACGTCTCGCGGCCGGACGTACCTGGTCACGGCGAACGAGGGCGACTCGCGCGAGTGGGGCGACTTCGTCGACTCCGCCCGCGCCAAGCACCTGGGCGACGACGGCCTGCCCCCGGTGTGCGACGACGCGCCGGCGGCCGGTCTGCTCGGGGACGAGGACCTCGGCCGTGTCGACGTGTCGCTGGTCGACGGCCTGTCCGCGGACGGTTCGTGCTACGAGGAGCTGTACACGTTCGGCGGCCGGTCGTTCTCGATCTGGACGACGGACGGCGAGCTCGTGTTCGACTCCGGCGACGACTTCGAGCGCATCACCGCGCAGGCGCTCGGCGAGGCGTTCAACACGAACCACTCGGAGACGAACTTCGAGGGTCGCTCCGACAACAAGGGTCCTGAGCCCGAGGGTGTGACCGTCGGCCGCGTCCGCGGCGCCACCTACGCGTTCGTCTCGCTGGAGCGCGCCGGCGGCGTCATGGTCTACGACATCACCCGCCCGGCCGACGCCGAGTTCGTCACCTACATCTCGAACCGCGACTACTCCGTCTCGGTCGAGGACGCCGACGACATCGACGCCGCCCTCGCGCGGGCCGGAGACCTCGGGCCGGAGGGGCTGACGTTCATCGCGGCGAAGGACTCGCCGACGCGGTCGCCGCTGCTGGTGGTCGCCAACGAGGTCTCGGGGACGACGACGACCTACGACCTCGACGTGGCCTGCCGAGTGGGCAGGCGCTGAGCCGTCCCTCGGTCCCCTCGCCGTTCACCAGGTCACCCGAGTCGCAGCAGCGGATCTCCCGCCGCGATCGGGTCGCCTGGTGCGGTGAGCACCTGCAGGTCGGCCGGCGACAGGTCCAGGGCCACTACCGGTACCAGGGGCGAGCGACCGCCGTCGGACACCTCGGTGGGCGACCACGTGACCAGGCGCCGGCCCGCGGCCACCACGTCGCCCTCGGCGACGTGCACCGTGAACCCCGCTCCCCCGAGCTGGACGGTGTCGATCCCGAGGTGCACCAGGACGCCGCGGCCCCACGGTCCGCCACCCGCTTCCCGGCCTTCCGTCGCCACGGCATCCTCCGTCGCGACGACGACGAACGCGTGCGGGTGCAGTTTCACGAGTGTTCCGCCGCACGGTGCCACGACGTCGGACGTCGCCCCGTCCACCGAGGGGTCGACGGCGATCCCCGGGCCGACCATGCCCTCGGCGAAGACGGGGTCGGGGACGTCCGCCATCGCGACCACGGTTCCGGAGACGGGAGACAGCACGGTGAGCGCCATACCGCCATCCTGGCAGAAGCGCACGGAGGAGCAGTCTCGGCAGGCGGGGGCCTGAGCATGTAACGTGCCTCGCGCACTTGAGTTAGTGGTTGCGCCCCACCGGCGGAACCTCTTGGTCATCCCACGCAGAACGGGAGCGGTATGCCCGTGGAGAAGCGAACCGGCGTGCCCGCGAGTCCCGGACGGGCGGCGGGCCCGGTGGTCCACATGCCGCCGCGCGTGCCGGAGCCCGCGACCAGCCGGATCGAGCCGGCGGCGGTGGGCCGGGCGGTCGCGGCGGTGCGGGATGCCGCCGTGCGGGTCGAGCGGGACCTCGCCGAGCGCGCGGGGCGCGCCACGGGCACCGCCTCCGACATCCTGTCCGTCACCGCCGCGATGGCGGCCGACCCGACGCTCGCCGCCGACGCCGCCCACCGCGTCCGCACCGACCACCTCACACCGGAACGCGCGGTGTGGGACGCCGCCGGAACCGTGGCGGCCCAGCTCGAGTCGCTGGGCAGCCCGATGGCGGAACGGGCGCGGGACGTGCGGGACGTCCGCGACCGCATCGTGGCCGCGCTGACCGGCGCGCCGCCTCCCGGGGTCCCGGATCCGGGTCACCCGTTCGTCCTGGTCGCCACCGATCTCGCGCCCGCCGACACGGCGACCCTCGACCCGGCCACGGTGCTCGCCGTGGTTACCTCCCGCGGCGGCCCGACGTCGCACACGGCGATCATCGCGCGATCGCTCGGCATCCCGGCCGTCGTCGCGCTCGGAGAGGCCGCCGACCTCTCCACGGGCGAGAGCGTGCTGGTCGACGGCACCGACGGCATGGTCCTCGTCGCCCCTGACGCGGCCGACCTGTCCGCGGCGGGCCTCGACGAGGACGACGACGCCGGGGGCGGGCCGGACGCCGGCACGAGGCCCCTGGTCCGACGCCGGCCCTCGGCGCGCGGCATGTTCGACGGCACCGCGGCGACGCGCGACGGCCACGACGTCGACCTCGTCGCGAACGTCGCCGACCCGGCGGAGGCAGTCGCCGCGGCCGGCGCCGGAGCGCGAGGCGTGGGCCTGTTCCGCACGGAGTTCTGCTTTCTCGGGCGGGGCACGGAGCCGACGGTCGGCGAGCAGGTCGACGCCTACCGTGCGGTGCTCGCGCGGTTCGGCGGACGCCGCGTCGTCGTCCGTACGCTCGACGCCGGCGCGGACAAGCCGCTGCGCTTCCTGACGCCCGACCACGAGGACAACCCCGCCCTCGGGGTCCGCGGCATCCGGACCGCCGTCGACCATCCTGACGTGCTGGATCGCCAGCTCGAGGCGATCTCGCGGGCGGCACGCGCCGAGAACGCCGAGGTCTGGGTCATGGCGCCGATGGTGGCCACGGCCGACGAGACGCGCGAGTTCGTCGCAGCGTGCACCGCGCACGACCTCACCACGGCCGGCGTCATGATCGAGACGCCCGCGGCGGCCATCCAGGCGCGATGGCTGCTCGCCGACGCCGCGTTCGCGAGCCTCGGCACGAACGACCTGACCCAGTACACGATGGCGGCGGACCGCGACCTGGCCGGGGTCGCCGCGCTGTCCACGCCGTGGCAGCCCGCCGTGCTCGACCTCGTCCGGGTGGCGTGCGAGGGCGGGGCGGTGCATGGTCGTCCGGTGGGCGTGTGCGGCGAGGCCGCCGCGGACCCGCTGCTCGCGCCGGTACTGGTAGGCCTCGGCGTCACCTCGCTGTCGATGACACCGCGCGCGCTCGCAGCGGTGGCCGACGCACTGCGCCAGGTCACACTGGAACAGTGCCGTGAACTGGCCAGGAGCGTCCTCGACCAACCGACGGCGCGTGCCGCGCGCGAGGCCGTCCGGGATCTCGGGAGGGGTGGTCCGTGATATCCGCGCAGGTCGCCATGCTCCGTGAACCCCTAGGTCACGTTTTCGTTACGAACCCCTCTTAAGGTGGCTGACATGCAGGAACCGATCGGATTCGACAGGACCGCGCCCGACACCACCCTGCCCGGTGTCCATGTGACGCTGTCCACCGCATCCGTGTTCCCGCGCCGCGTGCCGTACGCCTTCGAGGCCGCGGCCTCGGCGGGGTACGACGGCGTCGAAGTGATGATCTGGTCGGAGGAAGCGACGCGGAACGCGCTCACGCTCGCGCGGCACTCCGCGGAGACCGGGATGCCGGTGCGGTCGCTGCACGCTCCGAGCCTGCTGGTCAGTCAGCGCGTGTGGGGCCGTGCGCCCGGGCCCAAGCTGCACCGGACCGTGGACATGGCGCAGGAGCTCGGCGCGGCCACGGTGGTGGTGCACCCGCCCTTCCGCTGGCAGTTCAAGTACGCGCGCCAGTTCGAGGAGCAGGTCGCGACCCTCACGGAGAACACCGGCGTGACGATCGCCGTCGAGAACATGTATCCCTGGCGCGGCGGCGGCCGGGAGATGCAGGCGTACCTCCCCGGCTGGGACCCGACCGACCACAGCTACGACGCCGTCACCCTGGACCTCTCGCACGCGAGCGTCGCCCAGCAGGACGGGCTCGAACTGCTCGAGATCTTCGGCGACCGCTTGCGGCACCTGCACCTCGCCGACGGCACCGGCAGCGCCCGCGACGAGCACCTCGTCCCCGGGCGGGGAACGATGAAGTGCGACAAGGTGCTCGCCGAGCTGGGCCGGCGGGGCTGGCAGGGTGACGTCTGCCTGGAGATCTCGACGCGGGGCCGCAGCGCCGAGGAACGCACGGCCGACCTCGCCGAGGCCCTGGCCTACGCCCGCGCCCATCTGGGCACCGGGGCCGGCATCCCCGCGCCGCGGGTCCCGGCGGCCGGTTCCTGAGCGGCATCTGCCGGACGGCCGGCCGCTACCGGACGAGCGGCTGGCGGACCCGCGGCATCCGCCGGACGGGCCGCCGCCCCGCCGTTCAGATCCAGCGCTTCCCCCGGAACACGCCGAAGAGCCCCACGCTCACCGCGGCCATCGCCACCAGGGCCGCCGGGTAACCCCACGCCCAGCCGAGTTCCGGCATGACGTCGAAGTTCATGCCGTACACGGTGCCCACCAGCGTCGGCGCGAACAGGATCGCGGCCCAGCCGGAGATCTTCTTGACCTCCTCGCCCTGCCGCAGGCTGACCTCGGACAGGTGCTTCATCTCCTCGTTCTGCCGCTGCGCGACGAGCGTGGCGTTCACGGTGAGGATGTCGCGGAGCGCTACCCGGTAGGAGTCGATACGGTCCGCGGCCTCGGTGAGGTGGTCCGCGACGTCGCGCAGGTAGGCCTGGAGCTCGAGGTGGACGTCGTACTTCTCCGCGCCCTTCGCCAGGGACGCGCAGATCTTCTGCGCCGGCCGCACGGCCCGCTGGAAGTCCACGACCTGGCGGGAGAGCTCGTACGTGCGCCGCGAGACGTCGGGGTCGCCGCCGAACACCTCGGACTCGATCTCGTCGATGTCGTTCTCGAGGCCCGCGACGACGGGCGCGTAGCCGTCCACGACGTCGTCGAGAATGGCGTACAGCACGGCCTCCGGGCCGCGCGCGAGCATGGTCCGGTCCTTCTCGAGCCGATCGCGGACGGCGCCCAGGTCCGGGGACGCCCCGTGCCGGACCGTGACGACGAAGTCCGGGCCGATGAACACGTGCAGCTCGCCGAACTCGACGCGCTCGGCGTCGTCGTCGTACCGGGCGGCGTGCAGCACCACGAAGAGCGTGTCGCCGTACCGCTCGATCTTGGGGCGCTGGTGCGCCTGGATCGCGTCCTCGACGGCGAGCGGGTGCAGGTCGAACTCCTCGGCGAGCGAGTTGAGCACCGCCTCGGAGGGAGAGCTTCCGGAACCCGCCTGCGGGGCCGCGACCCCCGGGCCGGCGGGCTGTTCCAGGCTGATCCAGGCCATGCCGCCGGAGCGGCTGCGCAGTGCGCGGAAGGCGTCCGACAGCTTCGAGAAGGATGCGGTGCGCTCGCCGTCGTCGTAGATCGCGGCGGCGACGACGGGCGACCGGCGGGGCGTGCCCGGCAGGAGCGCTCCGGGGTCGGGCGCGATGAACGGCGCGGCGGGACGACGGCGCGGACGGGGGCGCAGCGCCTCCAGGAGCGGGCGCGAGCGGACGGGGCGTGCGGGCAGGAAGGTGGTCATGAGGTACTCCGAGGTCGTTGCTGCCTCCTCGGCACGCCGTCAAGCGATGGGCGTGGGGCGGCACAAGCGGACGGGGGCACGGAGCAGCCGCAGCTGGAGGCTCGGAAGAAGACGGCACGGCACACCGATGCGATGGACGCGTCGGTGCGTTGTCGGTGGTGGAACCTGCCGGTCGAGCCGTCAGCCGCGGCTCGGACTACTGGGGGGCTCGCTACGGGTCATGAGCTCCACCCCCTCCGGGTCCGGGCGGCACGCCGGCCGCCGATGATGCGCGGGCCGCGGATGCCGCGGCCGTCACGCCGGTGATTCCTGCGGCGTCAGTCTAGCCCGCGGACCGCCTCGATCGAAACCTTTCGAGTGGTGCGATCACAAGGTCTTCACCCGCGCCCGCACCGGCGCCCTCACCCCCGCAGGGGCAGCGTGAGCGAGTCCGGCCCGGCGTCGCCCGCCGGGACCACCCGCACCGGTACCCCCCAGTCCTGACTCGCGAGATGGCAGGCCGGGAAGACCTCCGGGTCGGGCTCGCCGTCCGGCCCCACCGGCACGACGTCGCACGACGCAGCCTTGGCGGTCACGTGGAGCACGCCCTCGGACACGCCGGGATCGATCTCCAGGTCCCGGAACAGGTCCGTCCCGCTCCCGGCCCCGGCGCGCAGCAGCTCGGGCGGGGTCGCGCTGACCTTCAACTCGGTGGACGGTCCCCAGCGATCGTCGAGCTTCTGGCCCGGCGCCGGCTCGAAGGGGACCACGAGCCGCAGCCGGCCGGCCGCGACGTCGGTGGCGGGGCGCTGGGTGCGGCGCGCCCCGGAATCCAGGATCTCGCCCGCCAGGTCCTCGCCCACCGCGATCCGGGTGAGGCGGTGCGCCGCCGACTCCACGACGAGCAGGTGGACCTCGCCGTCGTCGGGCACCCGGTCCCCCGGCACCCACGCGCGACCGTCCACCTGGACGACGACGCCGCTCGGCTCGGCGAGCCCGGTAGCGAGCGTGCTCACCTCGCCTGCGGCGAGCGGCCTGCCATCGGCGAGCGCCGCCTCCACAGGCGGTACGTACCGGCGGATCGCGCCGTTGTACGTGTCCGCGACGACGACACTGCCGTCCGGCAGCACCGCCACACCGAGCGGATGCTGCAGCAGTGCCTGACCGGCGGCGCCGTCCCGGTGCCCGAAGTCGAACAGCCCGTGCCCGACGGCGGTCTCGATCTCGGCGTCGACGGGAGCCACCTTGCGCAGCGCCGAGGTCTCCGAGTCGGCGAGCCAGAGCATGCCGTCCGGGAGGCCGTCCGGGCCGGTCGAGACCGCCAGGCCGGACGGCTGAGCGAACCATGCGACCCTGCCCGGGCCGTCCTCCAGGCCTTCGTTCATGGTGCCGGCCAGGAGCCACATGGACGCCAGTTCGCGTGCGGGTCCGAACGCCCACAGCGTGTGGTTCCCCGCCATGGCGACGACGAGCGCGCTCAGCTCCGGGGACCACACCACGTCCCACGGGGAGGAGAGACGGATCGACCGCGCGTCGTAGGCGGCCCCGAGGTCGAGCTCCCCGGTCCGCCCCACGCTGTTCTCCAGCCCGCCCACCATGAACTGTTGTCCCGTCCCGGCGAGCGTCGTCACCTCGCCGTCGAACAGCCGCACGCCGCGCAGTGCGTGGTTCGCGGTATCGGCGACGACCACGTCGTAGCCGAGCGTGGCGCGGGCCTCCGCCGGCAGCAGGCACAGCCCGTTGGGCTCGGCGAAACTCGCCTCACCGGGACCGCCGTCGCGGAAGCCGCGATCGCCCGAGCCGATACGGCGGACCAGCGTCTCGCCGTCGCCCGCCAGCTCGGCCAGGGAGTGGTGGCCGGCGTCGGCCACGAGAAGGTTGCCCGAGGGCAGCCCGATCGCCTTCGCCGGAAAGCGGAGCGTGCCCGACGTCGGCTCCGGTGGCACGTAGGGGCCGTCGCCCCGGTGCAGGGTGCCCTTGGCCTCGTGCTCCTCGATCAGCTCGGCCACCAGCGCGCCGATGGCGGACGCGTGCCCCTCCCCCGCCATCTGGGCGACGATGTATCCCTCGGGGTCGACGACGACGAGGGTCGGCCAGGCCCGCGCGGCGTACGCCCGCCACGTGACGAGCTCAGGATCGTCGAGCACGGGATGGTGCACCTCGTACCGTTCGACGGCGGCCGCGAGCGCCTCGGGGTCGGCCTCGTGCTCGAACTTGGGTGAGTGCACGCCCACTATCACGAGTTCGTCGCGGTGGGCGGCCTCGAGTTCACGCAGTTCGTCGAGGACGTGCAGGCAGTTGATGCAGCAGAACGTCCAGAAGTCCAAGATCAAAAGACGACCTCGGAAGTCCGCGAGCGAGAGCGACTTGCCGCCGGTGTTCAGCCAGCCGCGGCCGGCGAGCTCGGATGCGCGGACACGGGGCAGGCGGGCGAGACTCACTGAGACATTGTGGAGCATGCGGGAAGAGCGCCGTCCCGTACATCTCAAGCCGCGAACGGCGGTTCCGCCGTAGCCGCGTGCGGGCTTGCCGTCCCAGACCGCGATCAGTTCGTCGGCGGATCCCCGCGGCGACAGGCAATGAGGAGTCTGGTTGTGGTCACGACGACGCATGAACGTCGGCAGTGGCGACGTGACCCATCTCCTGGTCGGTGAGCCAGTGCTTCTCGGACAGCAGGCCGGCGTAGGCGTGGCGCCACGTGGAGTGATGCACGAGGGCCAACTGCTCTGCGTCGCCGACGACGGCGTCACGGATGACGCGCTTGCTCGTATCAGTCCAGGAGGTGGCGGAGGTAGCTGTCGGGGTTGTTGAGGTAGGTGTGCCAGTGGGTGACGAGGTCGAGGTCGTTCCAGGTGGTGGGGTGGATGCCGGTGTCGTCGAGTTCGAGGATCTGCGCGCCGGGGGTTGCGGCGATGACGGGGGAGTGGGTGGCGCAGATGACCTGGGCGCCGCTGTCCGGAGCGGTGTGCAGGGCGGCGATGAGCTGGAGGCTGGAGGTGAAGGAGAGTGCTGCTTCGGGTTCGTCGAGTAGGTACAGGCCGGGGCGGGAGAAGATCTCGCGGAACACGGCGAGGTAGCCCTCGCCGTGGGACAGGGTGCGCAGGTCTTCTTGTGGGTAGCCGGGGACGATGAGGTTGAACGAGCTGACGAACTCCAGGAGATCGAGTGCGGCTTCGGCGCGCAGGAAGAACGACTTCGACCGGTTCTTGCCGGTGCGGTAGCGGCGGCCGGTGGAGGTCAGGTCGAGGTCGATGCCGGCCGCGAGTGTGCCGGGTTCGGGTCGGCGGTCGGCTCTGCCGCGTCCGCCGCGCTGGTTGATGCCCCATGCGGCGGCGATCGCTTCGACAAGGGTGGACTTGCCCGAGCCGTTCTCCCCGACAAGGAACGTCAGGGAACTGGTCAGGTCCAGTCCCGCCTCGGCGATCTGCTTCACGGCCGGCACGGTGTAGGGCCATTCGTCGGTCCCGGTGGACCGCGTGTCGATGTTGATGCGTTCGATCAGCACGGTTCAGCGTCCCAGGATCCGGTCGGCCAGGTGGTGCAGCACGCCGTCGGCCGGGATGGGTGGAGAGGTCACGACGTGAGCTGCTCGCGGATGACGTCCTGGGCGTGGCGGCGGACAGGAATGGCGATCTCGGGGTGGTCGCCGTCCTCGACCAGGCGTAGGTACTTCGCCGCTGCGATGAGCTGGGCGACGCCGCCGGAGTAGGTGTCCAGGACATCGGCGAACTCAGCCCGTGCCCGTGCGGCGACATCGGGCCGGAGGATCGCAGAACAGACGAGGTGGGCGGCGTCGTAGCCCTGCGGTGCCCATCCCCAGCATTCCCAGTCGAGAATGACCAGGTCGGGTGCGGTGAGGTTCCCGAAGTGCAAGTCACCGTGGACGACCTCCCACTCGATGCGGTCGCGATCGATCTCGGCGCCGAACATCGCGAGGATGGTGGACGTGAAGCGGCGAGGGTTGATCGCCATCCGCTTGGTGGTGGTCAGGCGTCTCAACGGTTCGAGGCCCGAGCGGAGTGTCGCCCACCAGGTGTCAGGCAGATCGATGTCGTGGTCCAGAACAAGCCCGTCGGCCAGCGTCGGCTGGTCGACGTAGGTGAGCAGATCAGCCCGCACGTTCAAGTCTCCGTCGGCCCATTCGACGGACTGACGAACTCGGGGCATAGGAACGTCGTCGAACGGATCGCCGACGGCTGTGGCGATGCCGTTCCACATATGCTGATCGGTCCATTCCCGGTGGTCCGTCGTCACTCGGAGCCAACCCGGGTCGGTCGTTCGGGACGCGATCGTGCTGTTGTGGTGCCCGAAGGTGCGATCACCGTCAAGTACCACACCGAGCCGCTCAGCAGCTTCCACGAGATAGGCGTCGAGCCGGTCAGTGTGCTCCATCGTGGATGGCTCCGATCACGGTCGTTGACCTGGTCTCTCGTGCGGCTGCGTGTGGTCACCAGCGTGCGTTCAGTAGGGCACGATATTCATATGACGCGCACTCGCACGGTCGGCGGCCCGTATTTGCGCGAAGTGCGCGCGGACCGGCTTCCGTCACAGGGATGGCCGTTTAACATTCCCGCGGTCCGCAACCTCACGATCGGCGACGGTCTGAACCTCGACAGCCCGGTGACGCTGTTGTGCGGCGACAATGGGAGCGGCAAGTCCACGCTCATCGAGGCTATCGCTGTCGCCTCCGGTCTGAACGCCGAGGGCGGGTCCCGCAACTTCCAGTTCAGCACCCGCGCCGCCGAGTTCCCTTTGGCCGACCATCTTCGGGTGGTGCGGCATCCGGGACGCCGCCCACGAGACGGGTTCTTCCTGCGCGCCGAGTCGTACTTCAATGTCGCCTCCGAGATCGAACGACTCGACCAGGACCCAGACTCTCCGCCCCTGCTGCCCGACTACGGTGGAACCTCCCCGCACGAGCGATCGCACGGCGAGTCGTTCCTCGACCTGGTGACCCACCGGTTCGGTACCGACGGGCTCTATGTGCTCGACGAGCCGGAAGCCGCGCTCTCGGTGACCGGGTGCCTGGCCCTGCTGTCCCGCGTCGTCGAGCTGGCCGAGAAGGGGTCGCAGTTCATCATCGCGACCCATTCCCCGATCCTCCTCGCCATCCCCGGCGCGGTGATCCACCAGCTCGACGACAACGGCTTTTCCCGCATCGACTACGACGACGCATTGCCCGTGGTCACCACACGGGCCTTCCTCGCGGACCCGGGGCGGTTCGTGCACCGACTGATGGCCGAGTGACCAGGCCGGGTCACTGGAAGTACGGCCAGCAGCGTCCGCCAGGTGCGCACGGTCCACAGCTCGGTCCGCACTTCGGCGCGCACGTCGGATTGCAGTGCGCCGGCTCACACGAAGGCGCGCACGTCGGTCCGCACCGGTTGGGCTCGCACGTCGGGTTGCAGTTCGGCCTGCACGCCGTAGCACGAGACGCGAACTCTGCCCGCAGCTCGGCCGTCGCGGCCGAGTGCGCCGGCCCGGCCAGGACGTCCCTCAGGGTGGACTTCTGCATGTTCCCGACCGGCATCCACCGGGTGAAGACACACGGCCACACTTCGCCGGTCGGGCTGACGGCCACGACGCCGTCGCCGCAGTTGCCGCACAGTTCTGCCGTGGTCGCCTCGCGGTCGCGGATCCCGCGTCCGACCTGGCGGAGGTGGTCGACCCCGACGTCGGTCACGCCCAGAGCCTCCAGCTCCGCCGTGGCTGCCTCGACGTTCTGGTCGTCGAGCATCCCGATCACGCCCGCGCGCAGCGGGATCTCGCGGCGGATGGCTTCGGAGATGTTCTCCCGGGTGCGGGCGTGGGTGTTGCGCTTGGTGACGAGCAGGTGCTGCTTCGGGTCGGTGGAGTACCAGGAGCAGGCGAGCCGCACTCCGGGCAGGGTGAACGTGTCCCACATGCGGTCCGAGACGTGTACCAGGTTGGAGAACACCTCGACCTCCAGCCCGCGGGCCAGGGCGTGCTCCACGAGTTCGGGCAGGTCCGGGTGCAGGGTGGGTTCCCCGCCGATGAACTGCACCATCTCCACTCCCAGGGTGGCGCACTGGTCGATGACGCGTTCCCAGTCGGTGGTGCTCATCACGCCGTGGCTGCCGCTGGGGCCGGACTCGGCGTAGCAGTGGACGCATTCGAGCTGACATTTGCCCGTTATCTCCAGCCAGACGAACTGCAGCTCGTTGCGCTGGCCGATCTCGGCGCCGGGCGCCTCGGTGGTTGCGGTCATCTTTCCTCCAGGTGTGTTGTGGGTGGTGCCTGGGGGTGCGGGCCGGGACCGAGGGGCGTCGGTCCCGGCCCTTCTGGGGCTGCCCGCCCAGGGGTGGGCGGGCTTGCGGCCGGACGCCGTGCAAGGAGGTGCAGGAAGGGAAGAGACTTCCTGGGGGTGCACGCCCAGCCGCAAGATCGGTGGGTCAGGAAGACGGGGTGAGGGGGAGTTCGAATCCTGCGGGTCGTTGGGAGTGGCGGCCCGTGACGGCGGTGGTGGAGCGCCATTGGGCGCGTCGTTTGCCCTCGAGGCCGCGGGGGTAGTCGAGGCGGGCTTCGTGGGCGGCGTGTTCGATGTCGCGCATGGTGGCGCCTCGGGCGGCGGGGATGGGTGAGTGGCGGGTCCAGGTTCCGGTGTGGTGGGTCCAGACCTCGGCTCCGGCAAGGTCGGTGTGGGTGCCGTGCCAGACGCGTACCGTGGTGAGTCCGGTGGTGGTGTGGGTGGCGGCGGTCAGTTGCGCGGCCAGCGGGGACAGCCCCGGGTCGAGCGCCTCTTGCGGGACCAGGGAGTGGAGCACGGTCACAACCCCGGCCGCGTCGATCGAGCCGGTGGTCTCATCGGCAACCTGGTGGACGAGGGCGGGTGCGTGTTGCATCGCGATGCCGCGGGCGGCCCATTTCAGCATGGCGATGTCGTTCAGGTCGTCGCCCACGGCGACGGTCGCGGCGGCCGGGATGCCGAGCCGGGTCCGGACCGACCCGAGGGCGGTCGCTTTGGTGACGTCGGCGGTGGTGGCGTCGATCCAGTTCTTCCCGGCGGGTGTGACGGTCACGCCGCCCAGTGCGGCCAGGGCCTCGGTGTGCCGGGTCATGCCTGGAGCGTGCAGCGCGACCCGCGTCGTCGGCTCACCCTGCAGGTCGGGCGTACCGGCTAAGCGCTGTGGTCCGTTGAGGAGTCCGGGCTCGAACTGGTGGTTGACCTTCCAGCCCTCCCCGAGGCTCTCGACCGCGACCAGGACCTCGGATTCGAGCGCCTGGGCCTTGGCGATGAGCGGGCCGGGTTCGAACACGGTGGCATCCAGCAGCTCATAGCCGGAGGGCATGCCCGTATCGAGGTGCACGGTCACGGCGCCGTTGGACCCGATCGCGAACCCATCGGTCAGTCCGAGTCTGCGGCACATCGGCAGCAGCCCGGCCAGCGACCTGCCCGAGGCCGGAACGATGTGATGCCCGGCCGCCCGCGCCAACTCCAGCGCATCGACGGTCTGGACCGGAACCTTGCGATCCTTACCGACCAGGGTCCCGTCGACATCGACCGCGATCAGCATTTCCGCGTGCGCTTGCGTGGTGGGGTCATCGGGCGGCTCCTGCCGGGTGGCGCAGCACGGAACGGACCTGGATCTCCACGCCGTCGCGTTCCCCGGTCCACACGGTGTAGCCCGGCGTCAGCAGGTGATGATCCAGCGGCCGGTCACAACCCAGCAGCCGCGCGATCGCCTCACCATCGGCCAGGTCCCTCGGCTGCAGACAGATCCGGTTGCGGGTAGCGGTGAACAACTCGATCCGCGGACCACCCACCGCGGAAAGCAGGCCGGCCGTCAGGTCCAGGACATCACCGATCCCACGGGTCGGAGGCATCCTGCCGCTGAGGTCGTTGAGGTCGTTGAGGTCGTTGATCACCGTCCTTGCCTACTTGTCTTCCAGGAGAGTGGCCATCGTCGGCCACTGCCGGTTGCCCCCTGCGGGCAAGTTCCCGGTGTCTTCGACCGTACGGATCCCGGTTCGGGTGACGGTCGCCCGCCATGTCCTTGTCCGGCAGCTCGATCGATGCCGCGACTAGGACGTCTTGTCCTACCGCGGGGCCGGGCGGGCCTGGTATCAAGCCAGAAGGCGCCCGTAGTGTAGGAACGGCCGCGCACGAAGGGGGGGCACGATGCCATCGACGAACAGCCTGGGTGAGAAGATCCGTGCTGCCCGCACGCAGCGTCATATGACCCAGAACGACCTGGCCGGTCGTGCGGGTGTCTCGCTGGACCTGATCAGCAAGCTCGAACAGGGCCAGCGCAACAGCGCCCGCCTCGACTCGCTGGCGAAGATCGCGGGCGCCCTGGACACCAACGCCGCCGAGCTTCTCGGCAAGCCCAAGGGGCTGATGCTCGGAGCGGAGAACGGCGAGATCCTCGGCCTCCGGCGGGCAATCATCGGGATCGCCGGTCCCGGAGACGAGCCACCCGCACCCGAACTACTACGCAATCAGTTACGTGACCTGTGGAGCCTGTACTGGCGGGGCAAGTACGCCGTGCTCGCGCGCGAACTCCCGGCGCTGATCCAAGCAGCCCGCCAGGCCCGCCGAAAGGTCCCGGCAGCCGGGCAGCGCGAAGCGCACGCACTGCTCGCCGAGACTCTCCAGCTCACCGCCTCACTCCTGACCCACCTCGGCGTCGAGGACCTCGCGCAACTGGCGCTCTCGGAGGCACTCGGCTCCGCCGACCTCGCCGAGGACGAACTTCTCCTTGCCTCGATGCAGGCCACCCGGGCATGGCTCCTGACCCGGCAAGGATTCTGGAGCGACGCCGAGAGCATCGCCGCGACAACAGCGGAACAAGTCGAGCCCCGACTCTCCACGGCCTCGCCCGATCAACTCACCGTGTGGGGAGAACTCCTGCGGTACACGGCCCTGGCGCTCACCCGCGCCGGCCGCCACGACGACGCCGCCGACGCGCAACAACTCCTGGACGCAGCAGCCATCCGTCTGCGCCGGGACCACTCCAGCAGATACACCGGCATCGCCTTCGGCCCCACCGTCGCCGCCATGCGAGCAGTCGATGCCGCGGTCAACGCCGACAAGCCCCGGCACGGCCTCGACCTCGCACAACGCGTCGAACACCCCGACAACATCCCCAAGGCGATGCACGCCCGCTACCTCCTCACCGTCGCCTACGCCCAGATGCTCGACTGGCGCAACACCGAAGCCGTCAACACCCTCCGCAAGGCCGAGACCCTCACCCCCGAACTCCTTCCCCAGCAGACCATCGCACGCGTCATCATCGAGGAACTCCTACCCCGCCGGAACACCCAACGCCTCCCCGGCCTCCTCGCACTCGCCGAACGAACCAAAATCACGGCCTGACCCCACGGACGCAGTCGCGGCGAGGCGACAACGTAGTGCGGGCGACGACGAGGAGATCCCGGCGATGACCAAGCCGATCACCGAGACCATGGCCGAACTCGGCATCGTCCAGGAAGGCGACCCGGGTCTACGCCGCCCCACCCGGCCGCTCACCCTGCCCGAGGACGCCGAGACCGCGCGCCGGATCGTGACCGAGCTTGCCTCCGCGGCCCGTCGCGTGGCCGGCGTTCACGGACTCGACGAAGGTGCGTTCCTGCTCGAACCGCAGTAGGCGTCTGCGAGCACCGCGAGCTCACGCGCCGCCGCCGACGGCGCCTGCCGCGCACCGTCACCGCATGACGAGACCACCGAGGCAGCGTCCAGGCGCTGCCTCGGCGATGGTGGTCGGATCTGTCAGGCCGCGAAGTTCTTGAGGCGGGGACGTCCGCGGCGGTTCTTGCGCCGGCGGATGATGCCGTCGACGACGATCTGCCCGCCCCATACGCCCCACGGCTCCCGGCGGGAGATGGCCCCCTCGAGGCACTTCTGGGCGAGCGGACACGTCAGGCACTGCCGCTTGGCGGTCTCGAGCTCGGTGGGGTGCTCGGAGAACCACAGATCGGGCTCGTCCGCGCAGGGCACGTCGGTGCTGGCGAACTCCAGAACATCAGCGGCGCTGGGGGTGGTCGCAATTATGTTCACACTAGGTAGAACGTGCTTGGCTGAGAAAAGGATGGGGGCCGGCCAAGAAAATCCGAAAGAAGTCTCCGTCAGTAGGATCCTCGCCGGTGAGACGGGGTCAGCGCGGTCTCTTCGACCGCTCGGTCGACCGTTCCGCCCGCCGTGCCAGCATCGCGTTGTAGGCCTCGAGCTCGGCGTCGCCGTCGCGCTCCGCGGCCCGGTCGCTGCGGCGTGCCTCCCGCGCGTCGGAGCGTGACCACTGCACTGCCACGCCCACGGCCAGCAGGAGCGTGGGCAGTTCGCCGATCCCCCAGGCGATCGCGCCGCCGAGCTGCTGGTCCTCGATCGCGGACGGTCCCCACTCGCGCCCCATGAGCCCGAACCACTCGGGCACGAGCAGCGACGTACCGCTCGTCAGGGCCACGCCGAAGAACGCGTGGAACGCCATCGTGGCGAACAGCAGCACCAGCCGCATCGGGTAGGCGGGCCGGGCCGGGCCCGGATCGATCCCGATCAGGGCGTTGGCGAAGAGATACCCGACGAGCGTGAAGTGGACGAACATCCACACGTGGCCCAGGTAGGACGTCAGAGCCCACTCGAACAGCGGGGTGAAGTAGAACAGGATCATCCCGCCGGCGAAGAGCACCCCTGCCACGATCGGATGCGCGAGGAGCCTCCCGTACCGCGAGTGCACCAGGTACAGCACCCACTCCCGCGGCCCGCGCGACCCGTCCTTGCGCGAGGGCACGGCCCGCAGGAGCAAGGTGACCGGTGCGGACAGCACCAGGAACAGCGGCACCACCATCGCGAGCACCATGTGCTGCACCATGTGCCCGCTGAACAGCACGTGGCCGTAGGCGGCAGCGCCGCCGTTGGTCACCCAGAACATCGCGATCATGGCGCAGCACCACGAGACCGTGCGCAGCAGGGGCCAGCGGTCGCCGCGCCGGCGCAGGCGCAGGTACCAGGTCAGGTAGACGACGACGCCCGCAGCGCAGGCGTACGCGAGCAGCGCGTCCCACTGGAACTCCGTGATCCAGCGGGTGAACGTCGGCTCCGGGGGCAGCGGGTGTCCCGTGACGAGCTCGGCCGGGGTCGGGTCGCCGATGGGCTCGTCGGGCACGGGCGGCGCCGTCGAGCCGAGGGCGACGGCGACGCCGGACACGGCCCCCATCGCGAGGATCTCCACGGCGGCCAGCCGCCAGAAGAGGCCGGCGGCGCGCCGTGATCCGCCGTCGAGCCGCTGCACGCCTTCCAGGTGGTGCACCACGTTGCGGCGATGCAGCCATCCGATCCCGCCCAGGACCGCGAGCAGCAGGGCCTTGGTGAGCAGCAGGGCGCCGTAGTCGGTGTCGAGCGCGCTCAGCGAGCCGAGCCGGATCCACGAACTGACCAGGCCGCTCACGGCGACGGTCGCGAAGCACCACCCGGCGATCGCCGAGTACCGGCGCACGGTCGCCGCCCGCGTGGTGGCGCGGTGCCCGAGCAGCGCGATCCCGGCGAGGCCGCCCAGCCAGATCGCCGCCCCGACGAGGTGCACGAACATCGCGGAGACCGCGAGGTCGTGACTGGAGGCCCCGGAGGCGTGGCCGGTCGAGGCCTGCAGCCCCAGAGCGCCCAGCACCATGGCGATGGCCACGGCGGCACCGGTCGGGCCGCGCACGAGGAGCGCCGTCGTCGAGGTCACCGCCGCGAGCAGGGCCGCCCCGAGCAGGGCCCGCCCCACCTCGCCGTCCGTCAGGTAGGACCACAGCGCGGTACCGAACGCCGGGTCGTCCAGCGGGAGGAAGGTGGCCCATGCGGTGCCGAGCACCAGCGCGGTCAGGGCGGCGACGGTCCAGACGCCCGCGGAGATGCCGGCGATCCCGAGCGCGCGCCGGCCGTCCCGCCCGGCCGGCAGCACGAAGGCGGCGAGGACCAGGGATCCCAGCGTGACGGCCGCGGCCAGGTTCGACACGGTGCGGGCCACGGGAGTTCCCCAGCGCGCCACGACGCCGGGATCGGCGAACTGCTGGAACGCGGCGAACGCGCCGGAGAACGACCCGGCGGCGCCCAGCGCGCCGAGGGCCACGACGACGCCGGCCACGACGGCGGCGAGCAGCCACCGCGGGCGCGCGAGTAGCGATGCCGTCTGACTGGTTGTCCGTGCGTCCTGCCGGGTGGTCACCGGCCAAGGCTATTGCCGTCGGCGTCGAGCGAGAAACGACTTCGGCGCCCATACCCTGACGAAATGTGACGTGCCGGTGAACGTGAGGTGGTCACCACATGGCGCCCCCGGAACTCGCGATGAATAGTGCGCGAAAGTATTTGCCCAGGACAGTGCGGGTCTTGAGCTCTACGATTCGCGTCCGGCAACCTCTCTTTGTGAGCCGACGCACCAGCTTCTCCGGTGGATCCCTGCTGCCCTCTCGCGTGGACCTCGTGATCGTGGGCGCCGGGATCGTCGGTCTCGCGCACGCGGTCGAGGCCGTGTCCCGCGGCTGGTCGGTTCTCGTGGTCGAGCGTGATGCCCGCGCGGTCGGGGCCTCGGTACGGAACTTCGGCCACGTCGGCGTCACGGTGCAGGACGGCATCGCGCTCTCCTACGCCCTGGCGTCGCGGGAACGCTGGCTGCGCCTCGGCAAGGAGGCGGGGTTCGCCGTGCGCGAGACCGGCTCCCTCGTCGTGGCCCGCGCCGCCGACGAGCTCGCCGTCCTCGACGACTTCGCCGCACGCCGTGACGGCGACGCCCAGATCCTGACCCGCAAGGGCGTAACCGATCGCGTGCCCGTCTCGCCGCGGGGCGTGACGGGTGGCGCCTTCCTCCCGCTGGACCTGCGCATCGACCAGCGAACGGCCGTCGCCGCCGTTGCCGCGTGGCTGAACACCCGGCGGGACTGTCGTGTCGAATGGTCGACGTCGGTCGTCGGGCTGGAGCCGGGCAGCGGCGTCACGCTCGTGCGGACGTCGCGCGGCGACGTCGTCGCGCGCCGCGTCGTCTGCGCGCTCGGGCACGACGTCGGACGCCTCTTCCCCGAGGCCGCCCACGACGCCGGCATCCAGCACTGCCGGCAGCAGATGCTGCGGGTGGCACCGGCTCGCTCGGCGCGCCGCTCGATCGGGGAGATCGGCCCGGCAGTGCTCACCGGGACCTCCATGCTCCGCCACGAGGGGTTCGCCTGGAGCCCGTCCGTGGAACGGGTTCGCGAGCGGCTGGCCGGGACACGGCCCGAGCTGCTCGACGCCGGCGTGAACCTGATGGTCACCCAGCTGCCCGACGGCACGGTCACGCTCGGCGAGACGCACTCCTACGGGTTCACCCACGACCCGTTCCGGTCCGAGGCTCTCGACGATCTCCTTCTCGCGGAGGGAGCATCCCTGCTCGGAGTCCCGCTCCGGGCGGTGGAGCGTTGGGAGGCCACCTTCGCCTCGGCCCCGCAGCCCTTCCTCGTCGCCGAGCCGATGCCCGGGGTCTCGGCCGTGTCCGTGACCTCGGGCGTCGGGCTGGCCTGCGCGTTCGGACTGGCCGCCAAGGTCGTGGAGGAGGTCGCCTGAGTCCAGAGGTCCCGCTGTTCGACGACATCCCCGGGGCCGTCCGGCCCCGCCAGGAGGCCGGGTCCGCCCGGCCCTCACCTCTGCGAGGAGCCCACCCCCATGAAGGCAACCCGCGTCCACCACGAGAAGCCCGCCCGCACGATCGCCGGACTGCTGCTCGGCATGCTCACCGCCGCATCTCTCAGCGCCTGCACGGCTGTCTCCCAAGCCTCCGACACGACCTGCCCCGAGGGCGGCATCCGCTTCGGGGCCGGCCCCTCCGGGAATGCCGCTGAGCTCGAGGGCGCGTACACGGTCCTCGGCGACGCTCTCGAGGCCGAGCTGGGCTGCGCCGTCCAGGTCCGGATGTTCGACGACTACGCCGGTGAGGTCGAGGCCATGGAGAGGGGCGAGCTCGAGGTCGCCCAGTTCTCCGCGATCGGCTACGCCGTCGCCTCCGAGGACATCGCCGTGACGCCGGTCGCGACGTTCGGCATGCCCAACGGGAACCTGTCCCGGTACACGACCGGCATCTGGGTGGCGGCCGACTCCGGCATCAGCAACCCGGCGCAGCTCGAAGGGCGCACGCTCGCACTCGGCGCGCAAGGGACGACGTCGGGTGACATCCTTCCGCGCCGGGCCCTCGACGACGCGAACCTCACCCCGGACGAGGTGCGGATCTCCTACACGGGCGGGCACGCCGCGGCGCTCGACGCCCTGCGGAACCGCTCGGTGGACGCGGCCGAGATCGACTCGCGAACCCTCGCGACCGCCGTCGCCGACGGCACGTTCGACCAGGACGCCCATCGGCAGATCTGGGAGTCCGGGATGATCCCGAACGATCCGATCGTGCTCTCGCCGGAGGTCGACGAGGAACTCGCCGACGCGATCGTGGACGCCTTGCTGAATCTCTCGCCGGAGGCGATCGAACAGATCGCGGCCGACGCGGGCGTCGATCCGGCCGGGAAGCTGGTCGGCGTCGACGAGATCACGTACACCGAGGTCATCGCTCTCGTAGAATCCCTCGGCATCGGCGAGGAGGACATCTGACCCTGTTCAGCGGTCACGCGACGTCTCGTTGCGGTAGCGCTCCACGAGGCGCTTGTTCGCACGTTTGCGTGCCAGGTCGTCGGTCGCCGCGAGGCTCGCGGCGCGGTGCTCGTCGAACGCGGCGACGTCGTGCTCGAGCGCCCACATCAGGGCCTCGAGGACATCGGCGCGGCTCGACCGCGTGCTGCCCGTCTTGCTCATGGTTCCGATCACTGCGTCGCGCGACTCCGGTTCGTGGTGTATGGAGCGGGGACGATATCGCGACGTCAAGGTTGCTGTTATCCGCCTTTCGGATGACTTTTACCGCCATCCGGCGTGTCGCAGCGGCTTGTCCCTCGGAGTGTCGGTGAGTTCAGTAAGGATCGTCCCATGGAGCGTTACGCGGCCCGCAAGATGAAGGAGCAGCTTGCAGACTTCGCACGTGAACTGGGGGAACGATACGGAGCGAGCGCGCCTCCGAGCCCCGGCGCACGGCCTCGTCCACAGGCTGTCCCGCCCTCCGGTCGGCGCGCCGGCCATCCCGACGTCGAGCCCTCGGGCCCCGGCTCGGAATCCACCGACTCCGCCGACGACGTCGTTCGCGCTCCCACGCTTGCCCTGGGGCTCGTGCCGCGGCCGGACGGCGGCTACGGCATCGCCGTGCGCTACCGGCTCGGCCTGCCCCGGGCGCGAGCCGTCGTGCGCAGGGTCGCTGACGAGGTCGGCCCCGACGCCGACGTCCGCCGCACCGGCCGCATCCGCCCGCTGAGCGAACTCGGTCCACGCCGGCTGGCACCGACGTCGCAGGCCGAGGGCGAGACCGACCACGTGCGCCCGCTCCGGCCCGGGATCTCGATCGGGCACGTGGGCGTGACCGCGGGAACGCTCGGTGCCTTCGTGCGGCGAGCCGGGGCGCCGGGCGAGCTGTACGCGCTGTCGAACTACCACGTCCTGGCGGGCAGCCCGCAGGCGAGCCCGGGCGACGTCGTGCTGCAGCCCGGCCCGGCCGACGGCGGCCTGATGCCGGGCGACCGCGTCGGCGAGCTGACCCGGGTGGCCCGGCTCGTCTCGGGCGAGGTGTGCGCCACGGACGCCGCGATCGCGCGGCTGGACAGTTCCGAGGTGGACCACGCGTACCCGGTGGGCCGGGTCGCCCGGATCGCGCGCCCGGTCGGTGGTGAAACGGTTGAGAAGGTGGGCCGGACGACGTCGGTCACCCGGGGCCGGGTCACGGCGATCGAGCTGGACGACGTCATCGTGGGGTACGAGGATCTGGGCGCCCTGAGCTTCGACGACCAGGTGGAGATCGAGGGAAACGGGGCCCCCTTCTCCCGCGGCGGCGACTCCGGAGCGCTCGTGTACCGTGAGGACGGTACCGCGCTCGGCCT
The DNA here is from genome assembly GCF_054782975.1 of Myceligenerans halotolerans. Classification (NCBI taxonomy): domain Bacteria; kingdom Bacillati; phylum Actinomycetota; class Actinomycetes; order Micrococcales; family Promicromonosporaceae; genus Myceligenerans; species Myceligenerans halotolerans. Next base: position 42,882 of record NZ_BAAGRL010000005.1, read on the forward strand.
GCTCTTCGCGGGGTCGGAGAGCGGTGGTCAGGGCGGCAAGGGCCTCACCTACGCGAACCCGATCGACGTCGTTCTCGAGACGATGGAGGTCGAGCTCGCCGCGACCGAGAGGTAGGTTCACCGGGCGGGGACTCGTCCGGAATGTGACCTTCGCCACTCTGATGAACCACCGACGTACCCTGGCCATGCCTGAGCAACAGGCGCACAATGGTGGGTCAGGAAGACGGGTCTGGGAGGTGAACGTCGATGACAACACTGGACGAGGCGCGCGCGGCGAAGAGGGGACTGCGCGCTGCAGTCTCCGGGATCGGCGGCGTGGTCGGTATCGGTGTCGCCCCCGAGTTCAGTAGTCCGATCGAGTCCGAACGGCCCGCCCCCGGAGGTGTCGCCCTCCAGCGAGTGCCGGCCCCCGGAGTGGGACGCGTCAACGTTCTCGCGCAACAGGTGGCGGTCGACGACCTCCCCAGCTCGGACGGCGGCTGGGTGCTCCAGGTCAACGTGGTCGACCCCGCCGTGGTGGACAAGATCCCCGAAGAGATCGGTGACGTCGCCGTGCGCGTGCGCGTCGTGGGGGCCGTCCGCGCCGGGTGAGCCGGCGCGAACATCGTGAACCGGCGCGACATCGCCCGGACTCCCCAGGCTGAGCGGAGTACCCACGCAGGCCGCGCTGCGCGTCCGCACCCAGGCAGACGAAACGGCCGAGGTGGTAGGCAGCAGCTGCTACGCACCACCCCGGCCGTCGTGCGCGGGGTTACCGGCCCCAGACCAGTCCGCGGGACGGATCCTGCAGGACCGCGGCGACGTCCGCCAGGAACCGCGCGCCGAGCTCGCCGTCCACCAGGCGGTGGTCGATGCTCAGCGCGAGCTGCGTCACCCAGCGCACGGCGAGCTCGCCGTCGTGCACCCAGGGCTGCTGCCGGATCGCGCCGAACGCGAGGATTCCCGCCTCCCCGGGGTTGAGGATCGGCGTCCCCGTGTCGATGCCGAACACGCCCACGTTCGTGATCGTGAACGTCCCCCCCGTCATGTCCGACGGCGGTGTCCGGCCCTCCCGGGCGGTACCGGTCAGGCCGGCGATCGCCTGCGCGAGCCCGAGCAGGTCGAGCCGGTGCGCGTCCTTGATGTTCGGCACCACGAGGCCCCGGGGCGTCGCCGCGGCGATCCCCAGGTTCGCGTAGTGCTTGTAGACGATCTCCTGCGCGGCCTCGTCCCAGCTCGCGTTGATCTGCGGGTGCCGCCGGATCGCCAGCAGCACCGCCTTCGCGGCGATCAGCAGGGGCGTCACCTTGACGTCGGAGAAGTCGCGGTCCTTCTTGAGGGTCTCGACCAGCTCCATCGTCCTGGTCACGTCCACCGTGTGGAACACGGTCACGTGCGGCGCGGTGAACGCGCTGGCCACCATTGCCTCGGCGGTCCGCTTGCGCACCGACTTCACGGGGACGCGCGTCTCCCGCCCGTCCGTGCTCACCGCACCGGACTCGAGCCACGGCTCCGTGTCGCCCGCGTACGTCGCGAGCGACCTCGGCTGCGCCGCCGCCTGATGGGCGAGCACGTCCTCCCGGGTGACGATCCCGCCCGGCCCGGAGGGATGCACGCCCGCCAGGTCGATGCCCAGGTCCTTGGCCAGCTTACGGACCGGAGGCTTCGCCAGGACGCGGGTCCTCGACGCGCCCGGAGCAGGCACGCTCACCACGGGCGACAGCGACGACGGCCCGGCCGGAGCCGCCGGCCGCCCGGGAACGACGCCGGCCGTGGGAGCGGCCGCGGGTGCCGGAACCTCCGGGACGACGGCGGGCGCCGGTGCGGCGGAAGCGGATGCGGCGGGAGCAGATGCGGCGGGAGCAGATGCGGCGCCCCCGGAGGCCGCAGGCGTGCCCGCTCCCTGGTAGCGCCGCTTCCGACCGCTCGCCTTCGCCTCGGTGGTGCCGTAGCCCACGAGGACGGGGCCGGATCCCTCGGAGTCGCCGGAGGCCTCCGGCCCTCCGGACGATCCCGCGGCGGCCGACGCGCCGTTGTCGCCGGATCCCGGCAGCGATGCCGCACCGGCGACGGAGATCTCGATGATCGGCGTGCCCACCTCGACGGTGGCTCCGGGCTCGACGAGGAGCCCGGCGACGGTTCCGGTCCACGGCGACGGCAGTTCGACGAGCGACTTGGCCGTCTCGATCTCCACGATCGTCTGGTTCACCCGCACCGAGTCGCCCGGGGCGACCCGCCATTCGACGATCTCGGCTTCGGTGAGGCCCTCCCCGACATCGGGCAGGGCAAAGCTCTGGTTGGCCACGTTCCCTCCGGTCTCAGTGCGCGAAGGCGCGGTCGACGGCATCGAGCACCCGATCCACGCTCGGCAGGTAGTCGTGCTCGAGCTTGGCGATCGGGTACGGCATGTGGAAGCCGCCGACCCGCAGCACCGGGGCCTCGAGTGCGTAGAAGCACTCCTCGGTGATGCGGGCGGCGATCTCCGCGCCGGCTCCGAGGAAGGTGGGGGCCTCGTGGATCACGATGCAGCGGCCGGTCTTGCGGACGCTGGCCACCAGGGTCGCGGTGTCGATCGGAGACACCGCGCGCAGGTCCACCACCTCCGCCGACCGGCCCTCGGCCGCGAGTGCCTCGGCGGTCTTCAGGGCCGGTGCGACGCTGGGGCCGTAGGCGACGAGCGTGATGTCGGTGCCGGGGCGGGCGATCCGTGCCTGGTTCAGGGTGTCGGAGCCGACCGGCGCTCCGAGGTCGACCTCGCCCTTGGACCAGTAGCGGCTCTTGGGCTCGAAGAACACCACGGGGTCCGGGCAGGCGATCGCCTCCTGGATCATGGTGTAAGCGTCCTGCGGTGTGGAGGGGCTGACGACGCGCAGGCCGGCCGTGTGCGCGAACAGCACTTCCGGGCTCTCGCTGTGGTGCTCGACGGCGCCGATGCCACCGCCGTACGGGATCCGGATCACGACGGGCATCTGGACGCGGCCGCGGGACCGGTTGTAGATCTTGGCGAGCTGGGTGGTGATCTGGTCGAAGGCGGGGAACACGAACCCGTCGAACTGGATCTCGCAGACGGGGCGGTATCCGCGCATCGCCATGCCGATCGCCGTGCCGACGATGCCGGACTCGGCGAGCGGGGTGTCGACCACGCGCTGCTCGCCGAACTCGGCCTGCAGGCCGTCGGTGACGCGGAAGACACCGCCGAGGGGGCCGATGTCCTCGCCCATGAGCACGACCTTGTCGTCGTGGCGCATGGCGGCACGAAGGCCCTCGTTGACTGCCTTGGCGAGGGTGAGGGTCTCGGTGCCGGACTGCGTGGCGGGCTGATCAGCCGTGGCCTGGTCGGTCATGGTGCGCTCCATCGTGGCGGTCATCGGTTCCCTCCCTGCGGTGCGGTCGCGGCCTGTGAGACGTGGGCGCCGTCGGGGACCGCGCCGGACTCGTAGGCCTCGAACCAGGCCCGGTCACCGGTCACGACCGAGTGCGGTGTGGCGTAGACGGTGTCGAACATCTCGGTCTTGGTGGCCGGTTCCAGCTTGCGCACCTCGGAGCGCATGCGCTCGCCGAGCGCTTCGGCCTCTTTCTCGACCTCGGACGTGAAGTCGTCGTCGAGGACGCCTTCGGCCGTCAGGAGCGTGTGGAGCCGCGCGATGGGGTCGCGCTTGCGCCAGATCTCCTCCTGGCTCGTGGTGCGGTAGCGGGTCGGGTCGTCCGATGTGGTGTGGGCGCCCATGCGGTACGTGAACGCCTCGATGAAGCTCGGGCCCTGGCCGGAGCGGGCCCGGTCCAGTGCCTCCTGGGTCGCGGCGTAGGCGGCGAGGACGTCGTTGCCGTCCACGCGGAGGCTCGGGATCCCGAAGCCCTCGCCCCGTTCGTAGAGCGGGCTCCGGGTCTGCCGGGTGGTGGGCTCGGAGATCGCCCACTGGTTGTTCTGGCAGAAGAACACGACGGGCGCCTGGTTCACCGCGGCGAACACGAGGCCCTCGTTGACGTCTCCCTGGGAGGTGGCTCCGTCGCCGAAGTAGGCGACGACCGCGGTGTCGACGTCCTTGTCGCCGGTTCCGACGGCGCCGTCGCGCTGCACGCCCATCGCGTAGCCCGTGGCGTGCAGCGCCTGGGTGCCGATGACGACGGCGTACGTGTTCGTGTGGAACTCGTGGGGGTCCCAGCCGCCGTGGTCGGACCCGCGCCAGAACCCGAGCCGGTCCACCGGGTCCACGCCGCGCACGTGCAGCACGCCGTGCTCCCGGTAGGACGGGAACACGAAGTCCTGGGTGGCCAGCGCGTACGCGCTGCCCACCTGGGCGGCTTCCTGCCCGCGGGAGGGGGCGTAGAGGCCCAGTTCTCCCTGCCGCTGCAGGGATGTCGCTTCGTCGTCGAACCGGCGGGTCAGCACCATGTCGCGGTACATCCCACGCAGCTGGTCGGGCTTGAGGCCTGCGATCCGCTTCCGGTACGCGGAGTTGCCGCGGCCGGTGACTCGTGCGCCCTCGGGTGTGAGGAGCTGCAAGAGCGGGACCTTGTCCTCGCCAATGTCGCTGTTCACGATCTCTCCTTCGCTGCGGGCCCTGACCTACGTTCACGTAGCCTACGCAAGCGTAGGTTAGGGCCCACCGTGTCCGGCAGCCGCCGCGTCAGCCAAGGCTTGAGCCGCCGGTTTGGAGGGTTCCCCCAAACGACTCCGCCCCGCTGGCAACGACGGTGTCGCCGGGAGTTGGCATCTTTCCCGTTCAGCCTGTCACCCTCCGCGCGCAAAGGAAAGTGAAGTCGCCTCGCGCCGAAAGATCTCCGGGTGGTCGCCCGAGGTCGGTGTGGTCGCGGCGGGGTCAGCGCCAGGTGGCGGCGAGCTTCAGGAAGGCGTCGTTGGCCTCGGTTTCGCCGATCGACACGCGGATGCCGTCGCCCGCGAACGGGCGCACGAGGATGCCTGCCTCCGTGGCCTCCGTGGCGCGGTCGATGGTGGCGTCGCCCAGGCCGAGCCAGACGAAGTTGGCCTGGGTATCGGGCAGCTTCCAGCCCTGGTCGCGCAGGGCGTCGGTGACCCTGGTCCGCTCCGCGACCAGCGCGTCGACCCGTTCCATGAGCTCCCCCTGCGCCGCCGGGGCGAGAGAGGCGAGCGCGGCCTGCTGGGCGATCCCGGACACGCCGAACGGTGTCGAGGCGGAGCGGATGCCGGTGGCGAGCGCGGTGGGCGCGAGCGCGTAGCCGACGCGCAGGCCGGCGAGCCCGTACGCCTTCGAGAACGTGCGGAGCACGACGACGTTCGGGTGCTCGCGCAGCAGCGTCAGGGCGTCGGGCACGTCGGGGTCGCGCACGAACTCCAGGTACGCCTCGTCGATGACGACGAGCACCTCGCGCGGGACCGCGGCCAGGAAGGTGGCCAGTTCGTCGGAGCGGACGGCCGGGCCGGTCGGGTTGTTGGGAGTGCACACCAGCACCACCTTGGTGCGGGGCGTGACGGCGGCGGCCATGGCTGGCAGGTCGTGCCGGCCGTCGGCCGTGACCGGCACCGTGACCGACGTCGCGCCGGCGATCGCCGCGTAGATCGGGTACGCCTCGAAGGACCGCCACGCGTACACGACCTCGTCGCCCGGTTCGACGACGGACTGCAGCACGTGGCCGAGCACCGAGACCGACCCGGTCCCGACCACGACGTTCGCCGGCGTCAGGCCGACGTGCTCGGCGATGGCCCCGACGAGTTCCGTGGCGAACATGTCCGGGTAGCGGTTGACCTCGGCGGCGGCGCGGGCGATCACCTCTCGCACCGACTCCAGCGGCGGGTACGGATTCTCGTTGGAGGACAACTTCCACGCGCCGGAACCCGGCGCCACACGGGCGCCCGGGACATAGGCGGGCAGCGCGGCGACGGCGGCGCGCAGGGGAACCGTGGTGTTCTCGGGGGTGGTGTTCACGCGATTCAGGATGCCATGGACGGCGAGGGCGAGGGTGCCGCCCCGGGAGCGGATTTCCTGCGAACATCCAGTGACCACGAGTAGGTTCGACTCCATGAGGCTCCTGCTACGCATCCTGGCCACCGCGTTCGCGATCTGGCTGACGACGGTGCTGTTCGGCGACCACGTCCAGGTCATCTCTCCCGAGGGAACCGGCCCGTACCTCCTCTCGCTCTTCGTGATCGCCGTGGTCTACGGACTGGTGCACGCGATCATCAAACCGCTCGTCAACCTGCTGGCGCTGCCGCTCTACCTGCTCACGCTCGGCCTGATCTCCTTGCTGATCAACGCCTTGATGCTGTGGATCACCACGCTGGTCACGGGGCTGTTCGACAGCTACGGGCTGGAGGTGACCGGCGGGTTCTGGTGGTACGTGATCGCGGCGCTCGTCATCGCGGTGGCCCAGATGATCGTCATGGCGATCCTGCCGGATCCGGCGAAGCGCCGGGACTGATACCGGCGGCCCGCTCCGACCGGTAGAACGCGGTCTCGGCGCGCTCCGCCCGCAGGAGCGGCTCGATCCGGCCGACGACGTCCGCCACCCGCACGTCACCGGACTCGCGGGCCAGTGCCAGGGTGCGGGCGTGCGTCCCGATCGAGTGCGCCCGGGACGTGTCGCCCGATGCGGCCACGTCCGCCTCGGCCGAGGAGTCGGCCAGGGTGCGGCCGACCGTGACGCGATCCGGTGCGCGGGGGTTCTCCGCGCTCGACCGGCCGTCCACGGCGGAGACGACCTCCTCGGCCGTCTCCAGATGCAGCACCGGCACGCCCGGAGGGGTCCGGAACGTCGCTGTCGGCGCGCCGGCCGTCACCACCCCGCCGATCCGATAGCGCTCCGCGAACTCCGGGCGGCTCGCCAGCGCGGTGACGACGATCCCGCCCAGGCTGTGCCCCACCAGGACCACCGGCTCGTCCGGGCCGACACCCGCGTCGGACATCGCGGCCTCCACGGCCTGGGTCGCCTGGTCCGGGCGCTCCGCCACGAGTTCCAGGTCGGTGAGACCGTCCCAGGGATGAGCGGCCGGCGGAACCGACTGGGTCCCGGGCACCAGCACCGCCCACGACGTGGCATCACCGGGCCCCGTGACCCGCTGCACCGCGATCGTGGCCTCCGGGGCACCCCGCCGCGGATACAGGTCGTCGACACGCCCCAGCGCCTCCTCGAGGGTCCCGGCACCGTGATCGCGCCAGGCAGGCGCGCCGCCCGCGAAGTCCTCCGGCGCCACGCGCTCCAGCCGGACGCTCTGCCCCAGCGCGTCCCCCGGGGCGGCGCGTACCGCCTCGGCGAGCTCCCCCGCCGCGCCCGGGACCCCGGGGCGACGCGCCCCGGCGGACCAGGCGAGGCCGTGTCCGAAGCCGTACGCCAACTCGTCCGTCCATGGTGCGACGCCCCGGACGACGCCGTGGCCGAACCCCCCTGCGGTCCAGCCACGACCGGCGTCCCCGCCCTGCGCCTCGCCCCGTCGCCCGTGCCCGTCCGCCGACTCGGCGGGCGACGGCCGGCCCACGGCTGCGGCCGGCACGCCGCCGGAGCCCGCGCTCCCCAGGGCGGGACTCCCCGTGAGCCGGTACGCGCCGCCGAGGAGCCGCAGCACCGGCCACGTCCCGACTGCCGCACCGATGACGAACCCCTCCGCCGTGACCAGACCCCCGACGAGGCGCTCGACCAGCCCTTCCGCCTCCTCGTAGAGCCCGGCGGCACGCAGCAGCCGCCAGCCCAGCACGTCGAAGGCGTCAGCACGCACACGCAGCCCGGACGCCACCCCCTCGATCGCGTCACGCGCGAGGCGGCGCTCTGCCGCCGCCTCGGGCCCGAAAGCTGCCGCCGCCTCGGGCCCGATCCCGGCACCGGGCACGACCCCTGCCTCGTGCCGGGCGCCCGCATCGTGCCAGGCACCGCTGGAGCGCGCCACCAGCCGGGCCCCGGCATCGGCCGGGTTCGGTGCGGCCGCCACCGCACCGAACCCGGCCGGCCCCCATGCCGCGGCGCCGCCCCCCAGGTCGGCCCAAGCCGCCCCGGACAACGCTGCCGCCCGCCGCAAGCTGTCCACCGCCCCCGTGATCCGCGCGGCCGCGAGCCGGACCTCCACCGCGTCGACGGAGGCCACACCGGTGCCACCCGTGACGACGACGTTGTCCACCGGGTCACGCGGCACATCCGGGGCTGCCACCGCCGGAATGCTCGGAGAACTCACGAGAGCCCTCCGATCAGTCGTACCGCCTCATCCACCGCGTCCAGATCCCCCACCAGCAGGCGAGTCTGCGATGCCGCCTCCGCACGGAACCGCGTCGCCGCCGCGGACTCCCATCCCACCCGCTGGGCCGCGGTCGCCTCGTCCACCGCGGACTCCACGAGTCCGCGCACGGCCGCGAGCGCCACCGCCGGCTCCGTCGCGTCCATGTGCCCCTCCTCCCGTGATCACCCGTGACGTTCCCTGCCGGTACGACGTTAGGCACCCGGTGGCCGCCGTCGTCGGCCGGAGGTCGCCGCCTGTCGACAACTCCGCGAAACGCGGCCCTGTGGTCGGCGTCGCACCCGCCGAGCCGCGTCATGACGGGACATCGGGGCTCTCGGGAGACCTCCCATGGGAAACTGGTGCACGTGCCAGAGACCACCGTGAACACGTCCGTCCCGGCCCGCGTCAGCCTCGCCGAGGTGACGCCGCCGATCGCCCTCGGTCCGCTCGACGGCCGGTACCGCTCCGCCGTCGCGCTGCTCGTGGACCACCTGAGCGAGGCCGCGCTCAACCGCGAGCGTCTGGTCGTCGAGGTGGAGTGGCTGATCGCGCTGTGCAACGGCGCCGGCGACGTCCCCGGGCCGGTGGTCCCGGGTGCGCCTCGCCTGACGGGCGAGGAGATCTCCTACCTGCGTGCCATCCCGGCGACGTTCGGTGCGGAGGAGATCGCGGAGCTCAAGGAGATCGAGCACACCACGGTGCACGACGTGAAGGCGGTCGAGTACTTCATCAAGCGCCGTATCGCCGCGGCTCCCGAGCACATCCCGGGGACGAGCCTGCCCGCGGCGTCGGAGCTGGTGCACTTCGCGTGCACGAGCGAGGACATCAACAACCTGTCGTACGCGCTGATGGTGGCCGGTGCGGTCCGCCGCGTCTGGCTCCCGGCGGCGACCGCGCTCACCGATCAGATCGCCGGGATGGCGCGCGAGCACAAGGCGGTGCCGATGCTGAGCCGCACGCACGGCCAGCCCGCGACGCCGACCACGATGGGCAAGGAGCTCGCCGTCCTGGCGCACCGGCTGCGGCGGCAGCTGCGGCGGATCGAGGGCGCGGAGTTCCTGGGCAAGATCAACGGCGCGACCGGGACGTTCGGGGCGCACACGGTCGCGGTGCCGGGTGCGGACTGGCCGGCCGTGTCGCGAGCGTTCGTCGAGGGTCTGGGGCTGACGTGGAACCCGCTGACGACGCAGATCGAGTCGCACGACTGGCAGGCCGAGGTGTACGCCGACGTCGCGCGGTTCAACCGGATCCTGCACAACCTCGCCACCGACGTGTGGACGTACATCTCGCTGGGGTTCTTCACGCAGATCCCCGTCGAGGGCGCGACGGGATCCTCGACGATGCCGCACAAGGTGAACCCGATCCGGTTCGAGAACGCGGAGGCGAACCTCGAGATCTCGTGCTCCCTGCTGGACACGCTGGCGGCCACGCTGGTCACCTCACGCCTGCAGCGTGACCTCACGGACTCGACGACGCAGCGCAACATCGGGCCGGCGTTCGGGCACAGCATGCTCGCGATCGACAACGTGTCCCGTGGGCTGAAGGCACTCGCGGTGAACGGCCCGCTGATGGCCGAGGACCTCGACGAGAACTGGGAGATCCTGGGTGAGCCCGTCCAGTCCGCGATGCGTGCGGCCGCGGTGGCGGGCGTTCCCGGCATGGACAACCCGTACGAGCGGCTCAAGGACCTCACGCGCGGGCAGCGTGTGGACGCGGAGCGGATGCGCGAGTTCGTCGCCGGGCTGGGGTTGCCCGACGACGCCGCGGCACGCCTGGCGGCGCTCACCCCGGCGGCGTACACCGGGCTGGCGGAGCAGCTGGTGGACGAGTACCTGGCCTGATCGCACCGCCTGATCGGTGTGTCGTGGGCCGTTCCCGCGTGCCGCCGACGGGCCGGTGGTCGAGCCGGCCGGGTCGCGACCGGCTCGACCCCCGGGTCACGTCGCCTGGGCGGGCCGGAGGCCTCCCGCGCGAACCGTACGGGAGCGGGAGACCACGAATGTCGTCACCGCGATGCCCGCCAGGGCCCACACGACCAGCGCCGTGCCGGCCGCGGCCAGTCCGCCGGAGCTCGCGGTGATCGCCGCCAGGGCCTCCTGGGCGGCCCCGACCGGAAGGAACGCAGCCAGGCTGCGGAGCCCGGCGGGCGCCGTCGAGACGACGCCCGCCGCGATCACCAGGACCGCGACGATCAGGCTGATCCCTCGTCCCACGTGCCCGAGCCCGGCGGCCAGCGCCTGGTTCACGGCGACGAAGGCGACCGACACCGCGGCGCCGACCGTGATCGCGGCCGCCCATCCGCCCGCGTCGAGGCCTTCGACGCCCGCGAGGATCGCCCCGGTCGTGATACCGGTCGCCGCGCCGATCCCGGCCGGCAGCGCGAGCGCCTCGAGGGCCAGGCGCAGCGGGCCGTGCGTCGACCCGCGGGCGCCGAACGGCACGGGCGGGAACACGAGCATCACACCGAGTGCGCCGAGCCAGAGTGCCAGGACCGCGAACATGGGTCCGGTGGCCCCGGTGCTGAGCTCGGACGCGCCGGTGACCTCGACCGGGTCCGCGACGACGGAGGCCAGGGACTGGCGCTCCGAGTCGCTGTAGGCGGGGATCTCCTCGGTGGCCCGGCCGAGGCCGTCGGACAGGTCGCCCGCTCCGTCGGACAGGTCGTGGATCCCGTCGGCGAGATCGTCCGTTCCGGTCGCGACGGTGTCGATCCCTCCGGCCAGGTCCCCGGCGCCGGCAGCCAGGCCGGAGACGCCGGTAGCCAGGCCACCTGCGCCGGAGGACAGCTCACCGGCGCCGCCGGCGAGACCCGTGGCGCCGTCGGCGAGATCCTGCGCACCGTCGGCCAGCCCCGACATCCCGGCGGCGGCGTCGTTGGCCCCCACCTGCAGCTCGCTGAGCCCGCCGGACAGCTCGCCGACGCGGGCCGAGAGGCCGGAGACCCCGTCGGCCACCCGCTGCGAACCGGCGGCAAGCCGCGCCGTTCCACCCGCGAGATCGTCCACCCCGGTCGTGATCTCGTCCAGCCGGTCCGAGACCGTGTCGATCCCGGACTCTGCCTCGCCGTCCACGTCCGCGAGCCGGTCGCAGAGCTCGGCCAGTTCAGCCTCGGCGTCCTCGCTCGGCTCCGAGCCCTCCTCCACGATCGAACCGCCGCACAGCTCCTCGAGCCCCGCGGTCAGCTCCTCCAGGTGCCCGCCGAGATCCTCGAGACCGGCGAGGGCGTCCCGCGCCTTCCCGGCGTACTTGTCGACCTGCTGGTCCACTGCGGCGAACTGGTCGGCAAGCTCCTGCGTCCCGTCCGCGACGCCCTGCGCGCCTCCGGCAAGGTCGTCCGCGCCGTCGGCCAGCCGGTTCGCTCCCATGGCACTCTGCCCGACGCCACCCGCCAGGTCGTACACCCCGGCGGACAGGTCGTCGGCACCCGCCGCCCACCGGTGGGCACCGGCGGCCCACTCGTCCGCTCCGCCGGCCCAGCGGCCGACGCCGCCGGCGAGTTCCCCCGCACCGCCGGCGAGCCGGCCCGCACCGGCTCCGAGCTCTGCGGCGCCGTCGGACGCCTGGTGGGCGCCGTCGGCCAGCTGCGCCGCGCCGTCACCGGCTCCGGAGGCTCCGTCGGCGAGCTCGCCGGCTCCGTCCGCGGCTGTGCCGAGCTGGTCGGACAGGGTGGAGAAGCCCACGAGCACGTTGTCCACATACGTCTCGGTGAGGGTGTCGCCGAGGATGCTCGTCGCGGTCTGCGCCACGATCTGGGCCAGCGCGTCGTCCAGGATCCTGCCGTCCGGCGCGGTCGCGACGTCGATCGTCGCCTTGCGCGCCTCGGACGGGTCGTCGTTCCCGAAGGACGTCGCCGCCGCGGAGAAGCCCTCCGGGATCGTCACGACGGCCGCGTACTCGCCGTCCGCCAGCCCCGACGCCGCGTCCTCCGCGTCCGTCACCCGCCAGTCGTAGCTGTCGTCCGACGCCGGCACGGCGGCGGACTCACCCTCCTCGGGCGTCTCACCACCGCTCACCAGCCCTGCCGCGAGCTGCCGGCCGAGCGGCACCAGCTGCCCGTCGATCTCCACCGGCTCGTCGAGGTTCACGATCGCGGCCGGCACGGTGTCGAGCCGGTCCTGCGGATCCCACAGCGCGGCCAGGAGCAGCCCCAGGATCATGAGCGGCAGCAGGGCCACGGCCGCCGCCCGCCGCCGGTCCCGTACCGGTTCCGGCCGTAGCCACCTCGTCGCGTTCATCGCCGCACCTCCTGCATCGAAGTCTCGTTCCCGCGCTCGTCGGCCAGGCCGGCGGCCCCGATCGCGGCGCCGACGTCCAGTACCGGTGTCCCCGGGGGCGCCAGGTCGGTCGCCGTGGCGCCGACCGCGCCCACCACCACCGCGACGCCCGCACGGTGCGCGTCCGCGAGCGCCTGCGCCAGTTCCATCCGTTCGGTCAGGTCGCCGACGGTCTCGGTGCCGTCCACGGCGATCAGGCGCGCGCGGTCACGCACCGCTCGCCGGACGGATTCCTCGGGCGGGATGCCCGCGACGGCGTTCCCGGCGTCGACGACCGCGGCCCTTCCGCGGACGGTCGCGGCGCGCTCGGGCAGCACCAGTCCCATGGTCTTGAGCTTGCCGTCCATCTCGATCCCGCCGGTGGGCACGACCCGTCCCGCCATCGCCAGGAGGATGCTGCCGACCTGGACGGCGGAGTCGCCGCGGACGAGGAGTGCGCCGCCTTCCGGGACGCGGACGCTCACCGGCCCGGCCACGGTCCCGGACTCGCCGCGGACGACCAGGCGTTCGGCGGCGACGGCGTCCCGGGCGCCGGGTTCGGGCCAGTCGGCCAGCGCGATCTCGCGTGCGAGCCCTTCGCCCTCGACGTCGAACGACGGCAGGGCGGCGTCGAGTTTCCGCGGGATCCACCATGCCTTCTCACCCAGCAGCGCGAGGACGGCGGGCACGAGGACCATCCGGACCACGAACGCGTCCACGAACACGCCCACGGCGAGCCCGAGTGCGATCGGCTTGAGGTTCATGTCCCCGTGCGGCACGAACGCGACGAACACGGCCGTCATGATCACGGCGGCGGCGGTGACGACCCCGGCGGCGCCTCGGAAGCCGCTGCTGATGGCCTTCCGCGCCCGGTCCCGTCCCGTGCCGTGCACGTAGTCCTCGCGGATGCGGGAGACCAGGAACACCTCGTAGTCCATGGCCAGGCCGAACAGCACGCCCATGAGGACGATGGGCATGAAGCTGATCACCGGCCCCGTCCGCGTCACGCCCAGGAGTTCGGCGAGGTAGCCGTTCTCGAAGACGAGCGTGATCACGCCGAACGCCGCGCCCACCGAGAGCAGGTATCCCACCGTCGCCTTGATCGGCACGGCTATCGATCGGAACACCATGGTCAGCAGCACGAGCGACAGTCCCACCACGAGCAGCGCGAAGGGGAGCAGCGCGGCACCCAGCTTCTCCGACACGTCGATCCCGATCGCTGTCGAGCCCGTGACGGCGAGGTCGACCCCGTACGTGTCGAGGAAGTGATCGTGCAGGCTCCGGATCTCGTGCACCAGCGCCTCGGTCTCGGCCGATGTCGGGCCGCCCGCGGGGACCACCTGCACGATCCCGGTGTCGGCGGACTCGTTGGGCGTGGCGAGCGGCACGTCCGCGACGCCCGGCAGGTCGGCCAGCTCGTCGCCGATCTCGTCCATGAGGGCCACGGGGTCATTGCTCGTCACGATCGACCCGGTGATGACGAGCGGCCCGTTGAAGCCGTCGCCGAACTTCTCGGAGACCAGGTCGTAGGTTACGCGCGCGGAGTTGTCCTCGTTGAGCACACCGGCGTCCGGCAGCGCGAGCCGCAGATTCATGGCCGGCAGGGCGAGCGCGCCGAGCACCACCACGACGATGGCGACGGTCACCGCCGGGAAGCGGGTCACGCCCCGCACCCAGCCGGCGAAGAACCGGTCGGCGGCACCCCGCGGCTGTGTCCGGTCGCCTTCACCGTCCTCGTCCGACGCCGCGCGCGAGCGCCCACGGGGCCGCAGCCGCTCGCCCGCCATGGCGAGGACCGCCGGCAGCAGCGTCAGGGAGACGACCACGGTGACGCCTACCGTCACCGCCGCCGCGACGCCCATGACCGCGAGGAACGGGATGCCCGCCACGCTCAGCCCGACCAGCGCGATCATGACGGTCAGCCCCGCGAAGACCACCGCAGACCCCGCAGTCGCCGTCGCGCGGGCCACCGATTCCTCGACCGGCAGGCCGTCCCTGAGCTGTTCGCGGTGCCGCGACACGATGAAGAGCGCGTAGTCGATCCCCACGGCCAGCCCGAGCATCACGGCCAGCATCGGTGTGGTCGAGCTGATGGGGCCGAGCGACGTGGCGGCGAACAGCAGCGCCATCGACACCCCGACGCCCAGCAGGGCGTTGAACAGCGGCAGGCCGGCCGCGATCAGCGACCCGAGCGTCATCACCAGGACCACGAGAGCCACCAGCAGCCCGACGCCCTCGACCAGGGATATCTCCGGGAACTCGGTGGCGAAGAGCTGGCCGCCGAGGTGTGCCTCGCCGCCCTCCGGCAGGGCGGCGTCGAGCGCCGAGGCCGCGTCGGACAGAGCGTCCTTCGTCGCGTCGGTGATCGAGCTCTCCTTGCCGTCGAGCTGGATCGTCAGCAGGGTGGCCGTGTCGTCGTCGGACACGGATGCCGGCATCTGGTCGTCGTACGGGGACGTGACGGCGGCGACCTGCGCGATGTCGCCGAGGGTGGCGACGCCGTCCTCCACGGCCTCCCGCACCTCGTCGTCGTACATGTCGGACCCGTCCGGCGCGACGACGATCACCTGCGCTGAGGCGCCGCTCACCTGCGGGAACGTAGCCGACAGCCGGTCCAGCGCGAGCTGGGACTCGGTGCCGGGGATCGAGACCTGATTGTCGAGGCCTTGTTGCAGCAGCCCGGCGGCACCACCCGCGAGGGCGAGCACCACGATCCAGCCGACCAGGACGAGCCGTCGGGCGCGCACGGCCCAGCGACCGAGCGAGTACAGAGCAGAAGACACGAACGCTCCCAAGGGGTTCCAGTGGTTCGATGCATCACTGTATCGGATACGTTCGTGTATCGAAACTCCGAGGAGCGGACTACACTTCTTTCTCGCACCACCACACCGAGGAGACACCGTGACCGCCGAGCCGCTGCGCGACGACGCCACCGGACCGGACGCCGGTCCGGCCGACACCCCGTCGCCGGTCGACCGCGCCCTGGCCGCCGCACTGACCCCACGTCGCGAGCGCACGCGGGCACGCCTGATGGACGCCGCCTACACCGTCTTCGCCCGGGACGGGATCCACGGCGCGTCGATCGAGGTCATCTGCGAGACCGCCGGCTTCACGCGCGGCGCGTTCTACTCGAACTTCGGCAGCAAGGAGGAACTCTTCCTCGCGCTCGCCGACCGCCTCAAGCGGCAGCAGCTCGACGCGCTCGAGGCCGCGACCCGCTCCCTCGACCCCTGCGAGTTCCGGTCCGGCACGATCGACCACGACGCGATCGCCCACATCCTCGACGCCGTGTCCACGGATCCCGACCACGACCGGCAGTGGACCCTGCTGAGTTCCGAGCTCGAGCTGCTGGCCATGCGGGACCCCCACGTCGCGGCCCTGTACGCCGCGCACACGACCACGCTCCGGGAGGAGCTCGTCGACGCCATCACGCGCATCCTCGACACCCTGGGGTTGCGCTTCGTCGTCGAGACCGACGTGGCCGTGGAGATGCTGCTCGCGGTCCACGACGCGAACGCCCGCCGCCGCGCCGTCGAGCACTCGCTCACCGAGCCGGACGGCACGAACACCCCCGCCACGGATTCCTCGCCCACCAACCCCGACCAGGCCTTCCTCAGCGACCTGGTCGACCTCCTCGTCGCCACGAGGACCTGAGAGGCCGCCGGGACCAGCCACGGGCGTGGTCGGGTGGTTTCCGTGTGGTCGGGCAAGCACTTGCCCGACCACACGGAAACCACCCGACCACGCCCGCTACCGGAAGCGCCTCACCACGCGGCGTTGCGCGCCAGCTCCAGCGCCATCTCCTGCCACCACGCACCCGCCGCGGGCCCGCCGTTGCACTCGCCGTCCGACTCACCCGGGAGCTTCACCCAGAGCAGCGCGTCCAGGCTCGTCCCGTCGTTGACCAGCGTCGGCCGCTCGCCGAGCGCCCGCCCGCTCGGGTTGCACCAGTCGTCGCCGGGGCCGTTACCGTTGCGCGACGTGTCGATCACGTACGGACGCCCGCCGACCTGTGCCGAGACCTGCTCGCCGTACGCCCGCAGCTCCGACGTCGTCCGGTAGTTCGACGTGTTCAGCGCGAACCCGACGGCGTGGTCGAAGCCGACCTGCTGCAGCCGGCTCGCGGCCTCGCCGGCGCTCAGCCACGCGGAGTGACCCGCGTCGATGTAGACGCGGGCGCCCGCGTCCGCGAGCGAGTTCGCCGCGTACCGGAGGAATCCGATGCGGTCGCCCTGTCCGTCGCAGTCGCCGAGCTGGGCGAGCGCGTCCGGTTCCAGGATCACCCAGGGCTCGCCCTGGATCCCGGAGGCGATCGTGTCCACCCACGCCGCGTACTCGCTCTCCTCGACGCCGCCGCCGGAGTGGTTGCCGCAGTCCCGGCCGGGGATCGCGTACACCGTGAACACAGGGATCTTGCCCGCCGCGACGGCGCGTGACGTGTAGTCGACGACCTCCTGGCGGGCGTGGTCGGCGTCGACCCAGTTGCCCACCCAGTAGGACTGCGGCGTCAGCGCGATCTTCTCCAGCAGCGCCTTGTCCGTGCCCGAGGCGGCCTCCCAGGCGTCGTAGGCCTGCGTGCCCGTGTCGACGTAGAACTCACCGTCGACCGGCTCGGTGGGATCGTCGGTGGGGTCCTCGGTGGGGTCGTCCGTCGGGTCGCCTCCGACGTCGCCCGTGCACACCGTGCCGTTCATCGCGAAGGACGACGGCGTCGCCGCCGATCCGTTCCCGATGAACCCGAACGACGCGGAACCATCCGTGCCCAGACCGCCGTTCCAGCCGACGTCGGACGCGCTCACGCCGCTGCCCGACTGCGTCACGGCGGCGTTCCAGGCCTGCGAGATGCTCTCGCCGCCGGTGAACTGCCAGGTCAGGTCCCAGCCGGACACCGGGTCGCCAAGGTTAATCAAGGTGACGTCGGCCTGGAAGCCGCCGTCCCACGAGTTCGTGATGCGGTACTCGACGTCGCAGCCCTCGGCCGCCGCGGCGCTGGTTGCGGCGACGGTCGCCGCGGTGAAGGCGCCTCCGGTGCCCAGCGAGACGGCGGCGGCCAGCGCGACCCACCTTGCTCGTCGTCGGGAGCTCGAGGTACGCATGGGGATCTCCTTCGATCGGTGTCGTTCCCGCGGCAGACCGTACGAAGCCCTGACCGTTCACCGGCACCCATCGAACCGTTTAGGTGCGTGACCTGCGCGGGAAGCCGCCATCGCACCACATTCACCCCATGAAAGAACCCGCCACCAGATCGGCGTGTCGTACAACTTCACATTGTCGCGAATCTGTGTAACAGTTTTCCCACGGCGCCCCGTACGGGGCGCCGGCCAACTTCACCAGCAGCACTGCACAAGCACCACGCAGGCAGCCCCCGAGCACATCAGCCACCGGAGGTCAGCAACGTGACGCACTCGGATCGCTCCACAGCGACGCAGAGCACGCACTGGGCACTCGCCCGTTCCCGGGGCTCGAGCCCCGCACGGTTGCTGGAGCTGAGGGTCGGCGGATTCGGCCGGCGCGAGTTCCTCACCATGGCCGGCATCGGCTCGGCCGCCACCGCGATCTGCATCGCCATCGCCGCACTCGACCCGGCGCTCTTCTTCAGCTCCCCCTGGTGAGCCTTCCCCCATGAGCCCTGCCCGGGGCGGTCACCTCACCGTCCCGGAGAACTGCCCACGGTGTTCCTCCACAGCGGTGCCCTCAGGCCGACGGGCCCGAGGTACCTTCAGGCCGACGGGCCCGGACAACGGCGTCCGGGCCCGTTCTCCTTGCCCGTTCCCTGCCCGAGAAATTCCCGTCACCTGGGGTGACGTCCGCCATGGTCATCGAGGACCCGGATCACTACGCTGAGGCGATGACCGAGCAGCTCGAGTACGACGTCGTCGACCACATCGACGCCTCGCGCTACGAGGCCCGCCTGACCGGCGGAGCCGTGGCGGGGTTCCTGGAGTACCGCACCGAGGGCGACATGACCGTCATGCCCTCCACCGTCGTGAACCCCCGGCACCGAGGACGCGGTATCGCCGCACACCTGGCGCGGACGGCCCTGGACGCGGCCCGTGCGGCGGGTAGGAAGGTGGACCCGCGGTGCTGGTACGTGGCGGAGTACATCGAGAAGCATCCCGAGTACGCGGATCTTGTCGGTGAGCGCACCTCGTGACGTACGCGGACCTGGCACTATCGACCTATGCATCCGCGCGCTGGAACTGTTGCGACCGCTGACGACCTGATCGACGTCGACCAGGTGGTCGGCGCCTATTACGACCTCACGCCCGACCCTGGTGATCCCGCCCAGCGTGTCGTGTTCGGCACGTCCGGGCACCGGGGCTCGAGTCTCGACGCCGCCTTCAACGAGGCCCACATCATCGCGACCACGGCGGCCATCGTCGAGTACCGGCGCTCGCAGGGCACCGACGGTCCGCTGTTCATCGGACGCGACACGCACGCGCTGTCCCTGCCCGCCTGGCAGACCGCGCTCGAGGTGCTCGCGGCGGCGGGGGTCACCGTGATGGTCGACGCACGCAGCTCCTACACGCCCACGCCCGCCGTCTCCCAGTCGATCCTCCTGCACAACGAGGCCCTCTCCGACGCCGGCGTGCGGACCTCGGGGCCGGGCCTGGCCGACGGCATCGTCGTCACGCCGAGCCACAACCCGCCGCGAGACGGCGGGTTCAAGTACAACCCGCCGCACGGCGGTCCCGCCGGGTCCGACGCGACCGGCTGGATCGCCGGGCGGGCGAACGAGATCCTGGCGTCGGGGGCCGGCTCCGTCGCCCGGGTCTCGCTCGAGGCCGCGCTCGGCGCGGACACGACGCACCGGCACGACTTCCTGACCACCTACGTCGACGACCTGGCCACCGCCCTGGACCTGGAGGCGATCCGGGCCGCTGGGGTGCGGATCGGCGCGGACCCGCTGGGCGGTGCGTCCGTCGAGTACTGGGGCGAGATCGGCGAGCGGTACGGTCTCGACCTGACCGTGGTGAACCCGCAGGTGGATCCGCGCTGGGCGTTCATGACGCTCGACCACGACGGCAGGATCCGGATGGACTGCTCATCGCCCTCGGCGATGGCGTCGCTGGTACGGCGCATGAACCCGGCCGACGGGGCGAGCGCGCCGTACGACATCGCCACCGGCAACGACGCCGACGCCGACCGGCACGGCATCGTCACACCGGACGCCGGGCTGATGAACCCCAACCACTACCTGGCCGTGGCGATCCGGTACCTCTTCTCGGGAGCGCGACCGGAATGGCCGGGGGCGGCGGCGATCGGGAAGACACTCGTGTCGTCGTCGCTGATCGACCGGGTCGCCGGCGAGCTCGGGCGGCAGGTCGTCGAGGTGCCGGTCGGATTCAAGTGGTTCGTGCCGGGCCTGCTGTCGGGGACGGTCGCGTTCGGCGGCGAGGAGTCGGCCGGTGCGTCGTTCCTCCGGCGCGACGGGCGGGTGTGGAGCACGGACAAGGACGGGCTCCTGCTGGCACTGCTGGCCTCCGAGATCCTCGCGACGACCGGGAAGACGCCGTCGCAGCACCACGCAGAACTCGTGCAACAGCACGGCGAGTCCTGGTACGCACGTGTCGACGCCCCCGCGTCCCGCGAGGAGAAGGTGGCGCTGGCCGGACTGTCGCCGTCGGACGTCACCGCGGCCGAGGTGGCGGGACAACCGATCACGGCGGCGATGACGGAGGCTCCGGGGAACGGCGCGAAGATCGGCGGCCTCAAGGTGACGACGAGGGACGCGTGGTTCGCGGCGCGGCCGTCGGGCACGGAGGACGTGTACAAGATCTACGCCGAGTCGTTCCTCTCGGCGGATCACCTGGCGGAAGTCCAGTCGGCCGCGAGGGCTGTCGTCAGCGGGGCGCTGGCGGGGCACTGACCCGGCCGGCGGGCGCAGGGCTCGCCGGCCGCGGGTCGATCGTCTTTCTCACGCTACTTTGCGTGCGCCCGCGGATCCGGCCTTGATACGTTGCAGGGGCTTTCACTCGATCTTCACGTCGGGGCCGTCTCGCGCGGTCCTCAAGGAGACACATGCTCGTCTTCATCGTCCTCGGCATCCTCGGACTCATCCTCGGGCTGCTCTCGGTCGCCCTCGGCGACCTCTTCGAGCTGGGCGACGGTGCTCTGTCCGGCACCTCGCTCGGTGCGGGCCTCCTGCTGTTCGGCGCCACGGGCGCGGTCGTCACGTCGTCCGGCCTCCCGGTCGTCGCCACGTACCCGATCGCGGCCGTCATCGGGATCGGCGTGATCCTGCTCGTGAACCTGCTGCTGAAGCGACTGCGACAGTCCGACGACGCGGCCCCGAGATCGATCGTCGGCCTGCAGGGCGCGGTGACGTCCGAGGTCTCGACGATGCACGGTGAGGTGTCGCTCGACAGCGAACTGGAGACCCGCATGGCGTTCGCGGACACGCGGATCCCGCAGGGCACCCGGATCACCGTCGTCGAGCAGCACGGCAGCCGCGTGAAGGTGAAGTCGGCCGAGTGACCGGCGTCGAGCAACCCGCCGGCGCTTCGTCGTGAGCCCCGCCGTCGCGACCGCGCGACAGCTCGACGGAGCAGCCCGCACCGCCCCACCAGGACATACCCCAAGGAGTGCAGATGTCCCCTGACAACCCTGGCTTCGTCAGCGTGCTCGCTGTCGTCGCCGTCATCGTCGCCGTCGTCATCCTGATGGCGTTCATCTCCAGCAGGATCCGGCGGGTCCCGCCGAACGAGGCGCTCATCGTCGTCGGCCGCGGCGCGGGCAAGCGCGAGGCGGACCTGACCAACCAGCGGGTCGTGGTCGGGGGCCGTACCTTCGTCTGGCCGGTGCTGCAGCAGGGATTCTCCATCTCGCTCGAGCAACGCCAGATCGGCATCGTCGTCGAGGGTGTCGACGCGAAGCGCATCAAGGTCGCGATCAAGGCGTCGGTGAACTTCAAGGTGCGCGGCGACGAGGAGGGTGTGCGCCGCGCCGCCCAGCGCTTCCTGTCCCAGCAGGCCATGCTGACGGAGATCATCAAGGAGGCGCTCGAGGGCTCGCTGCGCTCGATCGTGGGCGACATGACGCTCGAGGAGATCATCTCGGACCGCAAGGGCCTGTCCGACCGCGTGGTGCAGTCCACCAAGATGGACCTCGCCGAGCAGGGTCTGCAGATCGACATCCTGAACATCTCGGATATCTCCACGCCGGGCTCGGACTACCTGGAGAACCTCGGCCGCGCCGAGTCCGCGCGGGCCCGTCAGCTCGCGGAGGTCTCCGAGGCCGAGGCGAAGCGCATCTCGGAGTTCGCCGTCATCGAGGCCGCCGAGCAGATCGCGCAGCGTCAGAAGGAACTCGACCTGAAGCAGTCCGCGATCAAGGCCGAGACCGACAGGGCTCAGGCCGAGGCGGAGGCCGCGGGCCAGCTCGCCCGTGCGGAGCAGGACCGGACCGTCGCCATCGAGGAGCGCGAGGCGATGGCGGAGAAGGCCCGCGTCGAGCAGGAGCGGCTCGACATCGAGATCCGCAAGCCCGCCGAGGCACGCGCCTACGCGCAGGTCCAGGAAGCGAACGCACGCCGCGACGCCGAGAACGCCGCGACCCAGGCGGACGCCTTCAAGCGCACCACGATCGCCGAGGCGAACAAGACGGCCGCCATCCAGGACGCCGAGGCCGCCGCCGAGTCCGTGCGCCGCGCCGGTGAGGCCGAGCGCGACAAGCAGGTCGCCCTGGCCGCCGGTATCCGGGCCGAGGGCGAGGCCCGTGCCGCCGCCGTCGAGGCCGAGGGTCGCGCCGAGGCCATCGCCACCGACGCCAAGGCCGATGCCCTGCGCAAGTACGGCGAGGCCGCGCTGGCACAGGAGCTCATCGAGCGCCTGCCCGAGATCGTGCGCGCCGCCGCCGAGCCGATCGGCAACATCAAGGGCATGACGGTGATCTCCACCGACGGCGCCTCGGCACTCACCAAGAACGTCGCGAACGTGCTCGGCGAGGGCCAGGGCGTCATCAAGCAGCTGACGGGCGTGGACATCAACGAGCTCATCAGCGGTGTCGCGGGGAAGGCCGTCACCCGGGCGTCGTCGGACGACTCCACCGCCGCGGACGCGCCGGCCGCGAAGAAGTAGGGGAACGCGGGACCCTGGGGCCGGCCCGACAGGCGGACCGGCCCCAGCGTTCCTGCCGCGGATCGGGTGTGCGGTACAGCGCCGTTCGGCGAGGTACCGCATCCCGTCCACACGGTACGGGCGTCGGTCCGAGGCACCCCCCAGCGGCACCTCCGACGTCAACCCCTGACATCCGACGGTTCGTGGCCCTGAATCACGGGCACACCCCCCAGCGATAACCCGCGCACGGACCGCGAACCAGATGTCAGCCGTCAGCCGACAACGCCCCAGCTGGAACGCTGCCGACGATCAGGACCCTGCGGCAGCCTCGCCCGGTCGGGCGAGGCGATACCGGCTGGAGCCCCAAACTCTTGTCCTTCAGGCGGGCGAAACAGGCACCTCGGAACACGCGAGCGGGTGGAGCTTCGAGCACTCCCCGCCGGGCTCGGCCACCGGGTCCGCGGCCACGCCGAACCGGCCGCCGTCGGACGCCGCGAATGCCGGCGAAACCCCGCGCGTCATACCGCCGGCCACCATTCCGTATGACAAGGAAGCACGCACGACCTCTCGGCGAAGGAACGCGGTCTGCGGAATTCGGTGGCGCGCGGATGCCATGTACTCAAAACCATTCGTGTCGACGATATGGAGATCCGTGCACAACTGTGAACCCTTTTCGCGCTTTGCGCAACGGGGGCGAGAAGGAACACGTGCGTCCTACGCGACGACCGTGCCGAACACCAGCCCGAGCAGGTACGTCACGGCCGCGGCGCCGAACCCGATGAGCAGTTGCCGCAGCGCGCGCGTGATCGGCGAGGCGCCGGAAAGCAGACCCACGATCGCGCCGGTGGCGAGGAGCGCGATTCCGACGAGCACGGACGCGACGGCCACCGCCATCATTTCCCTGAGTCCCAGGAGATAGGGCAGGACGGGAATCAGCGCGCCGGACGCAAAGAAACAGAACGACGAGGACGCGGCGCCCCACGCGGTCCCGTGTGTCTCGTGCTGGTCCGCCACGCCGTCCGCGCCCGCGGCAGCGGCGGCCCGCCCCGTCCCCGAAGCATCCGCCCGGTGCGCGGCGCCGCCCGGAGCGGCGTCGTCCGCCACCGGAGCGTCCCCGGCGGGACCCGCGACGGCGGGGGCCGCGTAGGGGGCCAGGGCCTCGTCCGCCCGGGTCTGGGCCTCGCCCGGAGTCAAGCCCCGGGCGCGATAGACGAGGGCCAGTTCGTTGGCGTCCAGGTCCAGGTGCGGGAGGGCGGCGGCGGTGTCGGGCGACGGCGACGACGCCTCCAGCAACTCGCGCTGCGACCGCACCGAGACGAACTCTCCCGCCGCCATGGACAGGGATCCGGCGAGCAGCCCCGCCAGACCGCTCAGCAGGACCGTCTGCTGTGAGACCCCGGAGGCGCCGACCCCGAGCACCAGCGCGAGGTTCGAGACCAGCCCGTCGTTCGCACCGAACACCGCCGCCCGGAACGTGCCCGACAGCCGGTTCCGCCCCCGGGTCGCCAGGCTGCGGACCACCTCCTCGTGGATCTGCTCGTCGGCGGCCATCCTCGCCGTCGCGTCGACGTCCCGCGAGTAGGCCGAGCGGGCCTCGGCGCGCTGCGCGAGTGCCAGCACGAACACCCCGCCGAACCGCCGGGCCAGGAGGCCCAGCACCCGGGAACGCCATTCGGTGCGCAACGGCTCGCCGACGTCGTCGCCGAGCAGGTCGAGCCAGTGCGCCTCGTGCCGCTTCTCGGCCTCGGCCAGCGCGAGGAGGATCGCACGTTCCTCCCCGGTGCGGCGACGCGCGAGATCCCGGTACGAGGCGGCCTCGGCGCGCTCGGCGGCGAGGTAGCGCCGCCACCGGCGGATGTCGGCACGCGTACGACGGCGCGACGGATGCCGACCTGCGGCACGCTCGGCGGGAGTGGGTCCAGACATGGTGCCATGATCGCAACGCGAGGCGGATCGCGGGTTCCGGAACGACACGCGCAGGGTTTCCGGCATCCGGAACTCGGCGTGTCAAGCATGTCGCCCTACCCAGCATCACGCTCGGCAAGGCACAATGGACGCCGTGATCATCCTCAGCGCCCACGGGGACGCCCTCGGTGACCCGGGTGCGATCGGCTGGGCATGGATCGACCACACGGACGGGAACTTCGACTCCGGCGGCGCCGCGAGCGGCACCGACCAGTCCGCCGGGCTGACCGCCATCCTCCGCGCGATCGAGGCCCACCCTGGTGACGAGCCGCTCCTCGTGGAGTGCGGGTCGCAGCAGGCCATCCGCGTCGCCTCGGAGTGGCTCCCGGCTTGGAAGGCGAACGGCTGGCGCACCGCGGCCGACGAGGCCGTCCCCGACGCCGACATCGTGCGCGCCCTGGACCACGCCGTCACGACGCGTACCGGCCCCGTCCGCTTCCGCCATGTCCGCGGACACATCGACAGCCCGTTCCAGGAACGCGCCCGGCATCTCGCCGAGCTCTCCGCCGCCGACTGGTCCGCCGGGCGGGGCGATCTCGACGGCTTCCTCATCGGGAACATGCCGCCGGCCGCGCAGCCCGCGGACCTGGTCGGCGTGTCGTCCGGCGGCCCGGAGGCCGACGACGCACCCCCGGCCACCGACGTCCCGGCGCCCGGCACCACGTCCGACGCCGACCGCTACGTCGCCACCGGGCGGGTCACGTCCACCATGAGGAGGCAGGCGGAGTCGCCGGCCTCCTGGGAGTCGGCGACCCTCTTCTAGACGACGCCGGACGGCTCTAGACGGCCGTGAGGCTGAGTCCGTCCTCCTGCACGTCGACGGCCACGGCGCCCATCCCGGCGAACGCGTCCGCCTGGGCGCGGAACTCCAGCCGGTCCGCGACGGTCCGGGCATGCCGCGCCATGTCGCGGGCGATCGTGGCACTCTCGCCGAGGTAGCTCGACGGGTCGATGAGCCGGCGGATCTGCACGGGGTCGAGGTGCTCGCGGACCGCGGCGCTGCGAAGCAGCAGGTCGAGGAACGACGCGTCGCCGACGGCGGCCGCCTGCGCGACCTCGTACACGATCTCGTGCGCGCTCTGCCGCCCGATGCGCTCGCCGAGTTCCAGCATGAGCGACTCGGATCCCATCAGGCCCTGGGAGAGCGCCAGGTTGGCCCGCATCCGCTGCTCGTCGACCTCGAGGCCGGACATGATCACCGACAGGCGCACCAGCAGGTCACCGGACAGCACGGCCGCCTGGCCGATGACGTCCTCCAGCAGCGCCGTCATGCCGCCGTTCGCCTCGTGGTCGTGCAGCATCGACTCAAGGGCAGGGCCGGTGAGGGCACGCACCTGGGCACTCATCGACTGCACGTCCAGGGCGAGCTGCGGGTTGCGCTTGTGCGGCATCGTCGAGCTGCCGACGGTGCCGACCGGGATCGGCT
The DNA here is from genome assembly GCF_054782975.1 of Myceligenerans halotolerans. Taxonomy (NCBI): domain Bacteria; kingdom Bacillati; phylum Actinomycetota; class Actinomycetes; order Micrococcales; family Promicromonosporaceae; genus Myceligenerans; species Myceligenerans halotolerans. Next base: position 68,745 of record NZ_BAAGRL010000005.1, read on the forward strand.
CGAACGCCTCGCCGAACTCGGGCTGCATCAGGGTGTAGACGTCCTTGCCGATCTTTCCGGCGGTTCCGGCGAGCAGGCCGAGCACGAGGACGAACTCGACCATGCCGTCGTTCACGGCGCGCGACGGGACCGGCATCGTGCCCAGACCCAGCCGCTCGGCGACGCCGCGCTCCACCGCGCGTCCCTGCGGCCCGAACGACGCGAACGTGCCGACGGCGCCACCCATGAGGATGCGGAACAGCCGGTCCTCGAGTCGTTCCAGGCGCTCGACGGTGGCGGTGAGCTCGTCGATCCAGACCGCGGCCTTGAAGCCGAAGGTGACCGGGACGGCGTGCTGGGAGTGCGTGCGGCCGGGCATCGGCACGGCGGCGGACGAATCGGCGAGCTCGGACATGGCACGCAGCGTCGTGGCCAGGTGCCGCTTGAGCGCGCGGTGCACGTCGCGCAGCATGAGGATGTCCGCGGTCTGCGTGATGTTCTGGGTGGTGGCGCCCCAGTGGATCCATTCGCCGTGCTCGGGTCCGACGACGCGCGCGAGCTCGTCGACCAGCGGCATGAGCGGGTGACTCGCCGTCGCCGTGGCCGCGGCGATCCGCGCCATGTCGAGGTTCTCGATCCGGGCGGCCTTCTCGATCGCCGTGGCGGCGGCCTCGGGGACGAGGCCGACCTCGGCCTCGGCCTGGGCAAGTGCCACCTCTACGTCGAGGCGGCGCTGGAATCGGTTCTCGGCGCTGAAGAGATGCTTGATGCCGGGCTCGGGCACCCGTCCGTCGGTGTAGCGTCGAATCGATTCGTCGGACATCTTCGCAGCCCCCTGGGGGTTGTCGACGTGGAGCGGGCGACCACAGCCTAGCCCAATGTTTCCTGGATGTTAACCAGTTGGCGCCATTTGCACAGGGTGAAACGGCGAGCCTGGCGGAGCCGTTCGTACGGAGCTCCGCCAGGCCTGCCGGTTCAGTCCGTGCAGGTCACGGTGACGTCGTCGGGAGCGATGCCGTTGGCCGTGAACCCGTAGCCGGTGGACTGGCCGGGGTTCAGGGTGCCGTTCCAGCCCACGTCGCTCGCGGTGATGGTGGATCCGCTGACGGTGTGGTCGGCGTTCCAGAGGCTGCCGATGGTGGTGCCGGCGGGCAGGGTGAACTGGGTGGTCCAGCCGGTGGTGCCGCCGGAGCCGGCGGTGACGGTGATCTGGCCCTGGTAGCCGCTGCCCCAGTCGTTCACGACGTCGAACTCGGCCTCACAGGTGCCGGGATCGTCCGTGGGGTCGTCGGTGGGGTCGTCCGTCGGGTCATCGGTCGGGTCGTCCGTGGGATCGTCGGTCGGGTCGTCCGTCGGGTCCGATCCTCCGCCGAACACGCTCGCCTTGACCGACGTCTGCGACAGCCCGTCGGGACCGGTGATGACGCGGTCTCCCCACGAGGTACGCAGGGCCGGGTCGAACTGCTGCACCAGGTCGAGGTACTCGACGCCGCCGCTGTTGCCGCTCCAGGACCAGGCGAACCAGCCGATGCCCTGGGACCGCGTGTAGGACATGATCGTGTCCTCGTCCGGGTTGCCGTCCGAGTGGTCGTGCCCGAACTCGCCCACGATGAGCGGCAGGCCCATCGCGTCGAACGCGTCGATGTAGTCCGTCACCGTCTGCGCGGCGGAGTACACCCCGTACATGTGGACGGAGAACACCGTGTTGCCGTCCGGATCGGCCGCCGCGACCTGCGGAGCCTGCTCGCGCATGGTGCCCTGCCAGTCCTGGCCCCAGTTGGGGGCGTCGACGACGATCGTGTGGTCGAACCCGGCGTCGCGCAGCCGCTGGATCGCGGCCGACGTGTCGGCAGCCCAGCCCTCGTTCGTCGCGGCGTCGTTGCCGTACGGCTCGTTGCCGATGTTGACGAGCACGTAGTCCTCGGTGCCCTCCAGCACCGACTGCAGCGAGATCCAGTAGTCGACGGCCCGGTCGAGCGTCGACGCCTCCGGCTCTTCGCCGTAGCCCGTGGTGTCGTGGTCCTCGAGAACGCAGATGAGCTCGCTCTGCCAGCAGAGGTCCAGGACGTTCTGCACGTCGTCGGGCCCGTTCTGGTTCCATCGCGTGCCGTCGCTGAGCACGACCCGCACGGCGTTCGCACCGGCGTCGTCGATGTCGGCGAACGCCCCGGTCTCGTTCTGGTACCAGGTGTGCATATGGCTGATGCCACGCAGCAGCAGTTCCGAGCCGTCGGCCTCGACGATCCGGTCGCCGTCGACGTGGATGCCGACGGCCTGGGTGTCGGCCGACTCCGCGGCACTGGGCAGCGCCACGGCCAGCGGCGCGGCGAGCAGCGCGGCACCACCTGCGGCGGCGAGCAGGGCCCTTCGTCTGGGTCGCATGAACTCCCTCGTTCCCGGGCGCACGGCGCGGGCTGTTGCTGCCCGACGACCAACCCGCGCACCCCGCGACCAATGTGGCCTCCCCGGCCCGAAAGGCCCAGGACATTAAGCGATTAATTCGTTGGAACGAGAGCCTTCTCGCAGCGGCCACGCATCTCGTCACTGAGCCGACAGTCTCCCGCGGCCTCCGCGGCGAGCAGCCGGCCTGCGAGATCGCCGAGCCCCGCCGGGTCCGACTCCCCGTACTCTCCCTCGCGCGGCTCGACGCCGCGCGCCGCGGAGAAGTACGCGGCGAACCAGTCCGCGATCCGGACGCCGTGCTCGGGCACGTGGACGACGTCGATCGCGTCGCCGGCTCCGATCTCGCCCGCCTCGGCCACCCTCAGATACGCGCCGGTACGATTCGCCGCCGTGAAGCGGCGCACCCAGCGTTCCTCGCCCATGCGACGCTGGAACGTCGCGCACGGCGTCCGCGGCTGGGTCACCTCCAGCACCGCGGAGCCGACGCGCCACCGCTCCCCGATCACGGCCGTGCTCACCGCGATCCCCGACGTGCGCAGGTTCTCGCCGAACAGACCGGGCGTGATCTCGCGGCCGAGCTCGTCCGCCCAGTACGCGGCGTCCTCCTGGGCGTAGGCGTACACGGCCTGGTCGGGCCCGCCGTGGTTGGCGCGGTCGGCCTGGATGTCCGCGTACAGGCCGAGCTTGCGGGCCTTCACCCGGCCGTCGACCGGACGCTTGTCGATGGCGGTGGCGCCCACCGAGCCGGTGTCGGGCAGCAACTGGTGGACGCGGCAGACGGCGAGGACGGATCCCATGACGGGAATCTTGCCAGGTCGTCGGTGAGCAGGTGCAACACATTTCGTCCGGCCCGGCGCCGGCCCATGGCCCTGTCAGCCGTCGCGCGGGTCGGACTTCCGGACGAGGTCCTGGAGGGTGCGCTGCACCTGTTCGACGTCGGGTACGTCGTCGAGCACCATGCCCTCGCGGTCCGAGCCGTCCGAGATGACGAGCGTGCCGCAGCCGAACAGGCGGTCGTTGAGCTGCTTCTCGAAGGTCACGTCGTTGATCCGGTAGAGCGGGATGTCCCGGCCGGTGTGCGTGAGGATCCCGGTCCGCAGCGACACCCGCTGGTTGGTGATGACGTAGGTGGTGGTGACCCACTTCAGGTACGGCGGGATCGTCGCCGCGATCATGAGCAGCACGGCGACGCCGGCCACGAACAGCGGCGCCCACGACGGCAGGCCGAACATCGGCGCCACGATCCAGGCGGCGATGACCGCGGCGCCCAGCACCACGATCCACGCGACCGGCTTGAGGAGCACCTTGCGGTGCGTCCGCAGCCGCATGATGACGGACTCACCCTCGGCAAGATGCTCATCTCGAAGACCCATGCGTGGCATATTGCCACGAAACGGAACCCCAGCGGTACGAACGTGGCCGGAACGGGCACGGCAGGACTCGACCACTGGATCGGCACGTGTCAATATAGATCCATGTCGATGCAGGAGCGGGAGAACACGGGCGGGGCCACCGCCGAGCGCCACGCCATCGGTGCCGACGCCGCGAACGCCGTCGCACACACCCTCAAGGCACTCGCGGACCCGCTGCGGCTACGCATGCTGTCTGCCATCGCCGCCGATCCCGACGGCGAGACCTCAGCGGGGGAACTCGCCACGCTGACGGACGTCGCCCAGCCCACCGTGTCGCACCACCTCAAGGTCCTGCGCGACGTGGGCCTGCTCGCCTCCGAGCGCCGCGGCACCTTCGTCCTCTACCGGATCGAACCCGGCTACCGCGGGGCGATCAACACGCTCCTGGACAAGTTCGCCCCCTCCGCCGTCAGCGTCGCGAAGGGCCCGTACACGACCGGCCTGGCCGACGTCGACCACGAGCTGACCAGCCTCGCGAAGTCCCTCGCCACCCGCGTACCGGGGACCACGCCCGAGGAGTCCCTCCGCGTGGTGCGCGAGTCGTACGCGGCGCTCGCCCGCCGGGGCGGCATCCCGACCCATCTCGTGGCGCTGACCGAGCACTTCGCCCACCAACGGCTCGACGACCTGGCCAAGGCGCGCGAGTCGGGCGACCCGGTCGGCGTCGCGCCGGACGCGTCCGATGCCTCGCCGCGCCGGACAGACACCGACCCGGCCACGACCGACGTCGTGCCCGGAACGACCCCGCCCGGCACCGCGCACAAGCCCCAGGTCCTGTTCGTCTGCGTGGCGAACGCCGGACGCTCCCAGCTCGCCGCCGCCCTCATGGCGCACTACGCGGGAGACCGCGTCGTCGTGCGGTCCGCGGGATCGGCGCCCGCGCCCGACGTGCACGACACCGTGCGGGAACTGCTCGCCGAGATCGACCTGCCCGGCGTGGAACGCATCAGCTTCCCCAAGCCGCTGACCGACGACGCCGTCCGCGCGGCCGACGTCGTCGTCACCATGGGCTGCGGCGACGCCTGCCCGGTCCTGCCGGGCAAGCGGTACGAGGACTGGGTGGTGGGCGACCCCGCCCTCGCTTCCACCACCGGGGTGGCCGCCATTCGCGACGAGCTCGACCGCCGCGTGCAGGACCTGCTCGCGGAGATCCTGCCCTCCTGACCGACGCACCCGCCCGCCCGATCGACCCCGCTCTTCCCCGCTGTCCGAAGGCCCGGGCCAGAAACGCGCCCGAAGCCGACAACCCGTACGAGAAACCACCTGGAGCACCCCGATGAACGCCACCCCCTCCGCCCTGTTCGTCTGTGTCCACAACGCGGGCCGTTCCCAGATGGCCGCGGGATTCCTGCGCGAGCTGTCCGGCGGCGCCGTGGAGGTCCGGTCGGCCGGCTCGGAACCCGCCGAGCGGATCAACCCCGTGGCCGTCGACGCCATGCTGGAGAAGGGCATCGACATCCGCGCGGAAGAGCCCAAGGTCCTGACCACCGATGCCGTGCAGGCCTCCGACGTCGTCATCACCATGGGCTGCGGCGACGCCTGCCCGATCTTCCCCGGCAAGCGGTACGAGGACTGGGCGCTCGAGGACCCCGCCGGCCAGGGCATCGAGGCCGTACGGCCGATCCGCGACGAGATCGAGAAGCGCGTGCGATCCCTGATCGCGGAGCTGGGTGTGGAGGCCGTGGCCTGATGTCGGGTACGACGACGGTCGCGGCCGGGACCGAAGGAAACATGCCGGAAGGCACGGGGTCGGCCGACCGCTCGGGAGGAGGGGAGCTGTCCGGGGCCTCGGCGGCTCTCGCTCCCGGCGAGGACGCCGCACCGGGCGCGAAGCCCCGTGAACGTGTTGCCGGAACGGCGCCCGGGCAGGTCGAGGAACTCGCGCTGTGGCGCCGTGCCGTTGCCGAGGGCCTCGGCACCTGCGTCCTGGTCACGGTCGTGGTGGGCTCCGGGATCATGGCGCAGCAGCTCTCGGACGACGTCGGGCTGCAGCTGCTGGAGAACAGCCTGGCCACGACGCTCGGCCTGGCGGTGCTGATCGCCGTGCTCGGGCCCGTGAGCGGGGCGCACCTCAATCCGGTGGTGACGCTGGTGGACTGGTTCACCGGACGCAGTGCGGCATTGCGGGATGGCGGCGGAACGGAGGACGCCCGTCCACGCCGCCGGCTCGCCGCCGCCGGGATCTATGTCGCGGTCCAGATCGCGGGCGGAATCGCCGGTGCCGTGCTGGCGAACGCCATGTTCGGCGCAGCCGCCGGGCTCGCCACGACCGACCGGGCGACAGTTCCGCACCTGCTCGCCGAGGTCGTGGCCACCGCCGGGCTCGTCCTGGTCATCCTGGGCCTGCTGCGGTCCGGACGGGAGACCTGGGTCCCCGCCGCCGTCGGGTCCTACATCGGAGCGGCGTACTGGTTCACGTCGTCGACGTCGTTCGCGAACCCCGCGGTGACCGTGGGGCGGATGTTCAGCGACACCTTCGCGGGGATCGCGCCGGGGTCGGTGCTGCCGTTCGTCGCCGCCCAGTTCGTCGGCGGCGCGCTCGCGGTGGGGCTGGCGGCGGTGCTGTTTCCCCGCGCACGCCAGGAGCGGCTCCCCGCCTGAGGTTGCGCGCCGGCGTGAGGCGGTCGGTCCGCTGTCATTGCGGTCGGCGCCTCCGGGGACCGACCGCAATGACAGCGGACCGACCGCTCGACAAAGGACCGACCTCACGTCAGTCGGCCGAGCGGCCGCGGGCGACGCCCGTGGCGATCCAGGCCGGGAGCGGCGAGTGTCAGACACCCGAGGCATGCTGATCCTGACGGAAGGATTCATCATGACCGAGACGCAGCAACCTGGGATCGCCCGCATGGGTTCGGTGGTCCTCGATGTACCGGATCTGGCCGCGTCCGCGCGGTTCTGGACGGCCATGACCGGCGGGGAGATCACGTCGCAGGACGACGAGTGGGTATCCACCCGCACGGCGGACGGCTGGAGCCTGCACTTCCAGTACGCACCGGACCTGATCCCTCCGGACTGGCCGGGCCAGGAACGTCCGCAGCAGCTTCACCTGGACCTCCGCACGCCCGACGTCGCCACGGCGAGCCAGGCAGCGGTGTCGCGCGGCGCCACGGTGCTCAGGGAGAACGAGGAGTGGACCACGCTCTCGGACCCGGCGGGACATCCGTTCGACCTCTGCGTCGCCGAGGACAACCCCGGGACCACGATCATGGGCCTGACCTTCGACGTCCCGGACTCGCACGCCGCCGTGGAGTTCTGGTCCGCGCTGATCGGCGAGCCGGTCGTCTACGACCAGGACAGCATGGCCATGACCGGCGGCGACCGGCCGCTCCTGTTCCAGCAGGTCGAGAACTACACCCCGCCCGAGTGGCCGGATCCCGCGCAGCCGCAGCAGGGCCACCTGGACGTGTACGTGGACGACCTCGACGTCGCCGAGGAAGCCACGCTCGCCCTCGGTGCGACCCGGCTCCCGCACAACGGTGAGACGTTCCGGGTCTTCGCCGACCCGGCCGGCCACCCGTTCTGCCTCTGCCTCGACGAAGAATGAGCCGCCTGCGGGTGCGTCCTGCTGCCGGGGCCTACTTCGCCTGCCCGGTCGACCCGCCGTCACGCGACGGCCGGGACGCCTGGACGTAGGTGAGACGGCCCATGGACCAGTCCTCGTGGGCGATCTCGCGGGCGTTCTCCAGGCCGGCGTCCGTCAGGAGACGAGGAATACCGTCGCCGAGGTTGGCGGCAACCACATGACTCGCCGCGCCGCGCCGGCGGATCGGGGCGGTCACGTGCCGCCACAGGTCCGCCAGGCCGCCGCCGTGGGCGTCGTGGCCGCCATGGGCGCGACCGCCGTGGACCTGGTCACCGTGGCCTTGGTCGCCATGGGCACCATGACGTTGGCTTGCGCCGCCGTGGCCGGGACCGTGGTCTCGGCCACGATCCTGGCGTGCGCCGGCGTGGCCCGAGCTGTCGTGGCCCGAACTGTCGCGCCGGGCACGGCTGGCGTCGTGCGCGGGGCTCGGAGACTCGGCCGGGCCGGCCGGTCCCCCGCCGAGGTCGAGAATCGTGACCTTCCCGCCCGGCCGCAGTACCCGGGCCACCTCGCGCGCGAACGCCGGACGCTCGTCGTCGGGCACGTGGTGCAGCGCCATGGACGAGACCACGTGGTCAACGGTGCCGTCGTCGGCCGGGAGCCGGTCCGCGAAGCCGCGCACCAGGGTCCCCTTGCGGCGGGCCCGGCGCAGCTTCCGGGCGGCGAGCTCCAGCGCCTGAGCGTCCGGGTCCAGGCCCGTGACCCGCGCGTCCGGCGCGGCGTCGAGCGCGGCGAGCAGGAGGCTGCCGGTGCCGCATCCGACGTCGAGCACGGAGTCACCATCGCGGATGCCGGCCAGCTCGACCGTCCGCGCGTACCGGCGACGCATGCCGAGCAGGCCGACGACAGCGTCGAAGAACGGCGTCAGCCAGCTCTTTCCCATCCCGGGCAGGAAGGCGCGGTCCGCCGTCTCCGGGTCGGTGCCGTCGATGATGCGGACGTCAGGTGGGGTGCTCATGATGCGGGCCTCCGTGGCTGGTGGGGTGGTACGGGCGTGATAGTCCTGGAATGCTCCTCGTGGACAGCATCGGCCGCCGCCTGGCGGCACGGCAGGACGGAACTTCGGCGGTATGGGAGATTCCTCGGGCATCACGCCAGGTTCCCGCGCGGGCTCGGACCGTTCCCGGCCCACGCGCGACACGCGCCTGCTCCGGGTGCGCTCCGACGGCACGCCCGTGTACGGCTACGACCAGCGCCCCGGGGTCCCGCCGATCGGCGTCGTACACCTGCGGACGGGCACGCACCAGGCCGTCGGACACGAGGCCGCACTGCCCGGCCGCCGCCACGTCCACGACTTCCACGTCCTGGTGTACGTGCACCGGGGTCACGGCTCGGTCCGGATCGACGGAGCCGAACGCGTGCTGCGCGCCGGCGACGTGTTCGGCGTCGCCCCTGGCCGGACGATCGAACCGGGAGATGCTCTCCCGTCGGAAGGCGGCCTCGCGTGGGCGGTGCAGTTCCTGCCCGACGTCGTCCCCGCGCTGGCCTCGGTCTCGCCGCTCGTCTGGGACCTGCATCCGCTCCTGCGGGTCTTCTCTCCGTCAGGCGCGCGGTCCGGGGCCGAGCCCGCCGCACCCGACACGCCCGCCAGGCCCGCCGTACCCGCCGTACCCGACACGCCCGCCAGACCCGCCAGACCCGCCAGACCCGCCACGCGACAGGGTCGCGACAACGCTGCCGCGGCCGGCCCGGAGCGCCACGACGGCAGCCTGACGCGCGAGACCGCCTCGGTGCCCGGTCCCGAGCGGGAGCGCTGGCGCGCCTGGTTCGAGGACCTCGCCGACGAGGCCGCTCATCCCGAGCGGACCGCCGCGCCGGAGGCGATGGTGGCCGGGCTGACGCGCATCCTGGTGGCCGCCGCCCGGCTGGCGCCAGGGCCGCCGTCGGCGGCTCCCGATCCCCTGCTCGTGCGGGTGTTCGACCAGGTGGAGACCATGTTCCGGGATCCGGTATCGGCGGGTGACGTGGCGCACGAGCTGGGGTACACACCGGGGCACCTGACGACCGTGGTCCGCGAGCGCTCGGGGCGCACCGTGGGTGAGTGGCTCACCGAGCGCCGCCTCACCGAGGCACGCCGTCTGCTCCTGGAGACCGATCTTCCGCTCGGCGCCGTCGCCGCCCGCACGGGGCTGCGTGACGGCGCCTACCTCGGCAGGCGCTTCCGCCACCGCTACGGCACAAGCCCGGACAGGTGGCGCCGGGAGCGGCGGGCCGACGCCGGACCGGCACGCTGACCTGCTTTCGGCGACGGCGGGGTCGGCGTCGTGGTCCGGACCGGGCGCTGCCGCCAACGGTCGGCGCCCGAACCCTGGGGTGCCGGTCCGCGGGAGCGCCGGTCAGGGGGCGCTTCAGTCCGTCGTCGCGCCGCTCATCGTCGCGGCCAGGGACTCCTCCACGAGCGCCGTGAAGATCCCCTCCAGCACCCGCGGTCCCACCGACCACGAGGTGAGCAGCTCGGTGACCGTGACGGTGCGGAGGTCGCCCGCGGTCTCGAGACCGTGGCGCCGGAGCACGTTCCGCTGCCGTGACGGGAGGTCGAGGTTGTTGAGGCTCAGCTCGGCGGGTAGGCGGGGGAAGACGGACCCGATGTGGCTGGTCGGCCGGTGCTGGATCGCCAGCTTGGCGACCTCCAGGGCGACCGCGGGCACCTCGGGCTCCGGCGTGGCGGCGATCGGCTCGGACCACCGGGGATCCGGCTGGTTGGCGTCGAGGCCGGCGACACCGACGAGCCAGGGAAACGCGTCCGTCCACAACACAGTGGACGGCGTCTCGGGCGCTGCTGCTTCACTCATTCAGATTCCTGGGCGCAATCTCGCATCGTGTGGGTCCGTGGTCCTAGCATCCCCAACCTCACCAGGTAATCCGGCCATGCGACACGAAAATCATGGAACTTCACCCGCTCAGGGTGGGTGAAGTTCTCAATCTCGCCCGGTCACGGGCATGCTTCCGCCGGATTTGTCACTCCATCGGGTGCAGCAGCCGGCGCAGGAAGCGCTGCGTGCGGTCCTTCCGCGGCTCCTGGAACATCCGTTCCGGGGCCCCGCGCTCGACGACGAGTCCCTCGTCGAGGAACAGCACCTCGTCAGCCACCGCGCGGGCGAACTGCAGTTCGTGGGTGACCACCACCATCGTCCAGCCCTCGTCCGCGAGCTCCTTCATCACCGCCAGCACCTCGCCGACGAGCTCGGGATCGAGGGCCGACGTCGGCTCGTCGAACAGCAGCAGTTCGGGCCGCAACGCGAGCGCCCGGACGATACCGACCCGCTGCTGCTGCCCACCGGACAGCTCGTGCGGGTAGGCGTCCCGCTTCTCGGCCAGCCCGACGCGCTCCAGCAGTGCCGTGGCGCGCTCGACGGCCTGGACCCGCGGCACGCGCTGCACCTGAACGGGCCCTTCGATGACGTTCTGCAGCACGGTGCGGTGCGGGAAGAGGTTGTGCTGCTGGAACACCATCGCCGAGCGGTCGCGGAGAGCGAACCGCTGCCGGTTGGTGACCTTCCGGGAGAAGTCGAGCACGAGCGGGTCGCCGTCGCGGCGTTCCGGGCGCGCCTCCTGGGCCCCCATCCGGGTCCCCGCCTCGCCGTCCCGCACCTGCCGAGGGGACGGAGCGGCGGTGATGGTCCCGGCGTCGGGCATCGCCAGGCCGTTGAGCGAGCGCAGCAGCGTCGTCTTGCCGGAGCCCGAGGGCCCGATCAACGCGGTGACGCTGCCCCGGCGCACGTCGAGGTCGATGCCCCGCAGCACGTGGTTGTCCCCGAACGACTTGTGCAAGCCGCGCACGGTGAGCAAGGGCGTCCCGGGCTTCGCGTCGGCACGGGGCTCCAGCACATCGCCGGGCCGGCCCGGCCCGGCACCTGTTCCGTCAGTGGGCGACATAGCGGTCCAGCCTCTTCTCGAGCGCGCTCTGCCCGGCCGCGAGGACGGTGCAGAACATCCAGTAGATCAGCGCCGCCTCCAGGTAGAGCAAGATGACCTGGTCGGGGTTCGCCGCGGCGATCTCCTGCGCCTTGCGGAACTCCTCGGTCACCAGGATGGTCGAGGCCAGCGACGTGTCCTTGACCAGCGAGATGAACGTGTTCGACAGCGGCGGCACCGACACCCGCGCCGCCTGGGGCAGCACGATCCGGCGCAGGGTCCGCGCGGTCCCCATGCCGACCGTGTACCCCGCCTCCCACTGCCCGCGCGGCACGGAGAGGATCGCGGCCCGCACGATCTCCGCGGCGTAGCCACCGACGTTCAGCGAGAACGCCACGATGGCGCTCGGCCACGGGTCGATGACGATACCCAGATTGGGCAGGCCGTAGAACACGATGAAGAGCTGCACCAGCAACGGCGTGCCGCGGATGACCGAGACGTAGGCCGTGCCGATCCAGGCCAGGATCACGTTCGGCGACAGCCGCAGCAGCGCCACGAACAGCGCGATCACCAGGCCGATCGCGAACGAGATCAGCGTCAGCGGGATCGTTCCGGTCAGCCCTCCGGACAGGATCGGCCAGAACGCGTCCCGCGCGAGTTGCCAGTCCACTTACTCGGAGACGTCGTCGCCGAAGTACTTCTCGCTCAGTTCGGCGAGCGTGCCCTCCGCGCGCAGCTCCTCGAGCGCCCCGGTGATCTCCTCGGCGAGCGCCTCGTGCTCCGGCGTCACCACGAACGCCGACTCGGAGGCCTCGTCCGTCTCCGCCGCGATCTTCAGCCCGGACTCCCCGTTCTCGTTGACGTAGTCGAGGTAGGTGAGCGTGTCGTTGATCGTGGCGTCCACCCGTCCGTCCCGCAGCAGCGAGATGGACTGTGCCCAGCCCTCGACGTTCTCGATCTCCGCGCCGGACTCCTCCGCGAGGTCGCGCCAGTTGCTCGTCAGCGACTGCGCCGTCGTCTTCCCCGCCAGGTCGGCGAACGAGTTGATGTCGTCGTTGTCCTCCGTGACGACGACCGCCCCGCGCGACACGGTGTAGGGCGTACTGAATGCGTACTGCTCCTCGCGATCCGGCGTGATCGTGACCTGGTTGGCGATCGTGTCGAACCGGCCGGCGTCGAGCCCGGCGAAGATCGCGTCCCACTGGGTCTCGGCGAACTCGATCTCGAGGTCGAGCTTCTCGGCGACGGCTGCCGCCACCTCCACGTCGTACCCCACGAGCTCGCCCGAGTCGTCGTGGTAGCTGAACGGGCGGTAGGTGCCCTCGGTCGCGACGGTCAGCGTGCCGCCGGAGACGAGCCCGAGGCCGCTGTCGTCGCCGGAGCCGCCGGACGAGCACGCGCCGAGCGCCAGGAGGGCGACCGAGGCGGCAGCGGCGGTGGCGAGTGCACGGGTACGGGTCATGGTGTGCGGACCTTTCGGATCATCGGGTGCGCGGGATGTTGTCGCGCGTTCTCCGCGACCTCGAATCGGGTCCACGGATGTTTCCCATCAACAGTAACGATGGTTGCCGTCATCCCTCGTGCGCCAGAGGGTGAGAGGTGTCACGCCGCACGGTCACGCGCGGGGGACGACCGGGGTCTACCTTGGGCTCGTGACCGGACTGATCCTCTCCCGCGGCCGGGTCCTGGGCGCGGACCACCTCGTCGACATCCAGGTGTCCGACGGTGCGATCACGCGGGTCGTGCCGGCGTCGTCCACCGACGCGACGACCCGTGGGCGCACGGCGCCGGGGGCGGGTGCCGGCGCCGGCGCCGGCGCCGGCGCGCCGGAGATCGTGGACCTGGACGGGCGGTGGGTGCTGCCGGGGCTGTGGGACGCGCACACGCACATGGAGCAGTGGGCGCTCGTCCGACGGCGGCTCGACGTCGCCCCCGCGACCTCCGCCGAGCATGCCGTCCGGCTCGTCCAGGACGCCCTCGACACGCGCGCCGCCGAGGGCGCCGAAACGGACGAGCCGCTGGTCGGCTTCGGGCTGCACTGGGCGACCTGGCCGGAGCCGCCGACGGCGGAGATGCTCGACGTCGTCGGGAACGTGCCGGTGGTGCTGTTGTCCTTCGACCTCCACTCCGCGTGGGTGAACACGGCGGGGCTGCGACGTCTGGGTGTCGAGCATCCGACCGGGCTGCTCCTGGAGGACGAGATGCTGCCCGCCGAGCAGCTCGACCACCCGTCCGGCGCGACGCTGGACCGGCTCGTGCAGAGCGCCGCCCAGGCCGCGGCGGCGCGGGGCGTGGTCGGTGTCGTCGACTTCGGCATGGACGACAACGTCGGCGCCTGGCGCCGGCGCGTGCCGTCCTGGGACGGACTGCGGGTGCGCGCGGGCGTCTGGTACTGGGATCTCGACGCGGCGCTGGCCGAGGGGCTGCGTACCGGCGACCCGCTGAGGGGTCCGGGGGGAGAGCCGGCGAAGGGATCGTCGGGCCGGCCGCTGGTCGAGATGGGGTCGCTCAAGGTCATCAGCGACGGCTCCCTGAACTCACGGACCGCCTGCTGCTTCGACCCGTACGAGGGCTCGGACGGTCCCGGCGCGCACGGCATGCTCAACGTGCCGCCGGAGGAGCTCCAGCTGCTCATGAAGCGCGCCACCGACGGCGGGCTGACTTGCGCCATCCACGCGATCGGGGACCGCGCCAACGCCCTCGCGCTCGACGCCTTCGAGATCACGGGCGCGCGCGGTTCGATCGAGCACGCGCAGCTCGTGCGGTGGTCCGACGTCGAACGCTTCGCGGCCGGCCGCGTGACCGCCAGCGTGCAGCCCGAGCACGCGATGGACGACCGTGACGTCGCGGACGGCCTGTGGCCGGACCGCACGGACCGGGCGTTCCCGCTGGCGACGCTCGCCGCCGCCGGCGTGCCGCTCGCGCTCGGGTCCGACGCGCCCGTCGCCCGCCTCGACCCGTGGTTCGCGATCGCGTCCGCGGTGACCCGGTCCCGCGGCGGCCGCGAGCCCTGGCACCCCGAGCAGGTGCTCACCGTGGAGCAGGCGCTCGGGGCGTCGACCGCGGGGCACGGGGTCACGCCCCGCGACGGCGGCCCGGCCGATCTCGTCGTCCTGGACGGTGACGTGCCGGGGATCGGCACGAACCAGGGCTACCTGGTGCAGCCCGCCGACCCGTCCGACGTCTCGGAGGCGCTTCGCACCATGCCGGTGGCGGGCACCCTCCTCGACGGGGAGTGGACGCACCGGGCGCTCTGAACCGGGCGCGACTGCGACCCGGCAGCCGGCCTCCGACGCGACCGCCGGGTCGCCAGGTGCCCGCAGGACGGCATCCTCCTGGCCGGCGACGGGACCGGTCAGTCCACGGTCTCGCCCGGGTAGACGAGGCCGATCTGGGCGCGGATCTCGTCAAGGGTGCCCATGATCGCCACCGTCTCCGCGATCGGGAGGATCTCGCCGTCCGTCCTGCCCTCGGCGATCAGCCGCTCGGCCTCCAGCGCCTGGAAGTGCATCCCGCGGCCGGTCACCTTGCCCTCGCTGGTGAACTCCTCGGTCACGGTGCCGTCGACGTCGTACACCCGGAACGACGTCGGCGTGAACCACCACGGATCGATGTCGATGCGCCCGTGGGTCCCGAGGATCGACGCCGTGACCGGCCCCCGGGTGTCCGACGCCGAGATGGTGGTGGCCAGGCGGCCGCCGTCGTACCCGAAGATGGTCGCGATCGTGGCGTCCGCGCCCGTCTCCTTGAAAGTGGCGTGCGACTGGACCGTGAGCGGCTCGCCGAACACGTCCCACGCGAACGAGATCGGGTAGATGCCCAGGTCGAGCAGCGATCCACCACCGAGCTCCAGGGCGTTGATGCGGTGGGCGGGGTCGTCGGGGAGGTCCTGGCAGTGCTCCGCCATGACGGTGCGGGCCTCGCCGAGAGTGCCTTCGGCGAGGATCTCGCGGATGCGGACCATGTGCGGCAGGTAGCGCGTCCACATCGCCTCCATCGCGAGGAGGCCCTTCGACTCGGCGAGCTCCGCGATGGCCTCGGCCTCGCGGCGGTTCAGCGCGAACGGCTTCTCCACCAGCACGTGCTTGCCGGCGTTGAGCACGAGCGCCGCGTCGGCGGCGTGCATGGGGTGCGGGGTGGCGACATAGATGATGTCGACCTCGGGATCCGCCACCAGGTCCTCGTACGAGCCGTGCGCGTGCGGGATGCCGAACTCGTCGGCGAAGGCCTTGGCCCTGTCCGCGGAGCGCGAGCCGACGGCCTGCACGGTGAGGTCATTGGCCAGCAGGTCGCTGGTGAAGGCGTGGGCGATGCCGCCCGTGGCAAGGATGCCCCAACGCAGGTGTGTCATACGACGGAGCCTAGTGGCGGACGACGACGGCCGTGGTGGCGTCTCCCTGAGCGTGTCGGCCGACGAAGCCGGCCCGGAGCGATGCCGGCTGATGCGCGGGAAGACGCACGACGTCGGCCCGCATCCTCTTGTCGAGGATGCGGGCCGACGTCGTCGTGCGGCGATCAGATGGTGCTGATCAGGACCTGCCGACCTCGATGGTCATGTGGCCGTTGCGGCTGTTCTGCGAGAGCACCTCGATGCTGGTGCCCGTGCCGCCGACGATCACCGAGTGGCCGGGGTTGGACTCGTCGTAGTAGGCGTACGGGTCGCTGTCGTCGAACGTCCTGACCTGTCGCGACCACCACGGGGTGCGCAGCACCGCCGGGGATTCCCCGAGTTCGCTGTGCAGGGACAGGCGGTCCTTCCGGTGCTTGCCGAACGTCGCGTCGTACGTCTGGATCCGGTTGCGGGCGATCGTGCCGTCCGAGAACTTCAGTGGCGTGGCTTCGGAGTCCACCGGGAGCGCCTGGCCGTGACCGGGGTGCTGGGCGGTGTTGTTGTCGCCGTACAGGCCGTTCACGTACCAGATCAGCAGGCCGTCCTGGTACGGGAAGTGCTCCACGCGGTCGGGGTTGGACTCGGTCCAGCCGAAGTTGTACGGACCTTCCTTGAGCGTGACGTCGTAACCGCCGTAGACGCGGTGCTCGGCCAGGTAGTAGTGCGAGTAGTCGACGTCGTACCTGCCGTCGACGGCGACCTGCCAGTCACCGGTCCAGTCGGAGGCGTCCTCGAAGTCCTCGAAGAGCGCGTCACCGACCGTCACCGAATCGACCACGATGGCGCGCTCCGCGACACCGCCGTCGGAGGTGTACCGGAAGCGGAGCTGAGCGGTCTCGCCGGCGTACTCCGACAGGTCGGCGGTGAGCTCGACCCAGCCGCCGGAGGAGCCGTCGATGCCGCCGCCCGGGTTGGTGCCGTTCGGGTCGTCGTCGGTGGACTCGCTCGTGGACAGCGAGGTCCAGGTGGCTCCGCCGTCCGTGGTGATGTCGACGAAGGCGTAGTCGTAGCCGGCTTCGATCTCGTAGTTGACCTGGGCGCTCAGCTCGCCGCCGGCGGGCACCGCGAACTCGGGCGACGTGAACGTCGTGTTCAGGTTGTTCCCGGTGGTCGAGTAGGCGTAGTTGCCGTCGATCGGGTCGACGCCCACCTCGATGCTCTCCGTGCCGTCGGGCAGGTTCACGAGTGCCGCCTGCGGCCGGGTCGTGGCGTGGAACGCGGGACCGAGGTCCACGGTGCCCGAGTCGTCGGCCTCGACCGTCTCGTAGTCCAGCCAGCCGAGGAAGAGCTTCTCGGTGGCTCCCATGTGGTTCGGCGTGCCGCCGATGTAGCCGTCGTCGTGGCCGTGACCGAGCCACGAGCCGGAGCTCATGAGGTTCCAGAAGCCGGTGCCGTTCTCGCCGCCGGAGGTGTCGTAGTAGTCGGGGAGCCCGAGGTCGTGGCCGAACTCGTGCGCGAACACGCCGAGGCCGCCGTTCTCCGGCTCGGTGGTGTAGTCACGGATCCAGATGTCGGTGTCACCGATCTTGACACCGCCGAGCTTCGGGAAGTCGGCCGGGCCGTCCTCCCAGAGACCGCCCTGGTTGACCGCCCAGCGGTGCGACCAGATGGCCCACGGCGGGGCGCCGGCCTCCTCGCCCTCGCCGGCGTGGATCGCCTGGAAGTGGTCGATGTAGCCGTCGGGCTCGTTGATGATGCCGTCGCCGTCGACGTCGTACCGGTCCCAGACGTCGAAGGACCGGAGGTACTCCACGACCTCGTCGTGCGTCTTGCCGGAGGCGATCTGCTGCTCGTACCAGGCGTCGGCCGCGTCCTGGATGAACGCGGTCATCGTCTCGCCGGTTTCGTCACCGTTCGCGTTGCCGGCGCCGTAGTACGACCCGCGGTGGGGAACCGTGACCCAGTCGGACACGTCGCCCTGCAGGTCGAAGCGGCCCGAGGACATCTCCTCGTAGACACCGCGGAACGACTCGCCGTTCTCGGCGCCGTTGAAGAACATGTCCATGTAGTGGTCGCGCGTGAAGTCGCTCTCCCAGTACGTGGAGTTGTCGCTCGCGGAGGGCTCCGGGATCTCGTTGTGCAGCGGCCCTGCCGGGGAGTCGGGGAAGTGGGGTGATCCCTCGCCGTCGCCGAACTCGACCAGGATCGAGAAGAGCTGCGCGGTCTCCTGGGCGCCGTACTCGACGTACTCGCCGGGGGCGATCTTGACGACGCGGGACTTCTTGCTGCCCTTGCCGCGCGTCGTGACCTTCGCCTCGCCCATGGCGACCATCTCGACCGCCTGCTGCTTCCGCTCACGCTGCTTGTCGGCGAGCGCGTCAGGACGGTCGTCCTCTCGCTGCTGAGCGAGCGTCGCCGGGTCCAGCTCCGCCTCGCTCGGCGCGGCGACCGCGCTGACGGGTACGAGTGCACCCGTGAGCAGCAGGGCCGCACCAGCGCCCACCGCACTGATTCGTGGATTCATGGATTCCTCCGGGGTGTGAGTGCCTCCGGCCCTGAGGCGGCCGGAGCACATCGGCACCCAGGGGTCGCGGTCCTGGCGCGGCGAACTGCCGCGTCGGGACCGCGACCCCGCGAGTACCGGGGTGTCCGGCCGAGCCGGAGGTGTCGGCGTCGAGTCCCTGTCAGACCTCGGCGTCCGACCCGTGACTCAATCACCGTTCCATTTCAGGAATGTTGCGTGCGGCACATTACTTCACCTGATGTCAGGAAGAAAGTGGCGAGATTCCGCCATCGCAAATGGCGGCATCCCGCCACGACTTGACATTCTGTGCGGTGGCATCGTTTCCACGGCGGCCTGGGCGCCGGAAAAAACGGTGGTGGCCGTGTGCCACACTATCGAATCGATGCGATCGAACCTTGTACCCCCGGCCGTCCCGGCGTCGTCCCCTGAACAATGGGCCCTTCAGCGCCGGGCCGTCGTGGCGCTGATCGCACTGTCCACGTCGGCGTTCATGTTCGTGACGGCGGAGAACCTCCCCGGAGGTCTGCTCACGATCATGGCCGGGGACCTGGGGCGTACCACCTCGCAGGTGGGTCTGCTCGTGACCGCGTACGCGGCCGTCGTTGTCATCGCGACCGTGCCGCTCGCCCACCTGACGCGGCGGTTCGGCCGCCGCGCCGTCCTCGCGGGGACGACGGCGGTCTGCGCGGTGGGGCTGATCTGGTCGGGGTTCGCCGTCGGCTATCCCGATCTGCTGGCCTCACGGGTCGTGACGGCGCTCGGGCAGGCGCTGTTCTGGGCGATCGTCATGCCGGCCGCCGCGAGCATGTTCCCGCGCGAGGTGCGGGGCAGGATGATCGCGCGCCTGACGATCGGGAACTCGCTCGGCCCCATGCTCGGCGTCCCCTTCGGCACGTGGCTCGGGCAGCTGACCACCTGGCGTACGCCCTTCCTTGTCATGGCGGTGATCAGCGCCGTGGCGTGCGCGGCGATCCTGCTGACGATGCCGGACGCCTCGCAGGCCAGGGACGACACCTCACGGGGGACGCACCCCGACCGGCGCCGCTTCGTGGTGCTGCTCGCGGTGACGCTCCTCCTCGTCACCGGCGCGTTCGCGTGGATCACGTTCATCACCCAGTTCCTGCTGGAGGTCTCCGGGTTCGCCGACCGGTGGCTGTCGTTGCTGCTGCTGGCCAGCGGCGCCGCGGGCCTGGTCGGAACGCTGCTCGCAGGCCTGGTGCTGGATCGGTGGCCGTGGTGGACGCTCGCCGGCGGCGCGGCGGGCGTGACGGTGTTCCTCCTGGTGCTCCAGCTGTTCGGCAGCGCTCCCGGGCCCGCGATCGTGGGCATGCTGCTCTTCGGGACGACGTTCAGCTTCGTCCCGCCGGTGGCGGCACACCTCGCCATGCAGGTCGCGCCAGGAGCCACCGAGATGGCGACCGCCCTGTCCAGCGCCGTGTTCAACGTCGGGATCGCCTCGGGTGCGGCGCTCGGCGCCTACGTCGTCGCCACCTGGGGACCGCACCTCGTTCCGCTGGCAGGAGCCGTCTTCGTGTTCGCGGCCCTGGCCCTGACCCTCTGGGACATGAGGTACGTCCGGCGCCGTCGCTGACGGCGCCCGCGTCAACCAGTCCTGATCGGCATGATCCGACCGCTGCGCGACGGCGTTGGCCCGCACCGCGCGAGAGGGTGCGGGCCGACGTCATTACACCGTCATGCACGGCTGCGGCGCCCGGCAGATCTACGACGATGACCCCGGCAAGTACGGTCCAGCGGGCGGCAAGCATGCGGCGGGACCGCCCTCTGCTCGTCGTGACGTGGACAGAGGGCGGTTCGGCGTGTGGCTGCGAGTCTCAGGCGGGTGTGCCGGATCCGGGGCATGTGCCGGATCCGCTGCCCTTCTTCTGGTGCATCGCGATAGCGCCGTTGACGATCCCGACCCGCTGGCCGCAGGACGGGCACTTGGTGGACTTGCTCATCAGAACGCCTCCGAGATCTTGAACTTGGCATCCTCCGTCCGGCGTTGGCCGGGCTTGAGGGTGTAGAACGGCGTCGAGTAGGTGCGTTCCAGGCTGTGCCAGTAGACGCAGAACCCGAACTGTGTCTCATACGGTGCTTCGCGGGTGGACAGTCTCTGGACGCGGTCCATCTCCTTGTTGCCGGAGTTGTTCAGGACCGCTACGAGCCATTCCTCCAGGTCGGCCATCCGGATCCGGCCGTCCGAGGCGATCTTCAGATCGACCGGCGGGGCCGGCTCGGGTGGCTCGCCCACGACGATCTGTTCTTCCTCGTCGACGCTGTCACCGCTGGATTTGAAGTTGGCGTTGGTCACGCTCATGTACATCACGCCGCCCGCGGGGGAGCGCAGCACGATCCCGTCGGTGTGGTCCCCGACGCCTGGGTCCTTGCGGATGCCGGTCTCACTCCAGTCGAGACGTTCGACGCCGTCGGGAAGGTTCGCGTCGATGATGGGCCACAGCCACGGCTTGAAGCGGTTGAGTCGCATGAGCATGAGCCTACGGCGGGCTCTCTCCTCTCTGTCTGGTCGCGGGTCATACCCGCTGGATCTACTTGGCGTGGGCCGGGACCGGGGCGCGGTCCCGGCCCGTCCGGGATGCCCGCCGGGGGTGGCGGGCCTGCGGCCGGGCGTCGTGCATGGAGGTGCAGGGAATTTCGGGGGTGCACGCCCGACCGCAAGTTCTCAGGTGTGACCTGCGGTGCCGTTCGGCGGGCCGTCGCGGGAGTGTCTGCCTCGGGTCACGGCGTCGAGATCGCGCCGAGGCAGCACGCGTTCGAGCGCCGCCCGGGCGGGGGAGTTCGGGGCGCCGAGCACGACGCAGGTGGCTTGGAGCTGGGCGAGTTCCTTCTCCAGCCGGGTGCGTGCGGCCGACAGGAGCGCGGCGCCGGGCAGGATGACGATGTCGGCGTGTGCGTCGCGGGCGTGCTGGGTGAGTTGGCTGATCGTGGCCGCGTCGCTCGGGTCCTCAACCATGCGGACGAGCGCGTAGCCCTGGGATGCTGCGTACCCGTGTACCTCGGCGTGCTGGGACCGGTCGCTGGCGTAGCCGACCGCGACCGGATGCTTGGACGCGTGGGGCATGAGCGGTACTCCCGTCAGGCGGAAGGCGGAAGGGTGCCGTGGTGGACGCGGCGGCGAAGCGGTGGCCACGACGGTTCGGGTGGATGCGGCTCGGCATGCCGGTCTCACCGCCGCACCCGGGAGGCGCGCAGCACGCCCAGCAGGACGGCGAGCACGACGGCGTATCCGATCAGGACCCAGGTCATGGCGTGGCCTTGTCCGCGGGTTCCAGTTCGTCGGGTGCCAGGATCGCTCGGTCGAACCCGCCGCGATGGATGCGGACGCGCACGGTCCAGAGTCCCGGGACGTCGATCTCGACGACGGTGCCGGTGGCGCCGATCAGCATGCGCGGACCGTCGATCACCCGAACCCGGTCACCCACCCGCCAGCGCGAGGCCTGTGCGGGCTCGTGGATCGTCTCGGCGGTGAAGTCTTCCTCGCCCTCGAAGATGCTCATCGCGCACCCGCCCCGGTAGGAGTCGGCAGGAGCTGGGGCTCCCGCGTGGAGAGGGTCAACGAGTCCAGCGCGGCCGCCGCTCCGTGGTGGTCAATGGAGCCGGTGATGTGGTCCGCGGCATCCTTGACCTGCTGGGACGCGCTCCCCATGGCGAACCCGTGCCGCACCTGGCGCAACAGGCCCACGTCGTTGGCGCCGTCACCGATCGCGGCCGTGTCATCAGGGTGAATGCCCCACCGCTGCCGCAGCGCATCCGCTGCGCTCGCCTTCGACAGGCCCCGCTGGGTCACGTCGATCCAATCTTCGGCGGCCGGTGTCGCGGTGAACCCGGCGCCCTCGATCTGCGGGGCGAAGGCCGCGATCCCGGGAGCGCGCACCACGGCCCGGGTGGTGGGCTGCGACCACAGGACCTTCTCGTGCACGACATGCTGCAGGCCGTTCAGCCGTCCCGTAGGGAAGGGCTGGTTCACGCGCCACCCGACACCGACCTGCTCGACCGCCATGGCCACCAGCGGTTCCACGGCCATCGCCACCGTCAGCGCGGCCCACGGATCGAACTCCCGCTTGCGGATCACCGTGAACGGTCGGCGACGGTTCCCCGTCAGCTCCGCGGTAATCGCACCGTTGGACGCGATGAAGACGCTGGCCCTGCCCAGACCGAGCAGCTCGGCGATCGGCAAGACACCTACCGCCGACCGTCCTGTGCACGGCACCACCCGGATGCCCCTGGCGACCGCCGCCGCGACCGCTCGACGGGTCCGCTCCGGCACCACATCATCACCTTCACGCACGATCGTGCCATCCAGGTCGACGAAAGCCACCTTCACCGGGCGGCAGGTGGTGACGGCCTTCTTCTGAAACGCGGATTCTTGCGGGATGCTCGTCATGTCGTGCTCCGGTCGATTCGAAGTTCGAGAGCTTGCGTACTGCCGAGTTCGGAGATGTGCGGTCAAGCTCGCCTTCCGAGTGCGGGGGGGCGTGGACCGCCCGGCAGAAGGCTGCTGTACTTGACTGGTCGCGGTTGAGTGATGACGCTCGGCTGTATGACCCGATCTCTGTTCAGCGACAGCAACGCTAGATACCGTGGGATGCTGGTAGTGGGAATTTTTCTGCCAGTTCGGCATCGACGTCGAGCCCTATCGTCGAGGTGCGCCAGTTGCAGAGAGGAAGGACCGCCCCGATGGAAATCCCTACGGAGTTGACGATCGGTGAGCGAGTTTCGCGGGCTCGAGTAGCTCGCGGGATCAGCCAGCAGGCCTTCGCCGGCCTCGTCGGCCGTTCCTCGAGTTGGGTCTCCAAGGTTGAGCGCGGCGCGATTCCGCTGGACCGCAACTCAGTCCTGTTGCGGATCGCCGACGTCCTGGACATCGACCCCGGGAATCTGAAGGGCAACTCACAGGTCCCTCTGGTTCCCAGCGTGACAGGCGACAAGGACATCGTGCGGGACCTTCGCCGGTCACTGATGCACTGGTCAGCGCCCGTGATCAGCAAGCCGGTGCGGCCCAGCAGGACGATCGACGAGCTTCGCCGGGACGTCAGTCGGGCGAACCGGCTCCGGCAGGATGCAGGGTTCCGCAAGCTTGGAGGCAT
This sequence comes from Myceligenerans halotolerans, assembly GCF_054782975.1. Taxonomy (NCBI): domain Bacteria; kingdom Bacillati; phylum Actinomycetota; class Actinomycetes; order Micrococcales; family Promicromonosporaceae; genus Myceligenerans; species Myceligenerans halotolerans. The sequence continues at coordinate 91,936 of NZ_BAAGRL010000005.1, forward strand.
CCTGCCGCGGATTCTCGACGACCTTCATGCGCTCGCCACCTGCGCGACGACGGACTTAGAGCGACGCGCAGTTAGCGTACTGGCCGCCGAGGCACTGCATGACGCGCGGGCGATGACCAAGAAACTGGGGCATCTAGACCTGGCCTGGATGACGGCCGAACTTGCCGGGCAAGCCGCACGCCAGGCAGACGACCCACTCTTGATCACGGCTAACGCCTGGAACTACGTCGAGGTGTACAAAGCCGCCGGTGCACCCGGCCCCGCTCAGGATCTGATTCAGAGCCAGCTCGACAGTCTCGCTGGCGGACTCAAGTCCGCCAGCCCTGCGCACCTCAGCCTGTGGGGAACAATGCACCTCCAGGCCGCGCTGATCGCGGCCTACTGGAACGACCGGACCAGCGCAGCGAAGCACTTGGGCGAGGCCGAAGCCGCCGCAGTGCGGCTCGGGGTCGACGCGAACCACTATGACACCATGTTCGGACCCACGAACGTGGCCATCCATCGTGTGGCGATCGGCGTCGAACTCGGTGATCCTGGCTCAGCCGTGCAGGCTGTTGCCGGCCTCGATACGTCGAACGTGGGCAGGGAGCGGCGAGCCCGACTCGGCATCGATCTCGCCCGTGCACACCGCCACGCGCACCAGCACAACAAGACGCTCCAAGCGCTCCTGGCCGCCGAGCGGATTGCGCCTGACTATGTCCGGCCGCACCCGATGGTTCGAGAGATTGTGGGTGCCGAACTGCGCCGGATCAAGCCGGAGCTGCGAGCATTCGCACAGCGGATCGGAGTCCTGTGACCGTGTCCAGCATCGACGTGTCCGCGGTCCTCTTCGACAACGACGGCGTCCTGATAGACAGCACCGCGATGGTCGAAGCATCCTGGCGAGCGTTCAGCGACTGGTACGGCATTCCCGCCGACGACCTACTTGAACAAGTACATGGCCGACGGTCACGGGACGTGATCGCTGCTTACGCCGACAAGCTGCCAGTCGCTCCGGATGCCGCGTTCGAACGCTACATCGACGCCTGCCTCAAGGACTTCGCGATGGTGGACGTACTCCCTGGCGCGGTCGAACTCCTCAAGTCGCTCCCCGGCCGGCGGTACGCCATCGTCACGTCAGGCACCAGAGTCGTTACCGAGGCGCGGATGCATGGCGCAGGCCTACCAGTACCCGACGTCATGATCACCGCCGCGGACATCACCCATGGCAAACCGCACCCCATGCCATACCTGGTCGCCGCCGAACGGCTCGGCGTCGACCCGTCCACATGCCTCGTCGTAGAAGACGCACCCGCCGGACTCGTCTCCGGACAAGCCGCGGGCTGCAAGACTCTCGCCCTCCTGACGACACACGAACGTGAGAGCCTGGACGGAGCAGACCTCTACGCAATGGACCTGTCCACGGTGAAGGTCACAACCGTCGGCAACGTGCTTCGCGTGTTCCTGACGTCAGGATGACAACGGGCTCTCCAGACCTCCGCGAGAGCGTCTGTGAACTGGGTCAGCAACATCTCGGGCCCGGGGTCCTTGACCCTGTCGCGGGCCTCCAGCACGTGGGAAGGGCTGACGTGGACCGCCGCAGCTTCATCCGAAGCGCCGCCTACACCGCCGGTCTCGGTGCCATGGCGTTGGCCGGTGGCGTCGGCGGTGACGACCTTGCCCGGCTCGCGACCCATACCGACGCTTCGACCACCGGCGCCGAGGGTGTTCAGGCGTTGCGACGGCTGACCGACTCGTTCATCGCCATCGACGAGACCATGGGCGGCAACTCGGGCCGCACCGCCGTGGCCGAGTTCCTCGCCACTGATGTCGCAACGATCCTGCGCGGCAACTTTGCCTCCGAGGCAGTGCGCGCGCAGGCGTTCTCCGCTGCCGCCGAGGTCGCCTACCTCGCCGGCTGGAAGGCACACGACGCCGGCCTCGACGGCCTGGCCCAGCGCTACTACTTGTCCGCGCTCGATCTGACCCGCGAGTCCGGCAACATCGGCCACGAGGCCTTCGTCCTGCGCATCCTCGCGCTGCAGGGCTGCGACGTCGGGCAGAAGACCTACTCGGTCAGGCTCGCCGAAGCATCCCTCGACCGCGCCCGGCACGCCACGATCGGCACCGATACCGAAGCCCTGTTCCACCTCGTCGTGGCACGTTGCCAGGCCGAGACGGGCGAGAGCGCCGCTGCGGCGCGCACTCTCGCACGCACACCCTCGCTCAATGCCGAGTCGACCGACGAGATCCCACGCTGGGCCGCGCAGTGGGGCCCGCACAAAGGCCCCGTGCTGCGGCAGTCCGCCAAGACGTTCACCGCGATGAACGACTCCGCCGAGGCCGCCAACTTCCTGGCCGAAGTGACCAACATCTGGGACCCGACCGCCAAGGCTCGCATCTGGGCGCTGTCGATGGCCGAACTCGGCCACGCCCAGTGGACCAACTCCGACCACGCCGCCGCCGTCAGCGCCTGGGACGCCGCCCTGCGCGTCCTCGACCAGATCAACTCCGACCGCACCACCAAGAGCGCCACCCGGATCCGCCACACCCTCCAGACCGCGACCGCATAGCAAGTCAGCGTCGGCGATGCTCGATGCGCTCGAGAAGCGCTGCCGCAACTACGACCTGCGCGTCGACGGGCGCCGGTTACTCGCGTCACTCGCGCGAGTTCCCGAGATCGACGGCACCTGGATCGAGGTCGAGACCCTCGCCGAGCACAACCTCTTGGAGGCTATCGCGCTGACCACCGAGAGCGATGCCCGCGACGCCGCACTCTACCTGGGAATGCTGTCACGCCTGTACATCAAACTCAATCGTCTGGAAGAAGCGGCGGCCGCGGCCAGCCAGATTGCGACCAGTCGGATCGCCTCAAATCGCGCAAAGAAGCAACTGACCCTGTTTCTCTCCAAGACTGATCACCTGAACGCGGCAGCCATACGCGATATTCGCCCGAAAATTCAGGCCGCGATCAGTGACAACCCGAATCGGCATAGTCACTGATTCTCTCGATGCCACTGCTCGTATTGAGCACGCTTTTGAGCCGTTCGCTCGTCTATCAGCGAAGCCGGGAGATTGTTCGCCGAGATGAAGAAGTCGAGTGCCGCTCGTGTATCGCTGATCTCATCAGCCAGCCGTTCGCCAAGATCGGTCCCGTCCCAATGAGCGGTCGCTCCACCCGCGCCGATCAGCTTTCCAAGAACCTGTAGCAATTCACCGCACTCCTCGATAACCCTGCTGGCGCCTGGCCAAGAATCGCTACCAATGCTGTACGGGCCAGCATTTGTTCCCATATCGGAGAAGCCCTTCACGCTAAGCGGATCGACATGTCGCGAGATTGAATTCACAAACTGATGAATAAGGTAGGCCAACTCCAGTTGCCGCGGCAAGTCCTCAGCTACATGCCGATCGCCGCCCCAACGTGAACGTCTCCATGGCCCGACCTCTTCGCTTGGATATCCAAGCCAGTCTATGTGGGCAACTTGACTGCTCCCGATGCAGGCAACTGCTTGGAGAAGGACCACCCGGACCACCGTGAGACGTTCACGCGGATCACCGGACCACGAGGCGGGTCATCGACGTACTGGCTATAGCGTGCCTGGAGATGCCGGACCGCTGATTGGTGATCGGGCCCTGTCGCCACGACATCAGCGTGGCCGTCGGCTCGAACCCACCACAGGCGCGTCCACTCGTCCGAGTACTCGTCACACAGAAGAGACACGCGGTCGTTGTCCGCGATGTTGCGCAGCCGGCGAAGGTTGGTGGTCGTCTTCGGCTTCTGATCGATCCCGATGAACACGACGTCCTCAACAGCCACGAACGTCACGGGCACGACGTGCGGCCACAAGTCACTGCCCACCGTCGCGAGTGTCGCCGAGCGAGCAGCCGCGAACCGAGTACGGCACGTTCCTTCGTCGAGTCTCACGACGACCACGCTACTTGTGTGCCCGGGCCGGCGTAACCCATCAGTTGCAGGGTTGACCTCTGCCTATGGGTGCGCCGATCGCCGCCGTCCGGCCCCGGGTGCCGTAGTCGTCGATGGCGGAGACGGCAGGCGCGGAAAAGGGGGTCTCGGATGGCGCGGTCACAACCGGTCACAAATACGGGCGCTCGGCTGCGTCTCGCGCGTGAGGCCGCCGGGATCAGTCGCGAGCAGATGGCGGTCCTGACGAACTTCGGCAAGACAACGTTGACCCATGCTGAACTGGGGCAACGAAGGATCACTGATGAGGTGATCGCCGCCTATGAGGAACATCTCGGGCCCGGGATCCTTGACCCGGTCGCGAGCCTCCAGCACGTGGGAAGGGCTGACGTGGACCGCCGCAGCTTCATCCGAAGCGCCGCCTACACCGCGGGTCTCGGTGCCCTGGCGTCGGCTGGTGGCGTCGGCGGTGACGGGTTCTGATGGCACGTGGCCGGCGAGCGAGATTTCGCTGCTCGTCACTCCGTGTTCACCGCGGCCGCACTACCGTGGGCGCGCACCGTCCGACCATTCCAAGGAGTTCCCATGCGCCGCCCACTCCTGCGCACCACGGGCCTCGTTCTCGCCGCCGCCCTGTTGGGCAGCGGAGGCACTGCTGCCGCCGTGGCCAGCCCCGTCCCCGACCGCGCGGCCGACACCGGAGCCGACCGACCGGCGTCGTCGTCCATGAAAAGGCCCGGCGTGCAGAAGAACCTGCGCGTCGCCACCTACAACCTGTCGCTGAACCGCGCCGCACAGGGGCAGCTCGTCGCCGATCTGTCCGACGGCGGCAACGAGCAGGCCCGTACCGTCGCCGAGGTCATCCAGCACGCGCGGCCCGACGTCGTGCTGCTCAACGAGTTCGACTACGACGACGCCGGCGAGGCCGTCCGCCTGTTCCGGGAGAACTACCTCGAGGTGCCGCAGGGTGACGCCGACGCGATCGAGTACCGGTACGCGTTCGTGGCGCCGTCGAACACGGGCATCCCGAGCGGCTTCGACCTGAACAACGACGGCACGGTCGGCGGCGGGGACGACGCCCTCGGCTTCGGGCTGTTCCCTGGCCAGTACGGCATGGTCGTGCTGTCGCGATATCCGATCGACACCGCGAACGCGCGCACGTTCCAGCACTTCCGGTGGCGGGACATGCCGGGCGCCGCGCTGCCCACGGACCCGGCGACGGGCGAGCCCTGGTACACGGACGAGGAACTCGACGTGCTGCCGCTGTCGAGCAAGTCGCACTGGGACGTCCCCGTGAAGGTGGGCCGCAGGACCGTGCACGTGCTGGCCGCGCACCCGACGCCGCCGTCGTTCGACGGGGCGGAGGACCGCAACGGGCGTCGCAACCACGACGAGATCCGGTTCTGGGCCGACTACGTGACCGGCGGCCGGACGGCGTCGTACATCTACGACGACAACGGCTGCCGGGGCGGGCTGCACCGCGGCGCGTCCTTCGTGATCCTGGGCGACTACAACGCCGACCCGGCCGACGGCGACTCGTACGACGGCGCGATCCATCAGCTGCTCGACCACCGCCGCATCCAGGACCCGGTGCCGACGTCGGAGGGCGCGGCCGAGGCGGCGCAGCTCCAGGGCGGCGCCAACGAGGCACATCTCGGCGACCCGGCCCTCGACACGGCCGACTTCGCGGACAGCGCCCCCGGAAACCTCCGCGTCGACTACACGCTGCCGAGCCGGAACCTCCGGATCCGTGACGCGGGCGTCTTCTGGCCCACGTCGGACGACCCGCTCTCCCGCCTCACGGGTGAGTACCCGTTCCCGTCGAGTGACCACCGCCTGGTCTGGGTCGACATCCGCACCAGGTGACCGACGAGAGAGACGGACATCCGTCCGTCTCTCTCGTAGGCGCTCAGGACTCCTTCTCGACGTCCTCCGCCAGCGTCCCCAGGTAGAGGGAGATCACCTTCGGGTCGCTCTGCAGCTCCTGGCCGGTGCCCGTGTACGCGTCCGTGCCCTGGTCCAGGACATAGCCCCGGTCGCAGATCTGCAGGCAGCGCCGCGCGTTCTGCTCCACCATGATCACGGACACGCCGGCCTTGTTGATCATGCGCGTCCGTAGGAACGCCTCGTCCTGCCGCACGGGCGACAGTCCGGCCGACGGCTCGTCGAGCAGCAGCACGGACGGGTTCATCATGAGCGCACGGGCCATCGCGACCATCTGCCGCTCACCACCGGACATGGCGCCGGCCCGCTGACTGCGCCGCTCCCCCAGCGTGGGGAACAGGTCGACGATGAACTCGAACCGCTCGTCGAACGTCCTCGGGCGCAGGTACACGCCCATCCGCATGTTCTCCTCGACGGTGAGCGAGGGGAACACGTTGTTCGTTTGCGGCACGAACCCGACACCACGTGCCACCAGCGAGTTCGCCTTCATGCCGGTGATGTCCCGGCCGTCCAGCGTCACCGTGCCGGAGGTGATGTTCACCAGTCCGAACAGGGCCTTGAGCAGCGTGGACTTCCCGGCACCGTTCGGGCCGATGATCCCGACGAGCTCGCCCTTGCCGACCTCGATCGAGCATCCGTTGAGGATGTTCACGCCGGGCACGTAACCCGCGACGAGACTGTCGGCCTTGAGCAGCAGCTCCTTGTCGGCGGGCAGGCCCGGCGTCGTGCGGCCCTCCGCCGCCACCGTCTCCGTTGCGGTCGCCTCGGTCATCGCTTCTCCTCCTCGGCCTCGAGCCGGGCCAGCACCGCGGGGTCGAGCAGCGCGTCGTCGCCCAGGTCGGTGTCGTGGTGTGCGCCCAGGTAGGCGTCCACCACCGCTTGGTTCTTCATGACGGACCCGGGCGGGCCCTCGGCCACGATCCGGCCCTCCGCCATGACGACCACCCAGTCGGAGATGTGCCGCACGGCGTGCATGTCGTGCTCGACGAAGAGGACGGTCATGCCCTCGTCGCGCAGGTTCTGGATGTGTCCCAGCAGTGACTGCACCAGCGCCGGGTTCACACCCGCCATCGGCTCGTCGAGCATGATCATGGCCGGGTCGGTCATCAGCGCCCGCGCCATCTCCAACAGCTTGCGCTGGCCGCCCGACAGCGAACCCGCGAACTCGTCGCGCATCGTGTCGAGCCTGAAGCGCTCGAGGATCTCGAGGGCCTTCTCCTTGTTCCGGGTCTCCGTGCCCGCCCAGAGCGGCTTGAACATGGAGGCGAACATCCGCTCCCCCGGGTTCTTGGTCGCCGCGAGCAGCACGTTCTCCAGCACCGTCAGGCGCGACAGCGCCTTGGTGAGCTGGAAGGTCCGCACCATCCCGGACCGTGCGACGCGCGCCGCGCTCTTGTGGGAGATCGGCTCGCCCTGGAACGTCCAGAATCCCTGGTTCGGCTTGTCGAACCCGGTGAGCAGGTTGAAGAAGGTCGTCTTCCCAGCACCGTTCGGCCCGATGAGCGCAGTGATCGCGCCCCGCTCGACCTCCAGGTAGTCGACGTCGACGGCGGTCAGACCGCCGAAGCGGCGCTGCACGCCCTGCGCCGTCAGGATCGCATCGGGCTTGGCCACGCCGACCTCCGGCGCGATGTGCGACAGGTCCCGCCCGGCACGCTTCGCGGTCTCGCTCTGGGCGGGCGCTTCCTGGCCGCCGCCCGGAACGGCGGCGCCGGTGTCGTTCTCGTTCACGGTCTTCTCATCGGGCATCGAGGGCCAGCTCCTTCTTGTTCCCCAGGATCCCCTGTGGTCGGAAGATCACGATCAGCATGAGGGTCACACCCACGAGAGCGCCCGCCACGTGGTCGACGTTCTGCGCCGGGATCGGCAGGAACTCCATGAGGTCGGTCCGCATCCCCGTGCGCAAGACCATGTACACGAAGAAGAACAGCATCGAACCGAGGACCGGGCCGAACAACGTCGCGGCACCGCCCAGGAGCATCACCGTCCACACCCAGAACGTCATGGTGCGGCCCATGGCATCGGGTGCGATGGCACCGGGCAACACGTAGATGATCCCGGCGAGCGCGCCGAGGACGCCACCGAGGATCAGCGCCTGCATCTTGTAGGAGTACACGTTCTTGCCGAGCGCGCGGACGGCGTCCTCGTCCTCCCGCACGCCCTTGAGCACGCGACCCCACGGGCTACGGGTGAGCAGCCAGACGACGAGCAGCGCCAGGATCACGAGGCTCCACGCGAAGATGCGGGTCCACCAGGAATCGGAGCCGTTGTTGAGGTACTCGAGCGGACCGACCATGGTGCGGCCGTCCGGCAGGAACGACAGTTCCTGGAACGACCCCTTGTAGTCGCCGCCGCGGATGCCCGCGGCACCACCGGTGTATTCGTCGAACATGGTGGATCGCCCGAGCATACGGATGATCTCCGCGGCCGAGATCGTGACGATCGCCAGATAGTCCCCCCGTAGTTTCAGGGTGGGCAGGCCGAGGACCACCGCGAAGAGGGTTCCGGCGGCAATCGCGATGAGCAGGGCGACCCAGAACGGCGCACCGGAGATCGTCGCGATACCGAAACCGTAGGCACCGAGCAGCATGAAGCCGGCCTGGCCGACGTTCAGCAGGCCCGTGTAGCCGAAGTGGACGTTCAGGCCGATCGCGGCAAGTGCGTACGCGGCGGTAGCCGGCGCGAGCAGTTCCCCGAGGGCCAGAGTGAGGACTCGAAGTAGTTCTTCCATGGCGAGGCTCCCTTCAGCCGATCCGCTCGCGACTGCCGAGGATGCCCTGCGGCCGGATCAGGAGGACGAGGATGAGGATCAGCAGGGCGGTGGCGTAGCGCACGTCACTGGGAATCACCAGTCCGGCGAGCTCGACCACCAGGCCGATCAGGATTGATCCCACGAGTGCCCCGTAGGCCGTGCCGAGACCACCGAGGGTCACCGCGGCGAACATCAGCAGCAGGAGCTGGACGCCCAGGTTCCAGGTGAAGGATCCGAACGAGATCCCGATGAGCAGACCGGCGAGCGCGGCGAGCGCGGTGGCGGAGACCCACACGACGCGGACGACGGAGTCCGGGTCGATCCCGGTCGCCGAGGCGAGCGCCCGGTTGTCCGCGACGGCGCGGATGGCCCGGCCGATCCGCGTCCTGGTGAGGAGGAGCGCGATGCCGATGAGGACGACCAGCGCGACCGCCATCGAGATCCAGGAGGCCCTGCTCAGGGTGATCCCCGCGATCGTCGTCGGCACCGGGTTGGTGGTGATGATGCGCATGGATCCGCTCTCGATCCATTGCAGCACGTACTGCAGGGCGAGCGAGAGACCGATCGTCACGAGCATGAGCTGCGCGGCGGGAGTGCCGCGTCGGCGCAGGGGGCGCCAGATCGCCGCGTCCTGCAGCAGGCCGGTCACTCCACCGATGACGATCACCAGCAGCGCGGCGAGCCAGACCGGCAGGCCGGCCCGGTTGATCAGGATGAAGCCGCCCATCGCACCGATGACCACCTGCTCACCGTGGGAGAAGGACGAGATGCCGGTGGTGCCGAAGATGAGGCTGAGACCCACCGAGGCGAGGGCCAGCAGGAGGCCGAACCGGAGGCCGGAGCCGAACTGCTGCCAGACCTGCCCGAACGACGGCAGACCGGAGACGGTCACGTCCTCCTCGACGAGCCCTTCGGCTCCTGCCGCACCGGGATCGTCGGGGGACGGCGCGCTGGTCTCGGCCTCGGTCTCGTCCGGGGACGGAGCGGGGCCTGTGCCGATGGTGAACGCGCCGCGCGCGGTGGCGCCGGTCTGGGCGCTGATCTCGCGCTCGGTGGGATCGGCGTGCGTGTCGTCGGGCAGCGTGTCCGTGTTCACGGTCAGCGTGTAGGTGCCGCGCTCCGGCACCGCCACGGACACGGGTCCCTCGTCGGTCGTGGTGACGACGACCTCGAAATCCTCGCCGGCGATGGAGATCTCCACGCCTGGTACGGGTTCCCGGTCCTCGTCGAGCACGATCGGCGAGACACAGGTGGTACTCGCGTCGGGCGTGCAGTCTGTCGCGATGTCGTCGGTCGCCGCTCCCGCGGGTACGGCGAACATCGCCGTTCCCGCGATCAGCGCCGCGAACGCAGCCATGATCACGGCGAGCAGGCGCCGTGGGGCTGTCGCGATCATCGGTCGGTCGGCTGTCATGTGCCGGGTCCTCCGTGGTGTTCAGTGCCAGATGTCCGAGGGTTGCTCGGACAGTTCGAGAACCGCGGTAACCAGGGGTATTCAGCAACGCTGAACGGGCCCTGAAACCGCCGCGGATTCTCCACAGTGCCGGAAGTGTAGCCGCGACGTGTTTCACATCCACAATCCCATGACAGGGAGGCGGTTACGATTCGGCATCCGCTTGGTCACTCCTCCACCAAGTCCGGTCGTAATGCCGAATTCCGGGCACCAGGACCCTTGACAGAAGGCCTTCCCGCACCCGATCGGGCGCGGTGATCCGAGCCGCCCGCGCGTGCCTTGCCCGAGCCGCAATACTGGGCGAATGACTTCCAGGCTCGCGCCGCTCGTCACCGTCCTGCTCCTTCTCGCCACCGCCGGGTGCGGCGGCCAGGCCGGCACATCTCGCCAGTCGTCGCCCCCCGGCCCCGGGACCACGACGCCGTCCCGCGCCGCCACGTCCGCCCCGACGACGGCCGCGCCGTCCCCGAGCGCCTCGCCCGACCCGGAGACGTACCGGTCCACCGCCCCGGTGACGCCGTCGGGCAGCGAACTCCTGGAGGGCATGACCCTCGCCGAGAGGGTCGGAGAGATCCTCATGGTCGGGGTGCCGGTTGCCGGCGGGCGCGACGCCGCGACCGCCGCGATCCAGGAGCACCACGTGGCGAACGTCTTCCTGCACGGCAGGACCCAGGCGGGGCAGGGTCCCGTCCGCCACCTCGTGGCGGACTTCCGTTCGCTCGGAGCCGCCGCGAACCCGCGCGACCCGCTCATGCTCGTCGCCACCGACCAGGAGGGCGGCGCCGTGCAGGTGCTGCGCGGCGACGGTTTCAGCGACCTGCCGAGCGCCGTCGACCAGGCCGCCATGTCCCCCGGAGACCTGCGCCGCAGCGCGGAGGCCTGGGGCACCGAGCTGGCCGACGTCGGCGTGAACCTCAACCTGGCTCCGGTGGCGGACGTGGTGCTGGCGAAGTCGGCGGCGTCGAACGCACCCATCGGAGCGAACCGGCGCAACTACGGCTACACCCTGGACTCCGTCGTGTCCGGGTCGGTGGCGTTCGGCCAGGGCCAGCGCGACGCGGGGGTCGCCACCGCGCCCAAGCACTTCCCCGGGCTCGGCCTGGTGGTCGGGAACACCGACACGGCCGCGGGCGTCACCGACACCGTGACCGGGCCGGAGGCGAAGTCCGTCGAGGCGTTCGCCGCGAACGTGGAGTCGGGAAGCGAGTTCGTGATGATGTCGTCGGCCGTCTACACGAAGATCGACACCGAGCGGCCCGCCGTGTTCAGCCCCGCCGCGATCGACCTGCTGCGCGACGACCTCGGGTTCGACGGCGTCATCATGACCGACGACCTCTCCGCCGCGGCCCAGGTCCAGGGATGGGCCCCGGGCGAGCGCGCGGTGCTGGCGGTCGAGGCGGGCGTCGACCTCGTGCTGGCCTCCGCCGACCCGACGACGGCGGCCCCCATGGCTCAGGCCCTGGTGGAGCGCGCCGAGCAGGACCCGGGCTTCGCGGCCCGGATCGACCAGGCAGCTGCCCGGGTCCTCAGCGCCAAGTCCGTCCTGAGCGGCTGACCCGCCTCACTCGGCGAGCCCCAGGACCTGGAGGATCCAGGCGTGCTCGAAGGCGATCTGCTCCCACGTCGCGTAGCGCCCCGAAACGCCGCCGTGGCCCGCCTGCATCTCGATCTTGAGCAGGGCGGGAGCACCCGCCGCGCGGAGGCGTGCCACCCACTTCGCCGGTTCGACGTACATCACGCGCGTGTCGTTGAACGACGTGGTGGCGAGCACCTGCGGGTAGTGCGAGGCGTCGTCGGGGACGTTCTCGTACGGGCTGTACGACTTCATGTAGGCGTACACGGCAGCGTCGTGCAGCGGATCGCCCCACTCGTCCCACTCGGTGACGGTGAGCGGCAGGGACGGGTCGAGCATGGACGTCAGAGCATCCACGAACGGCACGCCGGCGAGCACGCCGCCGAACGCGTCGGGCGCCAGGTTCAGTGCCGCACCGACGAGCAAGCCGCCGGCCGATCCGCCGTCCGCCACCGTGCGCTCCGGCGTGGTCCAGCCCGCGGAGGCGAGGTGCCGCGCACACGCCACGAAGTCCGTGAAGGTGTTGCCCTTGTGACCGAGCTTGCCGCCGTCGTACCAGTGGCGGCCCATCTCGCCGCCGCCGCGCACGTGCGCGATGGCGAACACGACGCCCCGTTCGAGCAGCGAGAGGCGCGGGATCGAGAAGTACGGGTCGAGCGACATCTCGTAGGCGCCGTAGCCGTAGAGCAGCACGGGAGCGGGAGCGGTGGGCACGCCGTCGTCCCCGAGCGCCACGCGGTCCTTGCGCCAGACCAGCGAGATCGGGACGCGCGTCCCGTCCTCGGCCACGGCCCACTCCCGGCGCTGCGCGTACTCGTCCGGGTCGAAACCGCCGAGCACCGGCGTCTGCTTGAGGAGCGTGCGCTCGCCGGTCGCGACGTCGTAGTCGTAGACGGCCGACGGTGTCACGAACGAGGCGTACCCGACCAGCAGGTTCGGCTGCTCCCAGACGCCGACACCGGCGCCCACGGACTCGAGATCCTGCCCGAAGGCGATCTCCTCGAAGCGCCACGTGCTGCCGGCCGCGCCGACCTCCGGACGGCCCGACCCTCGGGGCTCGACGAGCTGGGGCCGGATCTGCGACAGCGTCCCCGGTGAGCCGCCATGGAGCCGCAGGATCCCGCTGCGGCCGATCGCACCCCGCCGGTAGTACAGGACCAGGTAGCGCTCGGAGGCGGAGATGCCCTCGAGCCGGACGTCCGGGTCGTGCGGCACGACGACGTCGCCCCAGCCGGCCGCGCCCTCGGGCCCGGGCACGTCGGCAACGGTGAGCTCGAAGTTCTCCGCGTTCTCGTTGTGCAGGACGAGGAGCACGTCGCGGCCGGCGCTCCCGTCGGGCGAGTCCGCCGCGGGCAGTACCGCGTGCTCCACCGAGTACTCCACGCCCTCGGACCGGGGCCGCACGCAGCGGAACTCCCCGGTGGGGTCGTCGGCCTCGAGGATCCAGCACTCGCTGGTCACCTTGGAGGCGAGCTCGATCATCAGGTACTTCTTGGACCGGGACACTCCCGCGCCCATCCAGTACCGCTCGTCGGGCTCGTCGAACACCATCACGTCGTCGTCCCGTGACGTCCCGATCCGGTGCCGCCACAGGCGGTGCGGGCGCCACGCCTCGTCGACGGTCTGGTAGAAGACGTGCACTCCGTCCGGCGCGAAGAACGCGCCGGGGGCCGTGCCGGTGACCTCGTCGTCCAGGTCCCGCCCGGTGCTCAGGTCGCGGATGCGCAGCGTGTAGCGCTCGTCACCGGCCGTGTCGACCGCGTAGAGGAGGAGTCCGCCGTCGTCGGACACGTCGAACGTGCCGAGCGAGAAGAAGTCGTGGCCGTCGGCCTCGACGTTCTGGTCGAGCAGCACCTGCTCGCCCGGCACGGGCTCACCCGGCTCGAGGACCCGCGGCGTCCAGTCGTCCGGATCGCTGACCTCGTACCGCGCGTGGATCGGATATTGCTTCCCCTCCTCGGTGCGGGAGTAGTACCACCAGCCACCGTCGCGCGACGGCAGCGACAGGTCGGTCTCCTGCGTGCGTGCCTTGATCTCGTCGAAGATCGACTGGCGCAGGGGCGCGAGGTGCTCGAGGCGCGACATCGTCCAGGAGTTCTCGGCCTCGAGATGCGCGACGACCTCCGGGTCCTCCTTCACGCGCAGCCACTCGTACTCGTCGGTGAACGTGTCACCGTGATGGGTGCGGGTGGTGGGTCGGCGGGCCGCGACGGGCGGCATGACGGTCTGATCCACCGCATCAGCCTAATGTCGCCGCAGCGTGCACGACCAAGAATCCACAGGTTCCGGATCGCCGAAATCGCATCGAAATCGGTTCACCCGGCCTCGGCGGCGATCACCTCGACGAACGCGTCCACATCCGCCTCCGTTGTGACCCACGAGCACATCCAGCGGGCCTCGACGCGGTCCGGCGTCTCGCCGTCGGCCCAGTCGTAGAAGCGGAACCGTTCGCGCACGGCGTCCGCGACCTGGCGGGGCAGGCTCGCGAAGACGACGTTCGCCTCGGTGGGGTGGGTGACCCGCACGACTTCGCCCGGCAGCGCGCGTTCGATGCCCGCCCGGAGGCGGGCGGCCATGGCGTTCGCGTGCCAGGCGTTGCGCAGCCAGAGCGGGTCGGTGTCCGACGGCGCCGTCGCGGGACCGGCGGTCTGCGCGACCGGCGCGGCGGCCTGCGCCGCGACCTGTCCCTCCGGTACGGCGGCCCGTTCGGCCGGAGCTTCCGGCGCTCCCGCGCTGCCGGGCTCGCCCAGCAGCGCGAGGAGCTGCGCCGACACGAACCGCGCCTTCGAGGCCAGCTGCATCGTCTGCTTGCGCAGGAACGGGATCGACCCTGCGATACCGGCGGCGGCACCGCCGTCCAGCACGACCACGGCCTCGCCGATCATGCCGCCGTTCTTCGCCGCACCCAGCGAGAGGATGTCCACGCCGGCGTCGGCGGTCAGTTCCCGGAGTCCCGTCCCCAGCGACGCCGCGGCGTTGGCCAGCCGCGACCCGTCGACGTGCACGAGCATCCCGAGGTCGTGGGCGGCGGCCACCAGCGACCTGAGGTCCTCGAGCGGATAGACCGTGCCGAGTTCCGTGGACTGCGTCAGCGACAGCACGGCCGGCTGCGCGCGGTGCGGGTTGCCGAGGTCACCGGCCCAGGCCCGCACCGCGTCGGGGGTGATGCGGCCGTGGGTGGAGGGACAGGCGAGGAGCTTGAGCCCGCCGACCCGCTCCGGTGCGCCGTTCTCGTCGGTGTTCGCGTGGGCGACGTCGCTCAGCGCCACCCCGCCCCAGCGAGGTGCGGCCGCCATCAGGCTGATCACGTTGGCGCCCGTACCGATCAGCACGGGAAACACGGCAGCCGTCGGGCCGAAGATCTCGCGGACCCGCGCCTGGAGGCGCTCCGTGGTGGCGTCGTCCCCGTAGGGAACGTCCGGCCCGGCGTTCGCCGCCATGATGGCGGCCATCACCTCGGGGTGGACGGGAGCGTAGTTGTCTGAGGCGAAGTGCTGCACGGCCCCATTGTCCGTGGTCCGCATCGTCGGCGGTCCGCGCGACCGGCCGTCGTCGGGCAGGACCGGCGGGACCGGCGGGACCGGCGGGACCGGCGGGACCGGCGGGACCGGCGAGGCGATCGGCCGGATACGACGACGGCGGTCCGGGTCACCTCTCGCGCGAGAGATGGCCTGGACCGCCGTCGTACGTCATTCCGGTGGCCGAGTTCGTCGGGACCTCAAGGATCCCGGCGAACTCGCCGCCGACGAGTCGGTGAGCTACCGACTCCTTCGCATCATCCGATCTCGCCCTCGACCGCGTTGGTCCACTCGATCGTGTTGTTCTCCTGGTACTCGTACACACCGATGAACGCGGACGACGGGTCGTTCTCCTCGTTCAGCGGGCCGATGCCGGAGACGCCCACGTAGCGGATCTCGTTGCCGTTCTCGAGCTCCTCGACACCCTGCTCGAAGGAGGTCACCTCGACACTGCCCTCCAGCGAACCGGAGACCTCCTTGATGTTCGCGGCGATGGTGGCACCGTCGGTGCCCTCGCCGCGGACCGCCGCGAGCGCGGCCAGGATCGTGGCGTCGTAGGACTCGGGACCGTACGAGTAGTCGTCGAGCGGCGAGCCCTCGGTCTCCTCGTAGTAGTCCGACAGCCGCGCCTGGAACTCGGGCTCGGCCTGCGCACCCGGGATGGTGCCGACCACGCCGGCGAGCGTGCCCTCGTCGAAGTCGCCCTCGTAGGAGGCGGTGTTGCCGTCGCAGAAGTAGGTGGTGCCGTCGAACTCCCAGCCCTGGGCCAGCAGCTCGGCGACGATCGCCTTGGTCTCCTCGAACGCGATGATGCTGATCGCGTCGGGCTCCTGCGCGAGCAGGTCGGTCACCTGTGCGGCGAAGTTGGTCTCGCCGGGCTGGAACTCCTGCCCCTCGCCGGTGCCGCCGTAGACGACCTCGGCGCCACCCTCCTCGAGCGTCTGCTGCACGTTGTCGCGCAGGCCCGTGCCGTAGTCCTCGTTCTGGACCAGGAAGCCCACGCTCTGGTGGCCGCTGTCCAGGATCAGGCTGCCGAGGGCCGAACCCTGCACGGTGTCCGGCGGCGCGGTGCGCGCGTAGAAGTCGCTGTAACCGGACAGCGTCGTGGCGGTGTTCGCCGGAGAGATCTCCATGATCTCCTGCTCCGCGAACCTGTCGACGACGTTCGCCGACACGGCCGACGATGCCGCGCCGATCACGACCGAGACATCCTGGCTGATGAGGTCCGCGGCCGTCGAGTTCGACACCGAGTAGTCCGTGGTGTCACCCGAGTCGCCGGGGATCAACTCGACCTCGTTGCCCAGCACGCCGCCGGCCTCGTTGATGTCGTCGATCGCCAGGCCTACGCCGGCGACCTCGGGCGGGCCGAGGAACGCGAGCGTGCCGGTGATGGGCAGGATGGTGCCCACCTTCAAGGGCTCATCGGAGCCACCGCCCGAGGTCGTCGAGCAGGCCGTGAGGCCGAGGCTGAGAACCGCGGCGAGCGCAAGCCCGCGTGCGGCCGTGGAACGTCGATTCATGCTCATTCCCTTCAAACGGGAGTAGTTCTGCATGACGCGGCACCTTGCCCCGTCGTGCCGTTGAACGTAGTCATGCTGTGTCACGCCAGTGTGACGAGCGACTCTCCCGGTCGGATCGTTACGGTGCTGTGACCTCAACGTGACCGGTTCGCTTCAGGAATGTTCACTGTGCGCCCGCGCACATATCACGAGCCGAGGGGGGAATCCGTGTGTAGGCTTGGAACCGTTGCAGTGCGATCGTTCTTCCAAGAGATGACGACGACACCGTGATTGACCGCGATCCCGAAGGCCGGGGTCGTCACCTCTTGCAAGGAGCAAGCATGGCATTCGGAACCGTCAAGTGGTTCAACGCTGAGAAGGGCTTCGGCTTCATCGCCCCCGAGGACGGCGGTAGCGACGTCTTCGCCCACTACAGCGCCATCCAGACCAACGGCTACCGCACGCTGGAAGAGAACCAGCGCGTGGAGTTCGATGTGAAGCAGGGCCCCAAGGGCCTGCAGGCGGAGAACATCCGCCCCGCGTGATCTGAACCGGGCCTCGGCCCGACACGAAGGGCCCGGCTCCCCCAGGGGGGGCCGGGCCCTTTCGTGTCCGTGTCGCTTCGCCGGTCTGGTCTCCACCGACCGTGTGGAACCTCACAATGCGGGGTCCCACACGGTGGGCCCGTCCTGCGGGATCCCGCACGGTCAGGGCCGATCCTGCGGATGGCGCGTCAGAAGTCTCCGCCGCCGAAGTCGAAGCCTCCGCCGTCGTCGCCGCCGCCGAACAGGCCGCCGAAGAAGCCTCCGTCGCCGCCGGCCGCCTCGACGCCGCCGCCGTCCATGCCGGAAGCCTCGACGGCGCCTGCGTCCCCGGTCTCGGCGCCGACGTCCTCGCCGACAGCGCCCTCCTCGGCCACACCCGCATCCTCCGCGCCGGCTTCCTGGACGTCGCCGCCCTCGGCCTCGGCGTCGGCCTCGTGCTCCTGGGTCGGATCGCCGAAGGTCGGACCGAACAGCATGTTCGCGACGGCGGACCCGATGACCATGCCACCGATCGTGCCGAGAAGGCTCGCGCCGAGCATCGAGCCGAACGAAGGCCCGCCGAAGCTGCGCTGCAGCGTTCCGGGTTCGCGCATCTCGGCGCGGGTCGCCGTGCGGGCGAGTTCCCGCGGGTCGTCGGACGCCGCCCGCTCATGCGGGGGCACGTTCGAGTTCAGTTCGGCGAGGACCTTCTGGCGCTGCTCGGGAGTGAGCTTCTCGAAGGCCTCGGCGTGCGCCTGCTCGACGGCGTCAGGCGGCGCGGTGCGCAGCATGTACTTGTAGCGGTCGATGGCGACGTCGTCAGGGGTGCGGGCGCCTGCCTGCGGGGCAGGCGACGCTCCCTGGCCCGGGTAGGCCGCCGGTTGCGCCCCGTACTGCGGCGCGGAGGTCGGAGCCTGGCCTCCCTGCGAGCCGTACGGCCCGTACTGCTGGTAGGGGTCCTTCGGCTCACGGCCGAGGAGTCGGTCGAGGAAGCCCATCTCATCCCTTTCGTCGAGCGGTCATTCGTTCAACGCAGCCAGGCGGCGACGGGTTCCGAGATCACTGTCGAACTCGGAGTTCCTCCGTCGATGTCGGTGTCTCCTGATAGACCAGGGACATGTTCCTCTTGGAGCGCGGCCGTCCCGAGACTCTCGTGCACTCCGCCAGTGACCTGGTCGTGGCCGGCGAGTGCGAGTTCCGGCTGCTCAGAAGGCTCGACGAACTGCTCGGACGGACTCCGCGGCGCCCGCGCGACGAGGACGAGATGCTCGCGCGCACGGCCGCCCTCGGCGACGCCCACGAACGCCGGGTGCTCGCCTCCTACCAGGCACGGTTCGGCGTGACGACGCTCCCGGAGGGGCACGACGGCGCGCCGGCGGGTGGGGTGTTCAGCGTCCCGATCGCGCGCCGCATGTCGCACGACGAACTCGCCGCCGCGCACGAGCGCACGCTCGCGGCGATGGAGCACGGCGCGGACGTCGTCTTCCAGGCGTCCTTCTTCGACGGCCGCTTCCACGGCCGGGCCGACTTCCTCGTGCGCGGCCCCGGTGGCGATGCCGGTCCGGCCCCGGCCGCACGGGGCACGTCCGGGCCGCGCGACCCGGATCCCGCCCGGGCCGAGACACCCGGTCCCGCCGGCGCAGGGGCACGCAGCCTCGCCCGGGGCGAGGCATCCGGTCCGCGCTACGCCGTCTACGACACCAAGCTGGCGCGGCGCGCGAAGGTGCGCGCCCTGCTCCAGCTCGCCGCGTACGCCGACCAGCTGATCGCGGCCCGGATCGACCCGACCGACCACGTCCACCTGATCCTCGGGGACGGCACCGAGACGCACCACGACCTCGGCGACGTGCTGCCCGTGTTCCGGCAGCGCCGCGAGCGCCTGCTGCATGTCCTGACCGAGCACGTCTCCGACGACGCCCCGGTGGCCTGGCGGGACGACCGGTGGCTGGCCTGCGGGCGCCTCGGCGTGTGTCAGGACTGTGCCGAGGCAGCCGCCGCGCACCGGGACGTCCTTCTGGTCAAGGGCGTGTACGAGCGGCAGCGAGCCCGGCTGACGGCGGGAGGAGTGACCACCATCGACGCTATGGCCACCGCGGAGGCGGCCCCGGGCGGCATGGCGGCGGCGCGTTTCGAGGCCCTGAGGGAGCAGGCCCGCCTGCAGCTCGGCCTGGACGCGGGGCACGGCTCGGTCGCGTTGGACACCGGCGCGGTGACGTCGGTCGACGGCGCGCTCGCGACGGACGGGAGCCCGTCCGTGGCGAACGGTCCTCCGAGCGCGTCGGACGATGGCCCGGCGGACGGGACCGGCTCGGCCGCACCGGACAGCGCCGGTCCGGGGATCGTCCGCGTGGACGGCACCGCGGCGGCCGCGCGGCTGCGCTGGAAGATCGTGGACCCGCAGCCGATCGACAACCTGCCAGAGCCCTCGCCGGGCGACATCTTCTTCGACTTCGAGGGCGACCCCCTGTGGGAAGAGACGCGGACACCGGGTGAGCGTGCCGCGATGGGCCTCGACTACCTGTTCGGCTGGGTCGAGCGGCCGTCGTCGCCGGACGGGAAGCCGCCGTTCACCGGACTGTGGGCGGACGACCTGACCGCCGAGCGCGACGCGCTCGTGCAGTTCGTGGACCACGTGAACGCGCGCCGGGCCGCACATCCCGGGATGCACGTGTACCACTACGCGCCGTACGAGAAGACACACCTGCTGTCCATCGCCGCACGCCACGGCACCTACGAGGACGGGGTCGACGACCTGCTGCGTGAAGGCGTGCTGGTGGACCTCTACGCGGTGGTGCGGTCGGCGGTGCGGACAAGTGACCGGTCGCTGTCGATCAAGAAGCTCGAGCCGCTGTACATGCAGGACGATCCGGCGCGCGAAGGAGTGAAGGACGCCGCCTCGTCGGTGATCGAGTACGCGGAGTACGCGCAGGCACTCGTGGAGGGCCGGGTGGACGACGCCGCTGTGCTGCGGCGGCGGATCCTGGAGTACAACGAGTACGACTGTCGGTCGACGTTGCGGCTGCTGGAGTGGTTGGGGTGGGCTCGGGCGCAGGTCTTCGGGACGGATTCTCCGGGGCAGGTCTTCGAGGCGGCCCAGGGTCAGGGAGACCTCGCGCGGACGCGTTCACGGGCCCCAGGGGGCCCTCCACTTCGGGCTTTTACGTCCGCGCGAGGTCTCCCTGACCCTGGGCCTCGGTTGGGGGAGGAGCCGCGGGCTGTAGGGGGCGGGGCTGTGGGTGAGGTTCTGAGTTCGGGGGGAGATCGGGTCGCGGGGTCGGGGGGAGATGGTGGTGGTGAGAGCTCTCGGCAGGCGGCTCGACGGGAAAGCCGGGAACGGCGTGCCGCGCTGGCGCGGGAGATTCGCGAGGTGGTGGGAGAGAGTGCTGAGGGGCGGAGCAGTACTGAGCAGGCGCTGGCGCTGCTCGGTGCTGCCGTCGAGTACTACGTGCGGGAGGACAAGCCGTTCTGGCAGGAGCACTTCGGGCGGCTGGAGCTGCCTGTCGACGAGTGGCCCGGGCAGGGTTCCACGTTCCGCGTCGAGCAGGGGCGGGTCCTCCGGGCCTGGGAGGTCGAGCCCGGGAGGAGGACGCCCTCGCGGGACGTCGAGCTCACGGGCCGCATGCTCGATGCCTCGCGGGTCGGTGACTCCGACCTGGTGGCGGGGACCGCGGTGGAGGTGCTCTACGACCGGCCGGTACCGGCCGTCGTGCGGAACCTGCCGGATCGGGCCGTCCGGGGCTCGCACTCCGGGGGTGAGATCGTCGCCGTGCAGTCGTACGGCGGCGGCGCGGGTGCCACTGCCGACGCCGGCGCCGGCGCAGGTGCAGGTGCCGACGCCCGTGCCGGTACCGGTGCCCCAGGTGGCGGTGACCATGGCGGTGCCAGTGTCGACGCCGGTGCCGGTGCCGGGGAAGACGCCGACGTCGTCGTGCTCCGGGAGCGGCTGCGGCGGGACGCCGGTGAGCACGAGCAGTTGCCGGTCGCCCTCGCGCCCGGAGCAGGGCCGGGGCACGGACCACAGGAGCAGGCGATCGAGGACGCGGCCGCGGACGCCCTGCGGTCGTGGCGTGAGGGGCACGGGCTGCCCTCCGGACCCGCCGCGGACATCCTGGAACGACGTCCCCCCTCGCTGGTGAGCCGCGGCGGACTACCGGCGTCTCGCGACCACGGCGACATGGTGACGACGCTGGAGCAGGCCCTGCGGGATCTCGACAGCTCCTATCTCGCCGTGCAGGGGCCGCCCGGGACCGGCAAGACACATGTCGGATCGCACGTCGTGGCGCGGCTCGTCGCCGACGGATGGCGGATCGGCGTGGTGTCGCAGTCCCACGCCGCCGTCGAGAACATGCTGCACGCCGCCGTGGACAAGGCAGGCGTTCCGGCCGCCGTCGTGGCCAAGAAGAAACAGGAGTCCGGCATGACGCGCGGGCGCGGCCTGCCCCGCGCAACAGGCGCCGAGGCTCCGGACGATCCGCTCGCGCCGCCCTGGCACGAGCTGAGCGCGGACTCGCTCGCGGATTTCGCCGCCCGGCAGCCCGACGGCTGCGTGGTGGGCGGCACCGCATGGGACTTCGCGCACCGGCGCTGGCCCGCCGCGGGACTCGACCTGCTCGTGATCGACGAGGCCGGGCAGTTCTCGCTGGCCGACGCCGTCGCGGTCACGCGGTCGGCCCGGCGCGTCCTCCTGCTGGGTGACCCGCAACAGCTCCCCCAGGTGACACAGGGCCGGCATCCCGAGCCCGTGGACTCGTCCGTGCTCGGCTGGCTCACGGGTACGGAGCCCGTGCTGCCCGCGGAGCTCGGCTACTTCCTGGACATGTCGTGGCGGATGCATCCGGCGCTGTGCCGCAAGGTGTCAGACCTCGCCTATTCCGGGAAGCTGGACGCGCACCCGGTCGCCGCGAGGCGCTCGCTCGTCGGCGTGGAACCAGGGGTGCACCACGTCCCCGTGCCGCACGGGGGCAACCGGCTCTCCTCGCCCGAGGAGGCGGCCGAGGTCGTCCGGCAGGTGCGAGCCGTGCTGGGGCGTGAGTGGTTCGACCCGTCCTTCCTGCGTACCCAGAGCATCGCCGGGGAGGACGCGGCTCCCGAGAACGCGGCTTCTCGCAACACGGCCGGCGAGGACGCGATCCCCCAGGACACCGCTGCGAGGGGCACGGCTGTCGAGGAGACGACAGACCGGGAACGGCGGAAACGCGTCGGCGGCTCACGGCCCCTGGGCCAGGAGGACGTCGTGGTGGTGGCCGCCTACAACGCGCAGGTGCATGTCGTCCGGCGTGCTCTCGCCGAGGCCGGCCTGGACCGTGTGTCCGTCGGGACGGTCGACCTGTTCCAGGGGCGCGAGGCACCGGTGGTGATCCTGACGCTCGCGGCGTCGTCGCCTCATGACGTCTCGCGCGGCATGGGATTCCTGCTGTCGCGCAACCGCCTGAACGTGGCGGTGTCCCGGGCCCAGTGGCGGGCGGTCGTGGTGCGCTCCCCGCGCCTGACCGACTACGTCCCGGGTGACCTCGAGGCGGACGGCCTCCGCCATCTCCTCGACCTCGGCGCGTTCCTCCGGCTCACCGCCGACTGACCGAGGACCGGCCCGGGGGCGCCGACGGGAACTCGGCAGAGTAACGCCTTCCCGCTCCGGTAGGGCAAAATGTCCGGTCGGGTGGCCACGCCCCTGGCGTTTTCGACGCCGGATGCTTCATAGTGGCCCCGCCCCCACGTTGAAGGAGAGACCATGGCCGTGCGCTTCAACCCGCCCCCGGGTTGGCAAGTGCCCCCGGGCTTCCGACCCGACGCCAGCTGGGTGCCTGACCCGTCCTGGCCTCCGGCCCCGCCCGGCTGGGAGTACTGGATCACGGAGCCGGGCCCGGCCCCGGCGCCACCAGCTTCGGAGCCGCCGCCCGGCGCACCTGCCGCGCCGCCATCCGGCGCGCCGTCGGACGCCGCGCCGCCGTCGGACGCCCGACCGCCGGCGCACACCATGCCGCCGTCGCACTCTGTCGGCCAGGACCACGCGATGACGGGGGCGCCGGCCGACGAGACCTCACCGGCCTCCCCTGTCGACGAGCTGACCGTCCGCCGGGTGCCCGATGACGCCGCCGTCACCCGGGTACTCGACGAACCGACCGTCGCCGTGCCGGCCGGCGATCCTGGGCCGGGCCGGCCGGGAACGGACGAGACGATGATCCGCCCGGCGCCCGCCGGTGACAGCCCGGCACCGCGCGAGGACACCAGCACGATGGCGCTCGAGGCCGTGCCCGGGCAGGTCCTGCCGGGACAGCGTCCGGGACAGGCCCCTCCAGGGCCTCCCCCGCACCCCGGGATGCACCCTGGCGCGGGTGGTCCGGGCTACGGGGGCTACGGCGGCCCCATGGGTCCCGGGGCTCCGGGCACCGGCGGCGCCGGCATGCTGCCGCCCGACGGGCAGGCACCGAAGAACTCCGTGGCCACGATGGGTCAGAATCTGCTCGGCTCGATCAAGAACCTCGGCAACCGGTCCCGCCCGCAGGAGCCCGCCCAGTCGTTGCCGCCCGGTCCCGGCGCGCCGATGCCTGCCGGCCCCGGCACGCCCGGCCCCGGCCGGCCGCCCGGCGGCAATGCCCGTGGAGGTGCCCGGTCGCCCGGCTCTCCGCTCCTGATCGGCGTCGGGATCGCCGGCGCGGCGCTCGGCGTGATCATCGGCGTGATCATCACCGCCGGTCTGCAGGCCGACGCGAATCAGGCGATCACCGACGCCGAGCAGATCCAGGCCGAGGTCGCCGCCGAGCGTGACCAGCTCGACAAAGATCTCGCGCAGCTCAAGGAGCAGCGTGACGAGGTCGCGCAGCGTGAGCAGGACCTCGGCGAGCGTGAGGCGAAGCTCGTCAAGAACGAGCGCGACCTGGAGGAGCAGCGAAAGCAGCAGGAGCAGCAACAGCAGGAGCAGGACGACGAGGACGAGCGGGAGGAGAACAACGGGAACGGCAACGGGAACGGCGGTTTCCAGTTCTTCTTCACCTGTGACGACGTGCGTGCGGCAGACCGTGCACCGCTTCCGGACTCCGACCCGAGCTACCGCTGGGATCTCGACCCGAACCGCAACGGTCAGGCCTGTGAGGACGGCGAGTAGAAGCACGGGAAGGATGAACGGCCCGAGGCAGAACCCCAGATTTCTGCCCCGGGCCGTTCGCTTGTTCCCGCCGGAGGAACCCAGACTCCGGCGGGAAGTCTTGTGCCGCCCTCACGGGCCTGGTCGCGTCACCCTCCGGAGTCGCCTCCGAAGACGCCTCCGTCGTCGCCGCCGACCATGTCGCCCACGCCGTCGATCGCGCCCTCGAGGAGCTTGCCCACGCCGTCGGTCACGGTCTCGATCGGTCCCGTCGAGCCGTCATCCCCCGAGTCGCTCGGGGTGGGGCCGGGCGACGTCGCGTCCGACCCGGGAGCATCGTCCCCGGCGGGAAGGTCGATCAGCCCGCGCTGCACGGCGACGGCTGCCTCGGTCAGGTCGATGAGGCACCGTCGCCACTGTCCGGCGTCGACGCCGTCGGGCACGGTGCCGAGTGTGTCCTCGGTCAGCCCGGACGGGGCCGTCCACGCGTCGTCGCCGCGCGACGAGACGCAGACCTCCATCGCCGCGACGACGGGCTTGGTCGCGTCGCCGGTCATGACCTGACCGAGCTCCGTGACCAACGGGGTGAGCTCGGCGCTGGAAGGCTGCCCGACGGCGCCCCCGGCCGGGTCGTACGTGACGGTGCACTCGGGCGACGTCGTCCGGCACCATGAGGCGCCCCACCGGTCGCCGTCGGCGAAGACGAACCCGCGCGGCTCGACCGGCGAGCGGACCTCGGCGACGCGCAACCACACCTCGCCGTCGCCGAGCACGTCGAACGGGGCGATCGGGACCGAGGTCGTCGACGGGTCCGCCGCGTCCAGCGGCTCGTCCAGGACGAGGTGCTGCGCACCGGAGGTGAGGCCGGACGTGAGGCCGAAGACCAGCGAGGCCCCGCCGTCGGCCCGCTGGACCATCGCGTCGTTCGTGACGCCGTCCCAGAGCAGCGTGCCCGCGGTGCCGCCACGGGCCATCGCGCTGAAGTCCTGGTCCGTGCCGGCGAAGATGCGCAGCGCCTTCCAGACGGTCTCGCCGTCCTCGGTCCCGAGGTCGACCTGGGCGAAGAAGCGCAGACTGTCGCCCCAGGCGCTGATCCCGAGATCGACGACGGCGGTGTCGGCGTCGACCATGACCGTGACCGGCTCCGTGACCTGCCACACGGCGGGACCGACCTTCGTGATCTGCGCGGACTCGTCAGGGATTCCGGACGGGCCGGTCGTCTGCGAGGTCGACTCGGGCGTGGGGGCGGGCTCGGCGTCGACGGTGTCGCCGTCGGAACTCACCGACGTCGACGGCGACACGTGTACCGGACCGTCGCTCCACAGGCCGGGCACGCCGGGAAGCGCGCCGGCAGCGCCGAAGCCCGCCGTGCTCAGGACCAGACCGGCGGCCGCGGCGTAGCCGGCGCGGCGCGTGGTGTGCTTGCGGCGGCTGGAGCGGAGCACGGAGTCGACGTCGAGGGTCGAGCTTCCGGCGGCGTCGAACGCGGTGTCGCGGAGGCGGGAGACGAACTCCTGGTCGGACATGTGGTCGCTCATCGGGCACCTCCCCGTGCTTCCAAGATCGTGCGCAGCTGGGCGAGTCCGCGCGACGCCGTCGACTTCACCGTGCCGAGCGGCATGCCCAGTTCACCGGCCACCTCGGTCTCCGACAGGTCCAGCAGGTGCCGCATCACCACCACCCGGCGCTGCTTCAGCGGTAGCTGGAGGAGCGCGCGGACCACGGCGTCGCGGTCCTCGACCGTGCGGGTGGCCGACGCCGCGCCGGAGCCGCCGCGCGCGGCCTCGCCCCCGGCGGCGGGCTCGTTCAACAGGTCCTCGGGCCCTGCGAGCACCTCACGGCGCGTACGGCGCCAGGTGTCGATGCGCAGGTTGGCGAGGATGCGTCGCGCATAGGCCAGCGGCTCGCCCTGGCGGGCCTTGTGCCAGTGGCGGTAGCAGCGCTCGAAGGTCTGCTGCGTGAGTTCCTCCGCGCGATGCCGATCGCCGCAGAGGAGGAAGGCCATGCGATGGAGCGGATCACGGGCAGACCGCATGAACTCCGTGAACTCCGTATTCTTGTCCGTGACCTGCGCACCTTCGGCAGTGGCGCGTTCGGAATCCGGTTGTCGCGCGCTGCCACGCGCTGCCGCGTGGCGTATCTGGGCACCCACGCGGCCCGAGGCTACGGCATCCCCTGACCAGTTGCGATAGTCGGCGGGACACTGGACGACATTGCTTTCGTCATACACACGGTCCTGTTCGGCCGGGCCGGCGCCGACCGGGCCGGCATCGACCGGCCCGGCACCGACGAACTCGACACTCACGGTCCCCACCGGACCACGGGAGGATGCCGCCGCCCCCTGCGCGGCGGCAACTCCCTCTGGCATGCCGTCCCGGGGCACGCCGTGCACCGTCAGGCCCTCGACGAGGTCCATGACGACGCGCACATCGGTCCGATGTGCGGGAACGGTGACGGAACGCGTGCACTCGCACGCGTTGTGCCTGGGGATGCCTACGGCGAGATACGCCGGGGGCGGGACAACGACCGTCACGAACAGAACACGCGACGGGTTCCGCAAAAGTTCCAGACAGTTCTGCGAATTTCGTCATAAAGCTGGTCTGCCGGGCGAGCCGTCCGGCCGCGCCACCTCGCCGCGCGCTTCCGTCGCCGACCGCTCGGGCTCAGTCCCGGCGTCTTACGGTGCGGTGACGGTGCCCGGCGATCGACGTCGTCCGCCGCCGCCTCTCCCTATGCTGGTGAGATGCCCCGAGTCCTGGTCGTCGACGACGACCGCACCGTCGCCGAGGTGGTGGTCGCCTACCTGGAGCGCGCCGGGATCGACGCGGATCATGCCGCCGACGGGCGCGCCGCCCTGGAGTCGGCGGTTGCCACGCCGCCCGACGCCGTCGTGCTCGACCTCATGCTGCCGGGGATCGACGGGCTCGAGGTCTGCCGCCGCCTGCGACGACGACGGCCCGACCTGCCGGTGCTCATGCTCACCGCCCGCGGCGAGGAGGAGGATCGCGTCCTCGGCCTGGAGATCGGCGCCGACGACTACGTGACCAAACCGTTCAGCGCCCGCGAGCTCACCCTGCGCGTCCAGGCCCTCCTGCGCCGCGCGGCCCGTCCGGGCCGCCCCCGCGAGGGGGACCGGGACACGCCGGCGCGCGCCGGCGGCCGGGCCGGCGAGCGCCCGGACTCCTCGGAGGGTGCCGAGCAGGGCAGCGGTACGTTGCCCGGGCACGGAACCTCGACGTCGGACGGCGATGTGCTGCGCGACGGGGACCTCGTCCTCGACGCCGGGGCGCACCGGGTGACCCGGGGTGGACGGGAGTTCTCGCTCACGACCCGGGAATTCGATCTGCTGCGCTGGTTCCTGCGCAACCCTGGCCAGGTGCACGACCGGCCCGGCCTCATGCGCGAGGTCTGGGGCTGGGAGTTCGGTGACCAGTCGACCGTGACCGTGCACGTCCGCCGGCTGCGCGAGAAGGTCGAGGCGGACCCGTCCAGGCCGGAACGCCTGGTCACGGTGTTCGGCGTGGGCTACCGCTGGGACGGCGCGAGCGACGCGAGGACGGACGCGTCCCGGCCGCGTGCGGCCGGGGTGGCACCGGACGGCGCGGCCGACACCTCGGAAACGGGTGCTCCGGGAGCGAGCACGGCGGCGGACGCCTCACCCGAGGATTCCTCGTGGACGACGTGATGCTGGAGGGCGTCGCCCTGTCGGCCGGGGTGGCGGCCGCGGTCGGCGCGGTGGGTGCCCTCGTCGTCTTCGCGCTGGCCCGACGGCGTGCCGCGGTGGCGGCGGTACTCGCGCCGCTGGTGGTCGTGGTGTCCGTCGCGGCGGGTGTGTACGCGAGCGTGCGCGCCATGTTCCTGTCGGACAAGGACTCCACCACCGTGCTGCTCCTGCTCGCGGCGGCGATCCCGGTCGCGCTCGGCGTCGGGATGGTGCTCGCGGTGCGGATCTGGCGGATCGCCGCGGAGGCCGCGGCCGTCACGGCCGCGCGGGAGCGGGACCGGGAGATCGAGGCCGGGCGCCGCGAGATGGTCGCCTGGGTGTCCCACGACCTGCGCACACCGCTCGCCGCCGTCCGCGTGCTCGCCGAGGCGCTGGAGGACGGGGTCGGCGACGGGGACGAGACCGTGCGTCGCATCCAGGCCGAGAACCGGCGGATGTCGGGCATGGTGGACGATCTGCTCGCGCTGTCGCGGCTGCAGTCGCCGGCGCTCGTCCTCCACACACAGCCCGTGGACCTGCGCGACCTCGTCTCCGACGCCGTCGCCGCCATCCGTCCCCTCGCCGACGCGCGGGACGTGCGCGTGGTGGAGGCCGACGGCGGCGGCGCGGTGGCCACGGTCGACGCCCGCGAGGTCGCCCGGGCGATAGGGAACCTCCTGGTCAACGCCGTCCGATACACCCCGCCGGGCGGCACGGTCACGGTCACGGCCCGGATCTCGGAGGTGGCCGTCGTCGCCGTGCAGGACGAGTGCGGTGGCATTCCCGAGGCGGATCTCCCCCGGATGTTCGAGGCGGGGTGGCGCGGGACGCGGGCCAGGACGCCCGAGCGGGCGACCCCGCTACGTCCCGTGGTCGAGCGGGTCGACGCGGGCGGGACGGGGTCGACGAGGTCGACCGTCGGCGGCACCGGGGCCAGGCACGCCACGGTCGGCGTCGGGCACGGGGCCGGACGGGACAGGGTCGAGGACGGGACCGGGCAGGACAGGGCCAGGCACGGGACCGGGCGGGAGGGCGCCAGGCCGGACGGCGCCGGGCCGGAGGCGCCGCACGAGAGCGGCGGTGCCGGGCTCGGGCTGGCGATCGTGCGCGGTGTCGCCGATGTCCACGGGGGATCCGCATCGATCCGGAACACCGGAACGGGCTGCCTCGCGGAGCTGCGGCTGCCCGTCCGCGGCGAGAGGGTGCGGGGGTAGGCGCGGCCTCCGAGCCCGCGGTCGGCGCGGCCTCCGAGCCCGCGGTCGGCGCGGCCTCCGAGCCCGCGCCGCGCCGCGAACACCCGTGCGCGAAGGTTCCGTCCGGGGGATGATCAGGATCATGAGTGCACAAACTTCACCCGCGACACGGCCACGGGAGGAGTGGACCGGACAGGTCGGCTTCATCCTGTCGGCGATCGGGTCGGCGGTCGGGCTGGGGAACATCTGGCGTTTTCCCGGCGTGGCCTATGAGAACGGTGGCGGGGCGTTCCTCGTGCCGTACCTGATCGCCCTGATCACCGCGGGCATACCCATCCTGTACCTCGACTACGCGATCGGACACCGGTTCCGCGGCTCGGCCCCGCAGGCGTTCCGCCGGATCAGCCGCTGGTTCGAGACCCTCGGCTGGTACCAGGTGGCGATCTGTTTCGCGATCGCCGTCTACTACACCGCCGTCATCGCGTGGGCGCTGAGCTTCTTCTGGTACTCCTTCGACCTGCGCTGGGGCGCCGACACCACGACGTTCTTCCTGGTCGACTACCTCCAGGTGGCCGACGTCGGCGGCGCCGACCCATGGTTCACCTTCGACTTCGTTCCTTCGGTGCTCATCCCGCTCGCGCTCGTCTGGGTCGTGGCGATCGTCGTGCTGTCGGCCGGGGTCGCGCGCGGCGTGCAGCGGGTGAACTTCGTGTTCATGCCGCTGCTGCTGGTCGCGTTCGGCGTGCTGGTGGTCCGCTCGCTGTTCCTCCCGGGGGCCACGGACGGGCTGAACGCCCTGTTCACGCCGAACTGGGGCGCGCTCGGGGACGCCGACGTCTGGATCGCGGCGTACGGCCAGATCTTCTTCTCGCTGTCCATCGCGTTCGGGATCATGATCACGTACGCGTCCTACCGCAAGCGCCGCGGGAACCTCACCTCGCCAGGCCTGGTGGTCGCGTTCGCGAACTCCGGCTTCGAGCTCTTCGCCGGGATCGGCGTGTTCGCAGCCCTCGGCTTCCTGGCCGGGCAGCAGGGGATGGCGATCGGCGATCTCGAGGGGATCACCGGACCGATCCTGTCGTTCGTGACCTTCCCCGCCCTGATCTCCCAGATGCCGGCCGGCGCACTGTTCGGGGCGCTGTTCTTCGGGTCGCTGGTGATGGCCGGGTTCACCTCGCTCGTGTCGATCCTGCAGGTCGTCTCGGCCGCGTTCCAGGAGAAGCTGGCGATCTCGCGGCGGCAGGCGGCGTTCGCCATCGGCGGGCTCGCGGCCGTGATCTCGGTGCTGGGCTTCTCGACGACGACGGGCCTGATCGCCCTCGACACCCTGGACAACTGGGCCAACAACATCGGGATCGTGTCGTCGGCCGTCCTCATGAGCGTGCTGGTGATCTGGGGCGCGCGCCGGGGCGGGGAGCTGCGGTTCCACCTGAACTCGGTGTCCACGTTGCAGGTCGGGGGCTGGTGGACGTTCTGCGTCGGGATCCTGGCGCCGTTGGTGCTGGGCTGGATGCTCGTGTCGCGGATCGTGACACTGCTCGTCGACGGGTACGAGGGGTATGCACCGTGGTATCTCGGCGTCGTCGGGTGGGGCGCGATCGCCGCGTTCGTGGTGTTCGCCGTGCTGCTCACGCTCATGCCCTGGAGATCACCGGTGGACGCCTATGACCCGTGGCCGCGCTACGACAAGGACCACGGCCTCCCGGCGCGTGGGGCGAAGGGAGGTGCGGCATGAACGCGGGCGCGATCGTGCTGATGGTGTTCTCGCTGCTGGTCGTGTGGGGCGGGCTGGGTGTGAGCATCGCGATGCTCATGGCCCGTCCCGAACGCACGGACTGGCCCGACGGCGGGGGCGAGGCGGACGGCTGACCCCTCCGCCGCGGCGCCGATCCGCGGGTCGGCGATGCGGTCGGTCGCTTGTCGGGTGGTCGGTCCGCTGTCGGGGCAGGTCGGTCGGTTGTCGTGAGGTCGGTCGCTCGGGGGACCGACTTCTCGACATCGGACCGACCTGCCCCGACAAGCGGCCGACCGCAGCGCCTACGCCGGAAGGATCTCCATGAGGTAGCCGCCGCGGAACTTGCCCCGCGGGTCCAGGCGGCCCGCCAGGGCGGCGAAGTCGTCGAAGCGGGGGAACATCGCCGCGACCTCTGCGGGCGGCGCGACGAAGATCTTGCCCCAGTGCGGGCGAGCACCCAGCGGGAGCAGCACGTCCTCCATGTCGTGCAGCACGGCCCGGACCGCGTCGGCGTCGGGCCGCCAGGTGAAGTGCAGGGCGAGGGTGTCGCCGTCGAACGGGCTGAGCCAGAGGTCGTCGCCCGCGACGGTCCGGATCTCGCTCGCGAACAGCAGGGGCGCCATCTTGGGACCGAGACCGCGCATCGCGCCGATCGCCTCGGCCGCGCGCTCGCGCGGCACGAGGTACTCGGACTGGAGCTCGGCGCCCGTCGACGGGGTGTGCTCCGCGCGGAAGTGCGGGAGTCGCTCGTGTGCGGGGCCGGGCACGCCGCCCTGGACGGTGCAGGCAGCGGGGTCCTCGCCGGGCAACGGATGCATCGGGCCGGCGGCGTCCCGCGCGCCCAGGTCCAGCAGGATGTCCCGGGCCGGCCGGAGCGGCCGCACCGAGCCGGCGGCGGGGTCCCGGCCCTCCCGGACGGCGGGGCCGTCCGCCCGCGACTTCAGCCAGACCTGCGAGACGGTGGCCTCGTCCCAGAGGGTGAAGGAGCTGACCGAGTACGCCGAGCCGGTGACCGTGTCGAGGTCGGCGAGCAATGCCTCCCACGGCAGGTCGACGACGACGTCCTGGCTGACCTCGAACGCCGGGTCGGTGGCCATCTCGACGCGCGTCACGACGCCGAGCGCCCCGAGGCCGACGACCGCGCCCGGGAAGTCCGCGTCGCCGCGGCGCAGGGTCCGTGCCTCGCCGTCGGCCGTGACGATCTCCAGCCCGACGACGTCGCTCGCGAGACACCCGTTCGTGTCCCCCGAGCCGTGGGTCGCGGTGGCGATCGCTCCCGCCAGCGAGATGTGCGGGAGCGACGCCATCGTGCGCAGGGCCCGGCCCTGTTCCAGCAGTGCCGTGCCCGCCTGGCCGTACAGCAGCCCGGCGTGCAGCGACGCCACGCCGCTGTCGGGGTCGACGACGACGGCCGGGCGCCCGTCGTCGTACGCGTCGAGCAGCACATGGGTACCCGTGGTGTCCGCGACGTCGCAGAACGAGTGCCGCGAGCCCAGTGCCTTGACCTTGTCGGCCCCGCCGACCAGGTCCGAGAGTTCCTGCGGGGTGCTCGGCCGTACGACCGCACCGGCCGAGTAGGTGAGGTTGCCTGCCCAGTTCACTCTGACGTCGTTGGTCACGACCACAGGGTGCCACCCGTGGAACCGACCGCCGGAATCGGTCTCACGGCCGGTGTGGAACCGGATGTGGAGGGGAGATCGCCGAGGTGGTCGACGGCGGCGCTGCCCGACCTCCTCGACGACGCGGACCGTCAGGCGGTCGCTTTCTCCTCCATGAGCAGGTGCTCCGAGATCCCGACCATGTCCAGGACTCGCATGACCTCGGCCGAGGGATCACGCAGGGTCACCGTCGACCCTGTCTCCTCGCCCAGCACGAAGACCTGGAGGATGAACGCGACCCCGGAGGAGTCGATGAAGGTGACGTCCCGCGCATCGACGACCACGGGCGCGGGGTCGGGACGGGAGGCGAGGGAGGCCATCGCCTGGCTGGCGGCTTCCCTGAGTTGAGCGTCGACCTCGCCCCAGAGGGTGAGGATCGAGCCGTCGTACACATGTCGGCAGGTGATCCCGGAGCCGGGGCGTCCGGGCTCTGTTGCGGGGTCGGAAGAGCTCGGGAGAGGATCCATGTCTTCGTACACTCCGTTGTCAGTGCTTCGACCGATATTTGACGTGCCCTTGACGCAAAGCCACTTCACCGTGATGCGCAGGGCAGGAATTCGACTGGGTTCGAGTCTTCACCCAACGGACCGAAGAGTCCAGTCCTGACCGGTTACGTTCACGTTGCGCGAAGTCAAGATCACGTGACACTGCGCCAACGAGCCGCCGCGGGCGACAGTTCCCACTGTTGCCACCCTCGCCGTATTCCTCATGACTCCTCCGAGTTTTGGTCAAACTCTTGCTCGAGAATTCTGGTCGCCAGGGGAAGTGCGTCCGCCGCATCGTCGGTGTCGTACTCGGTGCGCTCGGTGCGCCAGTACTCGGCGCCGTCCCGCGTCCGCGTGACGAGCCCGAGGTCTACCATCGCCCGTCGCAGACCGACAGGATCACGTGCGAAGCGGGTCAGACGGTCGGTGAGTTCTCGCTCGCCGACAGGTTCCAGGAGAAGCGGAAGCGCCTGCGTCGCGATGTACCGCGTGACCGCGATCTTGTCGCGCCGGCGGCGGGGCAACGTCTCGAGGCGGCCGACACGGAGGAACCGCCGCGGATCACCGGCGGCTTTCTCGGCATCCGAAGGGTCGACGCTCATCACTGTGCACTGTAGATCGTGTGCATGAATCCCCGGTATCCCAGCGCCGTCGCGACCCCGAAGTCTCAGCGGTGCGCGGGCGCCCGGTTCAGATCTGGCTCGTCAGATGGCTGGCCCGACGCCGGTGTCTTCGCCGCCGGCCTTGGTGACGCACGACCAGCAGCCCACGGCCCGGCACGATCGGGCTGCGAGAACAATCCTCGCCGTCACTCCTCACCGTCGGAGTCCTCGCCCTCGGAGTCCTGACCGTCCTCGTCCCTCCGGCGGGCGAGCGCTGCTGCCGTGGTCGAGCCGACGACGGCGGTCATCGCGTCCGTGCGCGTCGAAGGCTCGTCGGACGGCTCGGACTGCTCCGACTGCTCGGTGTCCGGCTCGCCGTCGTCACCCGTGCCGCCGTCGCCCGCGTCACACGAGGGGTCCTCTTCCGCACCGTCACCGGAGCCGGAGTCGTCATCGGAGCCGTCGCCCGGCTCCTCGCCCGCGGTGCCGTCGTCGTCGCCCGGCTCACCGGACTCGTCCGTGGACTCGTCACAGGACTCGCCGGAGTCGTCGCCGGGATCCCCCGGCTCGGTGGGCTCGCCGCTCGGCTCGCCCGGCTCGTCGTCCGGATCACCCGGGTCGCTCGGCTCTTCGCCGGGTTCGCTGGGCGAAGGCGACGGACTCGGCTCCTCGCTGGGCGAGGGGGACGGAGTCGGCGTCGGTTCCTCGGTCGGCGAGGGCGAGGGCGACGGGGTCGGCGTCGGTTCCTCGCTGGGCGAGGGCGAAGGCGACGGGCTCGGCTTCGGCTTGCTCGGCGACGGGGTCGGCTTGGGCGACGGCTCCGGCGGCTTGGACGAGGGAGGCGAGCCATCCCCCGGATCCTTGCTCGGGTCGCCCGACCCGGAGCCCTTGCCGCCGTCCTTCGAGCCCTTGGTGTCCTTGGCGGGGATCGCGTCGGGCTCGTCGCCGGGCTTCGGCTTCTCCGGCGGCCGGTATCGCGGGTCGTCCTCCGTACCGATGTCCGACACGTCCAGTGCGCGGTTGGGGATGACCCCGGCCGCGAAGAACTCGAAGTGCCACGGCTCGGGCTTCGAGCCGTCCAGCCGGGCCCACCCCGGGTTGTCCCAGCCGTAGTCCGGTCCGTGCACGCGCAGCCACGCGTACTCGGCGCTCAGGCCCGTGTTGATCGGCACGCCGAGATCGACGGCGATCCCCCACCCGTGGTTGGAGGTACCGGGGATCGCGGCCAGGGCCGGCTTGGTCGCGCGCAGTGTCACCTGCGCCTCGTACGTCCGGTACGAGTCGGTGATCGGGATGCTGCGGCCGAACCGCTTCTCGTACTCCTCGTTGAGCGCGGTGAGCCGCTCGGCCGCATCGCAGCGCAGGCGGTGGCCCGGCGCGAACTCGAGAGAGCAGAGGACCGCGACCGGGATGCGCCCGTTCGCGAACCCGGCCGTGGACCCGCCGAACGCATCCACGATCGACACCAGGTTCTGCCGCAGGCCCGGGTCACCGGAACCGGCCGCGCTGCCCGCGCCGGTCGCCGGTACCGGGGCGACGATGAGGGCGTCCGCCGCGCTCGGGTCCATGAGCAGCGCGAGCCGCTGTGCCGCGAGCACGAGGTCCTCGCGCGTGACCAGCGTGGCGTGATCGTGGGTGTCCGTCCCGGCCTCGTGGTCGTGCGAGCCGCCCGTACCGGGATCGTCGACCGGTTCGTCGTTCACGCCGCGGACGTGTGAGGCCTCGGTCGCGGACCCGACGTCCACGGTCCCTCCCGGCAAGTCACCGCCCTGTCCCTCGTCCCCCTCGCCACCGAGTTCCTCGGCACCGTCGCGGCTGCCCGTCCCGCCGACCACGGACCCGTCACGCGGGTCCAGGATCCCCGACGCGGCGCGGATCGCCTCCTGCTGCACCCGGTAGGTCGTGTACAGCATGCCGAGCTCGGCGGCAGCCTGAGCGACCTGCGGGTCCATCGACGCGCCCTGCTCGACCGCGAGCCGGTGCGCGCGCTCCAGGACCCCGAGCACCTGGTCGATCGTGATGTTCTTGCCGGAGACGGCTACGACGGATGCTTCCCCGGAGGCCGCGTACGAACGGAGTGGCGCGTCGGCATAGCCCACTCCGCCCTGCGGCAGGCTTCCGCCCGAGCCGAACAGCACGGCCACGGCGACCGCCGCGCCCACCGCCGCCGCCGAGATCCGCCGCAGTCCGCGGCGGTGCGCACGCACGAAGGCGGCGCCGGGCAGCCGGAACCGCCGGCCCTTCGCCCCGGCCCCAGGAACCGCAGTCCCGGGCAGCACGGTTTCCGGCGCCTCGTCGGCACCGTCCGCGCGTTCCCCACCAGAGGAATCGCTCGGGCTGCTCATGGGCACTCCCCCTACGTCGATGGGAGACCGACACGGCTCCGTCGCTCGCTCAGCTCCGTCGCCATCTCGACCTCGTCCTGCGCGCTCGCATCTTCGCATACACCACTGACACCGACCGGTGCCCGATGAGCGGCGTGGCCGGTACTGCGTCCCGACCGGGTCGAGCGCCTTCGGCACTCGCCCCGGCCATCGATCGTGTCATTGTCTGCCGAGGCGATCAAGGGACCGCACGTTCAGGGCAGCAATCGCCGGTCCGGGAGCACGTCAGCGCAACGGCCCGACGGCACCCCCGGCGGCCTCCACGAGGGCTCCCGCCGTGACCAGGCTCGTCACCGCGTCGATCTCGGGCGCCGGGACACGGTCAGCACCGGGGCCGTCCACCGCGCCGCGAACGACGTCGTACACCGCACGCGTACCCGGCGCGATCCGCTCGGGGCCCCAGGACGACGCGGAGACCGGCAGGGGCGACGACGCGGCCCGGCGCTGCTCCTCGCCTACGCCCCGTTCCGCGAGCCGCAGGTCGAGCGCACGGCAGGCCGTCATGATCTCGATCGCGAGGACCCGGCCGAGCCCGTCGACCGCCTTGCGCAGCTTGCGGGCGGCGGCCCAGCCCATGGAGACATGGTCCTCCTGCATGGCCGAGCTCGGGATGGAGTCGACGCTCGCGGGCATCGCCAGCCGCTTCAGCTCGCTGACGATCCCGGCGGCCGTGTACTGGGCGATCATCAGCCCGGAGTCGACGCCCGCCTCGTGCGCGAGGAACGGCGGCAGCCCGTCGTTGCGGTGCTTGTCCAGGTGCCGGTCGGTACGGCGCTCCGAGATGCTCGCGACGTCGGCGACCGCGACCGCGACGAAGTCGAGCGCGTAGCCGACCGGGGCTCCGTGGAAGTTGCCGCAGGACTCCACCCGGCCGTCCGGCGTGACCACCGGGTTGTCGATCGCGGCGGCGAGCTCGCGGTCCGCGACCGCCGCCGCGTGGTCCAGCGTGTCGCGCGCCGCGCCGTGCACCTGCGGGGCGCAGCGCAGGGAGTAGGCGTCCTGGACGCGGGTGCAGACGGGGGATCCGTCCTCGTAGGTGTCGCGGTGGCTGGCCATGATGCCGCTGTCCGCGAGCAGGGCGCGGAGGTTCGCCGCCGATGCCGCCTGTCCCGGGTGGGGCCGGAGCGCGACCAGGTCCTCGGCGAACGGGGCGTCGCTGCCGAGCAGCGCCTCGACGCTGAGCGCGGCCGCGGCGTCGGCGGTGGCCAGCAGGTTGCGGAGGTCGTGCAGGGCGAGGACGAGCATGCCGAGCATCCCGTCGGTGCCGTTGATGAGGGCGAGCCCTTCCTTCTCCGCGAGGGTGACGGGGGTGATACCCGCCTCGGCCAGGGCCTCGGCGGCCGGCCGGAGCGGCCCGGGCTCGGCAGCTCCGGGTACGACGGCGGACGCGGGGAGACCAGGTGTGCCCGGTTCGGCCGCCCCAGGGACGACGGCGGGCGCGGGCGCGCTGTGCCCGGCCTCCGTCGTCGGACCGCCTCCTGCGGGGCGAACGACCCGGACCTCTCCCTCGCCCATGGCGGCGAGGGCGACATGGCTCAGGGGTGCGAGATCGCCGGAGCAGCCGAGGGATCCGAATTCGCGGACGACCGGCGTGATCCCGGCGTTCAGCATGTCGGCGTAGACCTGCGCCGTCCCGGGCCGCACCCCGGTGCGGCCGGTGGCCAGGGTGTTCAGGCGCAGGAGCTGCAGGGCGCGGACCACCTCGGGCTCCACCTCCGGCCCGGTTCCGGCGGCGTGCGAGCGGACCAGGCTGCGCTGCAGGTCGATGCGGCGGTCGGCCGGGATGTGGGTGCGGGCCAGCGCGCCGAACCCGGTGGACACGCCGTAGTGCGGCCGGGGATCGTGCGCGAGGTCGTCGATGATCTGCCGGGTCGCGGCCATGCGAGTGCGGGCGTCGCCGGTGAGGACGACGCGGGCGCCGTGGCGGGCGACGGCGACGACCTGCTCGGCGGTGAGCGGGTCGCCGGTCAGGTCGACGGTGGTGAGGTTCGCCGGCACGGAACCCGGGGTCGCCGGGGTGGCCGATGCGTGTGACGTGATCATGGTGCCAGTGTGCCCCGACACGACGGATGCGATGAGACTCACCGCGTCGGGGACCACTAACCTGGCGCTAGCTATACCTGATACATCACAATATGGCCGACCGATGGGACACAACGGTCCTAGCTACCAACCCAGAGGGCCCTTGAGGTCCCCGTTCGAGGAGCACTTTCGCATGACCTCCCCTGACACCGAGACCAACACCTCCGAGACCACCGAGGGCAAGGCCGACGACGCCGCCGAGAAGCTCGCGAACGCCGTCACCGAGGCGACCCAGAGCGACGTCGCCAAGGCCGACGACGGCGAGGAGGAGGACCCGCAGACGGTCGTCTTCAGCCTGGTGGGCTTCTTCCTGGCCTACATCCCGCTCGTCGGCGTGATCGTGAACGCCGTCGCCGTCGTGAAGGCCGGCAAGGAGGGCTTCGACCTCTTCCTGGCCAAGTGGGGCCTCGTCCTGTCGATCCTGTCGACCGTCGGTGCCCTGCTCCTCGTGGGTCTCGGCTTCTGGCTGGGCCTCGAGGCCGGCCGCTCCGGCATGTGAACCGGATTCAGAGCGCCACGGGTTCCCCCGCTCGTGGCGTTCTGATGCGCGCCGTCCAGCATCCAAAATATCCCTACTATTTCACCCATCTGTCATCGCGTCGACACGCGTCACGGGAAGCATCGGGCCTGGCAAAGCGCCAGTACAGTTCTCGGAAGGGAACCCCCAATAATGCAGGCCCAGCCCGCTACGTCGTCGTCCATGAACCTCCGGGTCGCGCTCGTCGCGGCCCTTACCTCCCTCCTCGTCCTCGCGTCGCTCGCGTTGCCGAACCAGGCTTACGCCTACCCGCCGGACATCCCGTCGAAGTCGCAGGTCC
This sequence comes from Myceligenerans halotolerans, assembly GCF_054782975.1. Classification (NCBI taxonomy): domain Bacteria; kingdom Bacillati; phylum Actinomycetota; class Actinomycetes; order Micrococcales; family Promicromonosporaceae; genus Myceligenerans; species Myceligenerans halotolerans. Next base: position 130,841 of record NZ_BAAGRL010000005.1, read on the forward strand.
AGGCGGAGCTGAACGCCATCACCGTCGAGGCCGAGGGCCCGCGCACCGGGTACAGCCGGGACAAGTTCCCGCACTGGAGCAACCAGGGCAACAACTGCAACACCCGCGAGGTGGTGCTGAAGCGCGACGGCAGCAACGTCGTCGTCGGCGCCGACTGCTACCCGGACTCCGGTAGCTGGTACAGCCAGTTCGACGGCCAGACCCGCACCGTCCCGTCCCAGATCTCCATCGACCACGTCGTCGCCCTCGCCGAGGCCTGGGACTCCGGGGCGAACTCGTGGTCCACGAGCCGCCGCCAGGCCTTCGCCAACGACCTCGACGGCCCGCAGCTCATCGCCGTCACCACCGAGGTCAACTCGTCCAAGGGCGCCAAGGACATCGCGGAGTGGGTGCCGCCGCTGTCGAGCAAGCGGTGCGCCTTCGCGAAGATGGTGATCCACACCAAGTACCGCTGGGACCTCTCGATGGACCCGGCGGAGAAGTCGGCCGCCCAGACCTACCTCAACTACTGCTCGTACTGACGGGCACCCGCCTCCGACAGTCGGAGTTCCCGGGGCTGCCCGGGGTGGTCGGCGCCGCGAGCCGACCACGGCCACAGCAGGTCGGGGGTTTGGCGTGTGGTCGGTCAAGTGCTTGACCGACCACACGCCAAACCCCCGACCATGCCTCCGTAGCGCGCGGAGTGCGGACGCGCCGCGTAATCAGGTTGCGGGGGCTGAGAGAATGGTGGGTCGTGAGCAGCAAGCCATCCCCCACCAGCATGTCCGACGCCGGATCGGTGCGGTTTGGCGACGAAACTCCTGCTCCCGCCGATGCCGGATCCCGCGGTCATCGAACCGACGGGAACCCGACCGGCGGAAACCGAGCCGGCAGGGAGCGAACCAGCGGGGACCGCGCCGACGAGCCGCGACCCGACGAGCGCCGATCCGATCGGCCGCGCTCCGGACGGGGCGGGCAGCGGGGCGGTCGCCGGCGGGAGGGTGGCCGACGGGGCGGCTCCCGTGAAGCGCGGCCCCAGCGGATCACCCAGGCAGAACTGGACCGGGCGGCCGCGAAGCGCAGGGCCGTCGTCGTGCCGCCCATCACCTACCCCGAGCAACTTCCCGTCTCCGCGCGGCGCGACGACATCTCCCGCGCGATCGCGGAGAACCAGGTCGTGGTGGTCGCCGGCGAGACCGGATCCGGCAAGACCACGCAGATCCCCAAGATCCTGCTCGACCTCGGCCGTGGCCGCACCGGCCAGATCGGGCACACGCAGCCTCGCCGGATCGCTGCCCGCAGCGTCGCCGAGCGGATCGCCGAGGAACTGGGCACGAACCTCGGCGACACCGTGGGCTACCAGGTGCGATTCACGGACAGGTCGACCGACGAGACCCTCGTCAAGGTCATGACCGACGGCATCCTCCTCGCCCAGATCCAGCGCGACCCCGAGTTGCTCGCCTACGACACGATCGTCGTCGACGAGGCCCACGAGCGGTCCCTGAACATCGACTTCCTGCTCGGGTACCTCGCCCGGCTGCTACCGCGGCGTCCGGACCTGAAGCTGATCATCACGTCCGCGACGATCGACTCCGAGCGGTTCGCCCGGCACTTCTCCCCCGCGGCACTGGCGGAGCGCGGTGGGGCACCGGAGATCGTCGTCAACGCGCTGCCCGACCAGGCGCCCGTCGTCGAGGTGACAGGGCGCACCTACCCCGTCGAGGTGCGATACCGCCCGCTCGTCCCGGACGATCAGCGGGCCACGTCAGCCGGGGCCGACGACGGTCGCGGCGTACCACGCACCCAGGGTTCCGGGCCCGCCCAGGGCGACCGGAGACCGCCGTCGGACGCGGGGAACGGGCGTGGCGGTCGGCGATCGAGGTCGAAGGCTGCCGAACGCGGCGAGGAGAAGGATCTCGTCACCGGCATCATCGAGGCCTGCGACGAACTCATGCGTGAGGGGCCCGGCGACATCCTCGTGTTCCTCTCCGGCGAGCGCGAGATCCACGACACCGCCGACGGCCTCGCGGGTCATCTGCGCGACCGGGCCACCGACAACCGCAATCCCCGGTACACGGAGATCCTGCCGCTGTACGCGCGGCTCAGCAGCGCCGAGCAGCACCGGGTGTTCCAGTCGCACTCGCACCGGCGGATCGTGCTGTCGACCAACGTGGCCGAGACGTCGCTGACGGTGCCGGGCATCCGGTACGTCGTCGACCCCGGGACGGCGCGGATCAGCCGCTGGTCCAAGCAGACCAAGGTGCAGCGGCTGCCGATCGAGCCCGTGTCGCAGGCGAGCGCCAACCAGCGCGCCGGGCGCTGCGGCCGCGTCGCGGACGGCATCGCGATCCGGCTCTACTCCGAGGACGACTTCGAGAGCCGGCCCGAGTTCACCGAGCCGGAGATCCTGCGCACGTCCCTGGCGAGCGTGCTGCTGCAGATGGTGTCGGTGGGGGTCGCCGAGTCGCCCGGCGACGTCGCCCGCTTCCCGTTCGTCGAGCCGCCGGACACGCGCGCGGTCCGCGACGGCGTCCAGCTCCTCACGGAACTCGGGGCCCTGGAGACGACGTCAGACGGCGGGCGTGGGCGCGCGGACCGTACGAGGGACGACGCCGGTCGCGAGCGCAAAGACGATTCCACGGACGACGGCAGTCGCTGGCGCACCGGCGAACCCAGGGACGACGCCGGTCGCAAGCGCACCAGCGACTCCACGGACGACGCCGACCGCAGGCGCACCAGCCGATCCAGGGACGACGGAGAACGCGGAGTCGATAGTGAACGCGAGAGGGCAGAGCCCGCTCCGGGCGACGACGAACGCGATCGCGCCGGCGCGCCCCGGACGCGGCTCACCCCTGTGGGCCGCATGCTCGCGCAGCTCCCGATGGACCCGCGGCTGGCCCGCATGGTGGTGGAGGGCGACAAGCTCGGCGTGGCGCGCGAGGTCGCGATCATCGCGTCAGCGCTGTCGATCCAGGACCCGCGCGAGCGGCCCGCCGAGGAGCGGGAGCAGGCCGACCAGCAGCACGCACGGTTCCGCGACCCGTCGTCGGACTTCCTGACGTACCTGAACCTGTGGGAGTACGTGCGCGAGCAGCAGCATGAGCTGTCGGGCTCGGCGTTCCGGCGGCTGTGCAAGGCGGAGTACCTGAACTTCCTGCGGATCCGCGAGTGGCAGGACGTGGTCGCGCAGCTGCGGGAGATGTCGAAACCTCTCGGGATCGTCATGGCGTACCGGGCTTCCGTCGGGGCGGCGCGGGCCGTGCCTGGTGGTGCGGAGGCGGGGACGGGGGCGCAGACTGCCGCTGGCTTGGAGAAGAAGCAGTGGGATGGGGACACGATTCACCGGGCGCTGCTTGCCGGGTTGCTGTCGCATGTCGGGATGCAGGACACGGGTGAGGTGAAGGCGAGCGCCGTTGCGCATCTGCGGGGTGAGGCTCGTGAGCGGGCGCTGCGGCGGGCGACGAAGCAGGCGCGCAACGAGTACGTGGGCGCGCGGGGGGCGCGGTTCGCGATCTTCCCCGGTTCGCCGCTGAGCAAGAAGCCGCCGGCATGGATCATGGCGGGCGAGCTCGTGGAGACGTCGCGGCTGTGGGCGCGCGACGTCGCGCGGATCCAGCCCGAGTGGGCCGAGGAACTGGCGGGGCCGCTCGCGCGTCGCACCTACTCCGAGCCGCACTGGTCCACGAAGCGTGGTGCGGCGATGTGCACGGAGAAGGTCCTGCTGTACGGCGTGCCGATCGTCGCGGACCGCAAGGTGCTGTACTCGCGCGTCGATCCCGAGGCGGCGCGGGAGATGTTCCTGCGGCACGCGCTCGTCGAGGGCGACTGGACCACGCACCACAAGTTCTTCGCGGAGAACAGGCGGCTCCTCGACGAGGCGAGCGAGCTGGAGGCCCGGACGCGCCGGCGAGGGATCGTCGCGTCCGAGGACGATCTCTTCGCCTTCTACGACGAGCGCGTACCCGATCACGTGGTGTCGGCGGCGCACTTCGACAAGTGGTGGAACCCGACCCGGCGCGAGCAGCCCGACCTGCTGACCTTCACGATGGACCTGCTGGTCGGGGATGCGTCCGTGGACACGGACGCGTTCCCGGAGGTCTGGCCCCAGGGCGACCTGTCGCTGCCGCTCACCTACCAGTTCGCGCCCGGCTCCGGGGCCGACGGCGTCACCGTGCACATCCCGGTGTCGGTGCTGCCGCGGGTCGTGCCCGACGGGTTCGACTGGATGGTGCCCGGGCTGCTGGAGGACCTCTGCGTCGCCACGATCAAGTCGCTGCCCAAGGCCGTGCGCCGTGACCTCGTCCCCGCGCCCGACTGTGCCCGCGAGATCTCGGCATGGCTGCGCGCGGAATGCCCGGCCTGGGAGGACATGGCCCGCGCCGGCGGCATGGCCGAGCCGTTCACCGCCGCCTTCTCGCTGGCGGTGCGAGCCGTCCGCGGGATCGTCATCCCGGACGACGTCTGGACGTCGGAGCGGGTCGAGCGACTGCCGGATCATCTGCGCATGACGTTCCGGGTGTTCGAGGCGCGTGGTTCCGGGGGCGACGGCGGCCGGGGTGACGGTCAGCGCGGGAAGCCGAGTCGCGGACAAGGCTCGGGCACCGGCAAGGATCCGAGCGGCAGGCGCGGCTCGGACCCTGGGGCGAGTGCGCGCGGCCGCGAGTCGGCGGCAGATGGGCGGGAGAGCGCGAACGCCGTCGTCCTCGACGAGTCGAAGGACCTGCTTCTGCTCCAGCGCAAGCTCGCGAAGCGGGCCGAGTCCGCGGTCCGCGCGGCGGTTCGCGGTGCGGTCGGCCATGCGCTGGCGGAGGCTCAGGCGAATACTCCGGGAGTGGGTGGCGGATCAGAGCCGTTGTCCCGGTCCGGGGGCTCCGGGGGGACAGTACTCCCCCGGCAGGGAGGTCCTGGCGGGACAGGTGCCCCCTCCAAGGTGGACCGATCAGCCTCGCGGCAGGACGCGGCCGGGACGCAAGACTCCGCGGGAGGAACATCTTCCCGGTCCGCCGGTGTGGTCGCCGAGCGAGAGAATCTCACCGGATGGCCCGAAGGGCTGACCGGTGGGGTGCTGCCGGAGGTCGTCGCGACCGACGTCGGCGGGGGCGTCGTCGTGCACGGGTACCCGGCGCTCGTCGAGGAACGCGGGCCGAAGACGAAGGGCAAGTCACGGGCCACTGCCGTCGCGCTGCGGATCCTGGCCGACGAGTCCGCGCGGGACGAGACGCATGCCGCCGGGGTGCGGCGCCTGCTGCTGCAGGAGACGGCTCTGCCGACGGCGCGGATCACGTCACGCTGGTCGGGAACGCAGTCGCTCACCATGGCGTCCAGCCCCTATGGGGACACGGACTCGCTGGTCACGGATCTGCAGCTGGCCGCCGTCGTCGGCCTGACCGTTCCGGATGCCGAGCGGCGGTACGACACCCCGCCCGGCGGGCCGGATGCAGCAACGATCCGGAGCGAGGCCGGCTTCGCGGCGGCCCGCGACCACGTGCGACAGCACCTGGAGGACGAGGTGTACCGCGTGGTCGGGCATGTGGTGGCGGCGCTGTCCGCGTACCGGTCGCTGGAGGGGGAGATCCGGGGGCAGTCCAGCCTCGCCCTGCTGCAGGTGCTCCAGGACCTGCGCGAGCACGCGGCCGGACTGATCCACGACGGGTTCGTGTCGCGGACGCCGCCGCGCAGGCTGCCGCACCTCGTGCGCTATCTGCGCGCGGCGTCCCACCGGCTGGCGAAGGCGAGCGAGAACCCGGCCCGGGACGCGGACCTCGCCTGGCGGGTCGGCGACGTGACGCAGGCGTGGGAGAAGGCTCGTGCTGCTCATGCCAACGGGACTCCCGACGCGGCGCGGGGCGCGGAGCTGGCGGAGGTCCGCTGGATGCTCGAGGAGTTCCGGGTGAGCCTGTTCGCCCAGCAACTCGGCACGGACGGCCCGATCAGCGAGAAGCGGATCAGGAAGGTTCTGGCCCCGGCGGGGTGGTGAGGCCCGCGCGGGACGGCGGGCCGGCGGGGCCGGTGGGCCGGCTCAGCCCGGCGGGGCCGGTGGGCCGCTGGACTGCCGTGGCCCGGCGAGGCGCCCCGGCTCGGCAGGCTGGTCGGGGTTTTGGCGGGTGGTCGGGGGTTCGGCGCATGGTCGGCCAATCACTTGACCGACCACACGCAAAACGACCGACTACTCGCCAAGCCCTCGACCATACGGCGGGCACCGATCAGTCGTCGTTGGGCATGAGGATCCAGAAGATGATGTAGGCCAGCACCTGCGGGCCGGGGAGCAGGATCGAGGCGACGGTCAGCACGCGCACCAGGGTGACGTTCCACCCGAAGCGCCTCGCGACGCCCGCGCACACTCCGGCGATCATGCGGCCCTGGCGAGGCCGGGAAAGTGTCTGCGTGGTCATGCCCTCACGCTATGGCGCGCCGAGGCCTGACGGTATCGGGTGCTCCCCCGGTTCTTTCCCTGATCCGGGCCCCGGCTCTCGGGGTCGCGGTGAGTCACCCGGGTCCACCTGGAGGTCCGGCGCACGGTATGACGGTGCAGGTCAGGGTTGGTACAGGAGCGCGCGGATCTGATGGTGGAGGTCGGCGGCCGGGTCGGGGACGGAATCGTGGACGCGGTCCTGGACGATGTGGCGGCCGGCGATGATCGTGTCCGTCACGTCGGCGGACGTGGCGGCGAAGGTGGCGTGGTCGAGGAGGGTGTCGCGGGTCCAGCCGGCGAGGCGGATCGAGTCGAGGGACACGGTCGTGAAGTCCGCCAGGTCCCCGACGGCGATCCCGCCCCCGCGCGCGCCCGGCGCATCGGCCGCACCGCTCCCCCCGCCCGGGAGGAGCGGACTGCCTGCCCCCTCGGCGGGACGGGCCCGGCCGTCGGCCCGATGGTTCCGCCGCGGATCCGCGGCGTGATCCGTCCAGCCGAGCGAGGCGTAGCCTCCCGCGGTGGCAGCGTGGAGCAGGGTTGCCGCGCCGAGGTGGCCTCGGCCGAGAGTGCGGCTGCGTTCGTCCAGCTCCAGGCCACGCGTCTCCTCGAAGGGATCGACGATCGCATTGCTGTCCGAGCCGACGCACAGCCCGATCCCCGCGCCGACCATCCGGCCGAGGTCGGGGGCGCCGTCGGCCAGGTCTCGTTCCGTGGTGCGGGTGACGCAGGCCCGGGTTCCGGACGAGGCGAGCTGGGCGATGTCGGCGCCGGTCAGGTGTGTCGCGTGGACCGCGGTGGTGCGCGCGGTCAGCGCGCCGTGCTCGGCGAGCAGGGCGGTAGGGGTCCGGCCGTGGGCGGCGAGGCAGTCCTCGTTCTCCCGGGGCTGCTCGGAGAGATGGACGTGCAGCGGCGCATCGTGGGCGGCCGCCCACTCCGCGACCATCCCCATGTCCGACGGAGGCACCGCGCGCACCGAGTGGATCGCCGCCCCGATCCGGACCAGGCCGCCGGACCGACCGTCATCCGCCGCGGGAGCGGTCCCTGGCGCCTGGCCCGGCATCCGTCGGCGGGGTGGGTCGCCTGTCGCGGCGGACGTCATCTCGGCGAGGTGAGAGCGGGCGATGGAATCGACGCGATCCGCCCAGGCTTCCGCGTCAGCATCGCCGAAACGGCGCTGGACACCCTCCAGCGCCTCGCCGGCCACGCCCGCGGTGAGGTAGCAGGTGTCGAGCAGAGTGAGGCGGATCCCGGCGTCGGCGGCGGCGGCGACGAGCGCCTCGCCCATCGCGTTGGGGTCGGTGTAGCGCCGCCCGCCGGGCGCGTGGTGCAGGTAGTGGAACTCGCCGACGACGCCGTATCCCGCCAGCACCATCTCGGCGTACAGCGCCCGGGCGAGCCGATAGTACGAGTCCGGGTCGAGCCGATCGGCGGCCCGGTACATCTGTTCGCGCCAGGTCCAGAAGGATCCGGCGCCGCCGTGACCAGGCCTGCCACGACCGTCGTCGTCCACCGTGTGCGTCCTGCCGCGGAGTGCGCGGTGGAAGGCGTGCGAGTGGGCGTTGGCGAACGCGGGCAGGGTGAGGCCGCGCAGCCGTATGGCCTGACCGGGCGGTTCGACGACGCCGGCGGTCACCTCGGTGACACGCCCGCGCTCGGTGCGGATCACCACGTTGCCGGCGGCCTGATCGCCCCCGACCCAGGCCCATTCACAGAACCAGGTACTCATCCGTCACTCCCTGCCGAGAACGACGGTCATCGCGGGATCCGGACACCGCGGTCCGCCGCGACCTCGGTGGCGCGGTCGTAGCCCGCGTCGACGTGACGGAGGACGCCCATGGCCGGGTCGTTGGTGAGGACGCGCTCCAGCTTCTGGGCCGCGAGCGGCGTGCCGTCAGCCACCGAGACCTGGCCGGCGTGGATGGACCGGCCCATGCCGACGCCCCCGCCGTGGTGCAGCGACACCCAGGTGGCGCCGGACGATGCCGCCGTCAGCGCGTTCAGCAACGGCCAGTCGGCGATGGCGTCGGAGCCGTCGGCCATGGCCTCGGTCTCGCGGTACGGCGAGGCGACCGACCCGGCGTCGAGGTGGTCGCGCCCGATCGCGAGCGGGGCGCTGACCTCGCCGGACGCGACGAGCTCGTTGAACGCGAGGCCGGCCTTGTCGCGCTCGCCGTAGCCGAGCCAGCAGATCCGGGCGGGCAGGCCCTGGAACGCGATCGTCTCCTGGGCGCCGCGGATCCAGCGGTGGAGGCGGTCGTGGTCGGGGAAGAGGTCGAGGATGGCGCGGTCGGTCGCGGCGATGTCCTTCGGGTCGCCGGACAGTGCGGCCCAGCGGAACGGGCCCTTGCCCTCGCAGAACAGCGGCCTGATGTAGGCGGGGACGAAGCCGGGGAAGTCGAAGGCGCGGGAGTAGCCGCCCTGGCGGGCCTCGTCGCGGATGGAGTTGCCGTAGTCGAACACCTCGGCCCCACCGTCCTGGAAGCCGACCATGGCCTCGACGTGCCGGGCCATGGACTCGCGGGCCCGGTCGGTGAAGCCGGCAGCGTCCTTCTCGGCCTCCGCGGCCCAGTCCTCCAGGGCCACGCCGAGCGGCAGGTAGGACAGCGGGTCGTGCGCCGAGGTCTGGTCGGTGACGATGTCGATGTCCACGCCCTTGGCCAGCAGGTCCGGGAACACCTCGGCGGCGTTCCCGACCACGCCCACCGACCAGGCGCGTCCCTCGGCCTTGGCCGCGAGCGCCCGGGCGACGCCGTCGTCCACGGAGTCGGCGACCTCGTCGAGGTAGCGGTGCTCGACGCGCCGTGCGAGCCGGCCGGGGTCGACGTCGACGATCAGGCACACTCCCCCGTTGAGCGTGACGGCGAGCGGCTGTGCGCCGCCCATGCCGCCGCAGCCGGCGGTGAGGGTGAGGGTTCCGGCGAGGCTGCCGCCGAACTTCTTCTCGGCGACGGCGGCGAAGGTCTCGTAGGTACCCTGGACGATCCCCTGGGTGCCGATGTAGATCCAGGATCCGGCGGTCATCTGCCCGTACATCGTGAGGCCGAGCTGTTCGAGGCGGCGGAACTCGGGCCACGTCGCCCAGTCCCCCACGAGGTTCGAGTTCGCGATGAGTACTCGTGGCGCCCACTCGTGCGTGGTCAGCACGCCGACCGGTTTGCCGGACTGGACCAGGAGGGTCTCGTCCTCGCGCAGGTCGGTGAGGGTGCGGACGATGGCGTCGTAGGCGGGCCAGGAGCGGGCGGCACGGCCGGTGCCGCCGTAGACCACGAGGTCGTCGGGCCGTTCCGCGACCTCGGGGTCGAGGTTGTTCATGAGCATCCGCAGGGGGGCTTCGGTCTGCCAGCTGCGGGCGGTGAGTTCGGTGCCGCGGGTTGCGCGGACTGTGCGTGCTCCGTCCATGGAGGCGAGGTTACGCGGACTGTCCGACGTCGGTCGCGGCGAGGTCGGTCAGCACGGGCCGGCCGGTGGCGTGGCGGGCTCCTCGTCGGGTCGCGCGGAGGAGCCATCGCGCCTCTTCTCCCCGAGTCAGCAGCCGTGTCCATGGGTAGCTCTGCCCATTTCTTCGGGTCGCGGGCTCTGGTGGAATACGGGTGTCGATGACGGGGCGTGCACCGTCGAGCGGGACGAGTTCGCCTCGGACCTGGACACGTGCGCCACCACGATGGACGACAGAGCTTTCGATGCAGGAGGAGGCCTCGAACACGTGCTGATCCTCAGTACCGGCTTTCGAGGCAGCTCCTCCCTGACCGGTCGGGTCGAGACCCCCGCCTCCCCGATCAGGACCCGGGGGGCACGGCACCACGTCGGGTGCCGTGCCTCTCGGCGCACCCCAAGACGCCGCGTCGGTGGGTGACGCGACCCCACCGGCGCGGCCCCCATGGCCGCCCGCCGCCCGCCCGGCACGGACCGCACGAAAAGTCGGGGGAGGACGGGGTGACGGACCGCGGGGAGGCGCGGGGCGAGCGGGGAAGCGCAGGCTGGGCCGGGAGCCGCGGGCCAGCCGGTGAGCCGGAGGCCAACCGGCGAGCCGCGGGCCAGTCGGGTGGAGCCAAGCGGATGTTCCAATGGGGCGGTGAGTTTCGAGCAGATGTGGCGTGACCTGAAGCCCCTCGGGCGGTCGGCCCGGACCGGCGGATACTTCCGGCAGCCGTTCCTGACCGCGGAACGCGAGGCGGCGGCATGGTTCGAGGAGGCGGCGCGAGCCCGCGGACTCAGCGTGGAGTCCGACCGGTTCGGCAACACCATCGCCTGGTGGGACCCCGTGGACGACGGCGGCGGGCGGGATGGCGCCGTCCTCACCGGGTCGCACCTGGACTCCGTGCTGGACGGAGGTGCGTTCGACGGGCCGCTCGGCGTCGTCTCGTCCCTCGCCGCGATCGACGTGCTGCGCGAGCGCGGCGTCGAGCCCCGCGTCCCGCTGGGCATCGGCGTGTTCGTCGAGGAGGAGGGGTCGCGGTTCGGCCTTGCCTGCCTGGGCTCACGCCTGGCGACCGGGCAGATCGGCTGGGCCGACGCCCGCGAACTGCGCGACCGCGACGGGATCGCGCTCGGCGACGTGATCGCCGGGGACGACGACGCGATCGGCACCGGTGACGCCGATGCGACCGGCCTGCTCGACGGCGTCTCCTGCTTCGTCGAACTGCACTGCGAGCAGGGGCGCGACCTGGCGCTGCGCGACGACGCGCCGGTCGGCCTCGCGAGCGCCATCTGGCCGCACGGCCGCTACCGGTTCGATTTCTGCGGCCACGCCGACCATGCCGGCGCCACCCGCATGGCCGACCGCCGCGACCCGATGCTGACGTACGCGGCCACCTCGCTCGCGGCCGACACCGCGGCCCGTGCGCGGGACGGCGTCGGCGACGCGATCCGTCGCGCGACGTTCGGCCGCCTCGACGTGCGGCCGGGCGGCACCAACGCGATCCCTTCGCGGGTGAGCGCCTGGCTGGACGCGCGGGCATCGTCCGACGGGGAGCTGGCGGAGCTACTGCGAGAGGTGGAGCGTGCCGCCCGCGAGCGGGCCGTGGCCGACGGGACGACCCTCGAGGTGACCGCAGAGTCGGTCTCGGGAGAGGTGGTCTTCGACCCGGGCCTCACGAGCAGGCTGGCCGAGGCGCTCGGGGCGTCGTCGGACCAGGGAGCTCCGGCAGGCCGGGACGGGAAGGAGCGGAGCGGGACCAGCCCCGACCAGACGGAGCGAGGCCCGGCGAACCATCGGCATCCGCTGCGGGCGCCGGCCTCCGGCGCCGGCGTTCCCGTCATCCCGACCGGCGCCGGGCACGACGCCGGGCTCCTCCAGCAAGCCGGCATCCCGACCGCGATGCTGTTCGTGCGGAACGAGACCGGCGTCTCCCACTCACCGGAGGAATCGATCACCACGGCCGACGCGCTCGCCGGAGTGGACGCCTTGGCGGACGCGCTCTCGGACCTGATCACGAGGCCGTCGGTGACCGCTTCCAGCGGGGAGAACACGCGATGAGCCTGCTACTGACGAATATCGGCGAGCTGGTCACGAATGATCCGGTCTGGGGCGCTCCGGCCGTGGAGGCTCGGCCGGACGGCAGCGCAGTCCTCACCGGGGATGCTGCCCCGTCAAGGAGGGCCGGCGACGATCTCGGGATCGTGCACGATGCCGCCGTCGTCATCGATGAGGGATCCGTCGTGTGGACCGGGCCCGCGGCCGGTGCGCCCGCTGCCGACGAGGCTCGTGATCTCGGCGGGCGCACGGTGATCCCGGGGTTCGTCGACTCGCACGCCCACCTGGTGTTCGCCGGCGACCGGTCCGCCGAGTTCGAGGCTCGGATGACCGGACGGCCCTACACCGCGGGCGGCATCCGGACCACGGTGGCAGCCACGCGCGCGGCGTCGGACGACGAGCTGCGCGCCAACGCCCGGCGGCTCGTCGCCGAGATGCGGCGGCAGGGCACCACCACCGTCGAGATCAAGTCGGGCTACGGGCTCGACGTCGGCCAGGAGGCACGGGCGCTGCGGATCGCGCGGGAGCTCACGCCCGAGACGACGTTCCTGGGCGCGCACGTGGTCCCGCCGGACACCGACCCTGCCGGGTACGTCGACCTGGTGGTCGGCGACATGCTCGACGCCTGCGCGCCGTTCGCGCGCTGGATCGACGTGTTCTGCGAGCGCGGTGCCTTCGACGCCGACGCCGCGCGGACGATCCTGCGCGCCGGGACGGCCGCGGGACTCGCCCCGCGCATCCACGCGAACCAGCTCGGCCACGGCCCGGGGATCGAGGTGGCGTGCGAGACCGGGGCGGCATCGGCGGACCACTGCACGTTCGCGTCGGACGACGACCTGCGGAACCTCGCGGACTCCGGCGTCGTCGCGACGTTGCTCCCGTCGATCGAGTTCTCGACGCGGCAGCCGTACCCCGACGCCCGCCGGTTCCTGGACGCGGGCGTCACCGTCGCCATCGCCACTGACTGCAACCCCGGGTCGGGGTTCTCCTCGTCGATGCCGTTCGCCCTGGCCCTGGCGGTGCGGGAGATGCGGATGTCGCCGGCGGAGGCCCTGCGTGCGGCGACGGCCGGTGGGGCGAGCGCGCTGCGGCGGAACGACGTCGGGTGGCTGGGGGTCGGGTCCCGCGCGGATCTGGCGGTGCTGGACGCGCCGTCGTACCTGCACCTGGCCTACCGGCCGGGAGTGCCGCTGGTGAGGGAGACGATGCTCGGCGGTCGGTGGAGCTGAGCGCCGACGGTCACGCCGGCCGGACGACCAGCCCCAGCGCCTCGACCAGCACTGTCGCCTGGTCCGGGGTGATGATCGCGCCGTCGAGCGTGGCGGTGCGCGGATCCAGGGCCGACAGATCGCTGCCCAGCAGCGTCGCGCCGGACAGGTTCACGAGCTCGAGGTCCGCGCCGGACAGGTCACAACCGGTCAGCACGGCTCCACGCCCCTTGAGCTCGCGCAGGTTCGCCTCGCGGAACCGGACGCCGTCGAACCGTGCCGAACCGATGTCGGCACGCGTGAGATCGACGAACGACCAGTTCCCGCGCTCGGCCTTGACCAGGTCCAGCTTGGAGTTGCTGAACACGGAACCCACCATCTTGCAGCGCTCGAACGTGACGTCGAAGAAGTTGCACCGGTCGAAGATGCACGCGGTGAACGCGCACTCGGTGAACGACGCGGCGTTGAACTTCACGCCCCGGAACGTGCACTCCTCGAACGTCGCACCGACGCCGGTCGCCTCGGTCAGGTCGACGTCGACCCACGTGGTGTCCTGCCAGGCGGTTCCCGACAGATCCCGTGCGTACCAGTCCTCGTCGGCGATTCGATCGCCCGCTTCCGATTCGCTCATGCCGGCCAACGTAGTCCGGCTGTCGGACATCACCCGGCGGTACCACACGGCTCTTCGCGCGCCAGGAGGTGGTCCGCGCGCCATCGGTCGCTTCCGAGAAAGCCGACCGGGCGGACGGAACCGGTGGTGCGCCGCCGCTCACGCCAGCAGCGGGCGGACCTCCCGGCCCAGGAATCCGACCAGTGCCTCCGGGTCCGGCTCCGACTCCAGGGGCTGGACGTTGATCGTGTCCGCGCCCAGGTCGGCGAAGGTGCGCAGGCCGTCCGCGATCTCCTCGGCGGAGTCGCCCCAGACGCAGTACTCCTCCGGCTCGTCGGGCAGGTCCCAGCTGGGCAGCCAGGCCCGGACGCGCTCCGCGGCGCCCGGGCCGGTGGCCGTCGGCACGGAGATGATCACCTTGAAGGGGTCGGTGCGCCCGGCGTCGTCGTACGCCTTACGGACCGTGTCGACGGCGGTCCGCAGCTTGGTCAGCCCGTTGCCGCCGTCGAGCGCGATGCCGTCGGCCACCTCACCGACCAGCCGCAGCGTCTTGGGCCCGGTGGCGGCGCTGATCACCGGCGGGGCGGTGGTCAGCGGCCAGTCGAGGGCGACGTCGTCCAGCGTCACGTAGCGGCCCGAGACGGTGACGCGTTCCCCGGCGAGCAGGCTGCGCAGCGCGGTCGCGTACTCGCGCAGCAGCGTGAGCGGGGAGGCGGCGCGCACACCCACCTGCCCCATCCAGCTCTGCACCCCGTGCCCGATGCCGGGCTCCAGCCGCCCGGGGAACATCCCCTCCAGCGTGGCGATCTCCATCGCGGTCAGCGCGACGTTCCGGAGCGGGACCGGCAACACACCGAGCTGCACCCGGAGGGCGGTGGTGCTCGCGAGGATCGCCCCCGCGGCGGCGATGCCCGTCTGCTTGAAGCAGTCCTCCCAGAGACAGATCTCCGCGAGGCCCGCATCGTCGGCGGCGCGAGCGATCGGCAGGTACTGCTGTGGCGAGAAGGTCGGGAGGAGGGCGCAGCCGAGTGTCGTCATGCTGCGAGCGTACTCAGAGGGATCTCCGGAGGTCAGGTCCTTATCCGGCGCCTGGCAGCTCGGCGCTGTGCGTGAGGTGTTGGGCGAGGCCGGGATTCTCGTGCGCTGAGGAAGTGTGCAGGGTTGTCAACGCTGTCAGTCGTGCGAAGGACCTTGAGCGCGAGCTCACGAGTCCTTCGACGGGCCGGGACGGGGCGGTACTTCAACGGGCCGCCCCGCCTGGACCTTGGCGTCAGTCCTTGCGGACCCGCTTCGACACAACCGTGATCAGGGCAGTCACGCCGACCGCCAAGCCGACGATGACGATCGCGATCACGCCGACTGCGATCAGACCCATGCTGTCGAGCGCAAACATGTGCAAGCCTCCTTTGGCTGGAACGCCGGAATATTAGCACCTGGGCGACAGACCTCACGAGGCGCCTCAAGCCTGTTACCGCGCGGTAAGTCGCGGAATGTTCACCGTCGGAGCACCGGCGCAGGCTCGGGCGGACCTGCGTTCCGGGTGCGCGTCGCGCGGGATCCGCGCACCCGCCCGCGGCCGCCGTCGGCCAGCGTCTAGGCTCGGGGCATGTCCGTCTTCCGCGAGCTGCGCGCGCTGCTCGCCCGCTCCGGGTTCCGGAAGCTGTTCGCGGTGCGGCTGGTCTCGCAGGCCGGCGACGGCATGTTCCAGGTCGGCCTCGCGAACCTGCTGTTCTTCTCGCCGGAGTCGCAGGGCAGCGCGCCCGCGATCGCCGGTGCGTTCGCGGTGATGCTGGCGCCGTTCACGATCGTCGGCCCGTTCGCCGGGGTCCTCCTCGACCGCTGGCAGCGACGGCAGGTGCTCGTGGTCGGCAACGCCGTACGCGTGGTGATCACGGCAGCCATGGCCGTCCTCATGGTGGCCGACGGCGTTTCCGTGTGGATCTATGTCCTCGGGCTCGCGGCGCTGAGTGTGAACAGGTTCCTGCTCGCGGGGCTGTCGGCCGGACTGCCACTCGTCGTCGAGGACAAGAAACTGCTGCTCACCGCCAACGCCCTGACGCCGACGCTCGGCGCGGGCGCCGCCTTCCTCGGCGGGCTGGGGGCGTTTGTCCTCGCGCAGCTGGCGCCGCCGGGCCGGGTGCAGGACGCGACCGCCCTCACTTGTGCGGCACTCGTGATGGGATGCGCCTCGCTGCTCGGGCTGCGGCTGCGGCGGGAAGAGCTGGGGCCGGTGGTGCCGGTGTCGGGCCGGGTGGGGCGCGAGATCGTCCTGGTCGCGCGCGGACTGGCCGACGGGGCGCGTTATCTTGCCGGGCGGCGCACGCCCGGGCAGGCGCTGCTTGCCATGGCGACACACCGTCTCTGCTACGGGGTGGTGTTCATCGCGTCGATCCTGATGGCGCGGAACCTGTTGTCGGACCCTGCGGACTCGACGTCGGGGTTGGCGGTGTTCGCGCAGGTCGTGGGAGCGACCGGGGTGGGCGGCGGCGTCGCGATCATCGCGACGGCGTGGATCGGGCGGCGGATGGCGCCGCAGAGCTGGATCGCGACCATGCTGGTGGTCGCCTCGGCGTCGCAGCTACTGCTCGTACCCGTCGAGCCCGGGCTGATCCTGATGCTGACGGCAGCCGCGCTGCTGGGAATGGCCGCCCAGGGGGCGAAGATCGCGGTCGACACGATCGTGCAGCGGGACTCCGGCGACGAGTACCGCGGCCGGGCCTTCGCCTTCTTCGACGTGCTGTACAACGCGGCGTTCGTCGGCGCCGCGGCGCTGGCCGCTGCGGTGGTGCCGGACATGGGCTGGTCGCCGGGGCTGTTCGCGGTGCTCGCGGGGGTGTATCTGGCGGCGGGGGTGCTGGTGGGGATGCGGGGGGCTCGCGAGCCACGGGAGGTCGGGGCGGGGGTGTGAAGGGGGCGGCGCGCGGACCGGCCTCGTTCGGCGCCGCGCCGACGCCCAGGCCGCGGTCACGATCCCGAATCGCAACCCGACGCCACATCCGGGCGTCGAACCGTCGCTCAGGTGGTGGCCACGGTCGCCGAACCGCAGCCAGGCACCAAGACCGGGCGTCGAGCCGCAGCTTGAATCGTGCCAATCGGTCGATGGCACGATTCAAGCTGCGGCTCGGCAACTGCGACCGGACGGCGGCTGCGGTTCGGCGTGGGTGCGCGGTCGGCGGGAGCGGATCGCCACCTGACTGCGGTTCGGCGCCAGCTCGTCCGTCGTCGGACCTACAGGTTGCGGTCCGCGTACACCGTCAGCGCGTCGCGGACGAAGGTCGCGCCCTCGCCGCCGCCGTAGTTCGCCGCGAAGCGCTCGTCCGCGACGTACAGCTCCGCGAGGCCCACCAGGTACTCCTTGGTCGGCGCCTCCGCGCCGTGGCCCGGGGTGCCGGGGATTCCCGCGAGCCAGTCGGCGTGCTTGGCGGCGATCGCCTGCGCCTCGTCGCCCGCGGGGTCGAGGCCCGCTGACGCGCCGTCGACCCATTCCTGGGTGAGCGCCGTCAGACGCGCCTTCCACTCCTTCTGCCCCTCGGGCCCGAGGCCGCGCCACCAGGCGTCGCCCTGCGCGTACGCCTCCGTGCCCCAGCGGCGCTCGACCTCCTCCTTGTGCTGGGTGTGGTCGAACCCGTCGAACATGTCCTCGGCCATGATGCTGTCTCCTTTCTCTATCGCGTCGATGGTCCGGTCCAGACTGGCGAGCCGGCGCTCGACCAGCTCCCGCTCCGCCCGCAGCTGGTCGCGATGTGCGGCCAGGGCGCGGGCTGCGTCGGGCTCGGAGCGGAGGGCGTCGCCGATGTCGGCGAGCCCCATACCCAGGTCGCGAAGCAGCAGGATGCGCTGCAGCCGGACCAGGGCGTCCTGGTCGTACCGCCTGGCGCCGCCGGGCGCGCGGCCCGCGGGCTCCAGCAGCCCGACCTGCTCGTAGTGCCGCAGAGTGCGACTCGTGGTGCCCGCGATCCGGGCGATCTCCTGGATGGACCAGCTCATGGATGCGACTGTAGAGGTTGACGTCGCGTCAAGTTCAAGCCGCGACTTTCGGTGGTGGACGACGGCGCCCGAAGCGGCAGGTCAGGCATGAGACTGCTTTCACTTCAAGCGGGTGAAGTGAAAGCAGCCTCGTTCCCTGTAAGGAACCTCATGCCCCGCGCCTGGGGCGGCACCGGGGTCGGCGGTCTAACCTCGGGAGGTGAACCTCCTCCTCGAGATCGGCGGCTGGGCGGGAACCGTACTCGTCGTCTGGTCGCTCATGCAGGCCCGCGTGCTGCGTTTCCGCTGGCTGAACCTCACCGGGTCGGCGCTGGCGACGTTGTACAACGGGATCGTCGGGATCTGGCCGTTCTTCGCGATGAACGGCGTGATCGTCCTCATCAACATCTACTGGCTGATCCGCCTGAACCGTGAACGCCACGACGCCGCGGCGTACGCCGTCGTCGAGGTCGCGCCCGACGACGCGTACCTTCTCCACGTGCTGCGGGTCCATGCCGACGACATCGCCGGGCACGCGCCGCAGTTCCGCGCCGAGCCGGCCGCCGACGAGCGGCGCCATGCCTTCCTCGTGCAACGCGGCGACGAGACCGTCGGAGTGGTCGAGGTGCTCGACCTCGGAGGCGGCGTCGGGGCGGTCCTGCTGGACTGGGTGAGCTTGCGGTTCCGCGACTTCACGCCAGGCGAGTTCGTGTGGAAGGAGTCCGGGGCGCTGGCTCGGACGGGGTTGCGGGAGGTTTTGCGGCCCGTGCTGGGGGCGCGGGCCGGCGGCGCCGGGGACGACGACGACGGTCCGGGTGGCGGCTCGGCTGCTCTGGCCCTGGTGGGCCAGGAAGTCGGGCGCGGCGAGACGGCCTATCTGGAACGGGTCGGCTTCACGTCCGACGGGGCTACGTGGTCACGGCGGATCGGCGACTGACTGCGCCAACGGCCGTCGTCGTACCGTGAATCCGTGGACTCGACACTCATCCCCCGCTCCGTCATCTTGTTCGTCGTCGCCGCGCTGTTCGAGATCGGCGGCGCCTGGCTCGTTTGGCAAGGGCTGCGCGAGCAGCGGGGATGGGTGTGGGTGGGGTTCGGGGTGATCGCGCTCGGGCTGTACGGCGTGATGGCGACGCTGCAGCCGGACGCGAACTTCGGGCGCATCCTGGCCGCGTATGGCGGGGTGTTCGTTGCCGGGTCGATCGTCTGGGGGATGGTGGCGGACGGGTACCGTGTGCCTCCCCTCGTAACGTAGAGACGTCCGCCAATTTGGGAGGTGGGCGGTATGTCCAA
>NZ_BAAGRL010000006.1:0-213118 GCF_054782975.1 Myceligenerans halotolerans
GCTGCCGAACCGCATGGTGAATCGTGCCAAATCGAGATTGGCACGATTCACCATGCGGTTCGGCAGCGGCCGGCGCGCCCGGGTTGCGGTTCGAGGGGGCGGCAGGGCCCGGGGTTGCGGTTCGGCGGCGGTCGGTGGGCAGGACGCGCCGCTACCCCGAGGGGTGTGGTGTCTTCAGGATGCCGCGGAAGGTACCCAAGGGGTCGCAAAGGGGCAAAGGTGTCTTTAGGGAATTACCACTAGTGTGCATAGTGAATAGCCCGATTAAGTACTACCTTGATGCGCGTGATTGGGACCTACGACGTGGTGCGGACGCGAGGCCGATCAGATGCTGCCCACGACATTCTCGGCGAACTTCCCGAATGGTTCGGCCTCGAGAAGTTCACGGACGAATACGAGGACGCGGCCCGGAAATTTCCCAACTACCTCGCCGTGAATGCCCACTTCACGGGCGACGGCGTCCGCGTGGACGCCCCGAGCGACAGCTTCGCGGAAGGCGCGCTCGACGGCTCCCGGATACCCGTCGCCGACGTGACGGGCATCCTGCTCCTCGACCCGCGCTACGACAGCACGGCAGAGGTCCACCTGCTCGCCGTTCGGCGCAAGTACCACCGCACGGGAATCGGGCGGGCCCTCCTGCGTCGCGCCGAGGACGACATGCGCGCCCGGGGCGTCCGCCTGCTCACCGTCAAGACCTTCGGGCCGTCACGACCGGACCCGGGCTACGACCGGACGCGGGCCTTCTACGAGGCGGTCGGCTTTCTCCCGGTCGAGGAGTTCCCGGACATGTGGGTCGAGAACCCGTGCCTGCTGATGGCCAAGGTGCTCTGAAACCACCCCGGTGCCCGACGCCGTGCGGGTAGTGGCGCGGTCGGTCCGGTGTCGAGTGGTCGGTCGGATGTCGAGCGATCGGTCCCTCAAGCGGCCGACCGCACGGACATCGGACCGACCACTCGACATCAGACCGACCGACCGCGCCGCCGGCCCGCGGCCGGCGGCGGTCCATCCGTTAGGTCGTCGCCGTCAGCGGTCCCGCGTCGAGCTGCGCACCCGTCGCGCTGACCACGCCGAACATGCTGCTCTCCAGGTAGGCGATGAGATCGGCGGCGGGGATGTCGGTGTTGAGGCCGCCGTCGACCAGCGCCTGCTCCGCCAGCGCCACCCAGGACCGCAGCGCCATGCGCAGCATCGGGGTGTCCTCGACGCCCATCTCGGTGACGGCGACGACCGCGCGTTCGGTCTGCTCGCGCCGCGCGCTCTCGATGAGCTCCCGTACCTCCTCGTCGCCGCTCGCCGCGCCCCGCACCAGCGAGTAGAACGTGGGCCCGTGCTCGCGGACATAGGTCACGAGCCGCTCGAGGGTGTCGTGCAGGCGGTCGAGCGGGGGAAGGTCCGGCCGGGGTTCGCTCGCGTGCAGCATCGAGTCCCGCGCGCGCAGCACGATCTCGTGGTGCAGCCCGTTCTTCGAGCCGAAGTAGTAGTAGACGAGGCCCGTCGAGACCTCGGCTTCGGCGGCGATCTCCTCGACGGTGACCTCGGACAGCGGACGGTTCGCCAGGGTGGCCACACCGAGGGCCACGAGCTGGTCCCTGCGTTCCTCCGGGCGGAGTCGGGTTCTGCGGCTGCTTGCCATGTTGCGAGCATATCCACCAACCTGTGCGCCGCCTGGGTGAATCGTCCCGGCTTGGGGCTGCTGAGCCCCGGTATCACGCGCCGAAGGGCGTCTCCCGATCGCTTACCACGATCGAGACAATTGACTGCCACTCAGTAGTCGGCTACGGTCTCGCTCGACGACGAAGGAGTCGCCTCGATCTGTGTCCAAAGGGGAAACACATGAAGCTCAGCAACCTGACGAAGTCGCGCAAGGGGCGTGTGGCCCTCGCCGCGATCCCGGTGGCAGCGGCCGCCAGCCTGCTCCTCGGTGGCGTGGCCCAGGGTGCGGTGCCGGTCTCGTTCGCCATCGCCGGCGGTCAGTTCAAGATCGCCGCCGACAAACTGGAGGGCGTGGGGTTCTCGCAGTACGCCGGCCAGGCGACGGCGTCCGACGGCACGCAGCACCCCGCCGCCATCGCGAACATCAAGGACGCCAAGCTCTACAACCTCTGCCAGACCGTCGTGGAGGAGACGCCGCTCGGCAAGGTCGGCATCAAGATCACGGCCGGCGACGGCGACGAGCCCGCCAAGGCCACCGACCTCCAGATCGGCATGACGGACCTCTCCGGCACCGCGACCTTCCGCGACATCCGCATCGGCGTGGACGCGTCGACGGTGAACACGGCGAGCAAGGGCGACCAGGGCGACTTCGCCATGGACTCCGACGCCATCAACATCGACGGCCTCCAGCAGGTCTCGTGGAGCACCCAGGCGGCCGTGTTCCAGCTGACCGACCTGAAGCTCACGCTCACGGACGGCGAGGAGTGCTTCTGAACCCGGGGGATGGTCAGGCCGGCGCCGGCCGCCCCGGGCTGAGGGGCAGGCTGGCCGCCGCGCGACGGGCGTTCGGCCCGTGGCGCAAGCAGCGCCCGTTCGTCGGGGGCGTGCTCGTGATCCTGGCCGGCCTGGAACTCCTGCTGTCCGGCCCGATCGACGTCGGCGGGCTCGCCGACACGTTCGGCGTCGACGGCGTGCCCGACCTGCAACTCTCGGTCGGTATCGAGGGGTTCCAGGCGACCATCCTGCCTATCGCTCTGATCCTGCTGGGCGTGCTGTCCATGGTGCAGCCCGTCCACCGGATCTTCTACGGGGTCCTCATCCTCGTCATCTCGGTCTACACGCTCTCCGGCGTGAATCTCGGCGGCTGGGTCGTCGGGTTCCTGCTCGGCGCGATCGGCGGCATCGTCGTCGTCTCGTGGTCGCCGTCGGACGGCGCGTCCGCAGGAGAGCGCTCGGACGGCACGTCCGCCGGAGCAGGCGACGGCATCTTCGAGGTATCCGACGACGGTGCGCCCGACGACGGTGCGCCCGGCGTCGGCCCGGGAGATCCCGAGAGGCTCCGGCCTGCTGAGGACGGCATGTCCGACGGCGGCCGGGGTGAGACCGGGAAGCTCCAGCCTGCTGACGGCCGTGTGTCCGACGTCGGTCCGGGTGAGCCGGAGGGGCTCCGGCCTGCTGACGGCAGTGTGTCCGACGGCGGCCCGGGTGAGCCCGGAAAGCTCCTCCCGGCCGACAACGGCGGGCGCACCCTGCACGCCAAGTCGGCGGTCGTCGTGCTGGCGGGCGCACTCGTGCTGGGCGGTGTGCAGCCGACGGCGCTGCGCACGGCCGACGACGACTGCTGGGACCCCATCGACTGGATCCCGATCATCACGTGCGACGAGGAGGACGGTGACGCAGATCCGTCCGAGTCCCCGTCGGCCTCCCCGAGTGCCACCGAGTCCGACGACCCGATCGGCGACGTCGTCGACGACGTGACCGACGGCGTCGGCGACGCGGTCGACGGCGTCACGGGCGGCTCGGAGGACGACGACTCCGAGGGGTCCGGGGACGGCGGCACCGCGTCCGACGATTCGGACGAGGCGGCTGCCGAGCTCTTCTCGACCGACGAGTCCGAGAAGGGGCTCTCGATCGGCTACGTCTGCGACGGCGAGAAGCGGAACGTCACCCTGCCGATGATCCCGGCGGGCCAGGACAACAGGAACACCTTCTCGCTGCCGGCCGACCTGCGGACGAAGGATCTCGAGATCAGCGGGATCAAGTCCATCGCGCTCGTCTCCGTTCCCGTGACGCACGAGGTCGAGCGGCGTGACGCGCTCCGGATCGTCGCCGACCACGTCAGGGTCCCGGGCTTCTGGCTCAAGACCTACGCGTACGACACCGACGCCGCGGGCGCCCCGGTCGCGGCCGGGACCGACACGAGCGCGGGCTACGTCTCCATGGACGGCGACGCGACGATGTACATCTCGGGGATCAACCTCGGCTGCCCCGACTTCGAGGGCATCGCCGACGAGCCGCCGGAGTCGATCATCGCGTGGTTGCTCGCCCTGTCGGGCGCGCAGATCGACCTGCTGGGCGCCACGAGCGACGTGCAGGTCTGGTCGAACTTCCGCGAGCAGGTCTGGGGCGACGACCTCCACCCGATCGGCGAGGGCCCGGAGGCGGGCGACCCGTAGGCCATCCGGCCGGCCGCCTGCGCGTGGCCGCGGGTGCCGGTGCGTGGTCGTGGGTTTGGCGTGTGGTCGTGCAAGTGATTGACCGACCATGCGCCAAACCCCCGACCACACCGCGCCGCACCAGCAGCATGCGTGCCGGCCCGCCCCGGCCGCGTCTGTGATCTCCGTTGCAGGCTGTGGGTCGGCCCGCGGAACCGACCTATTCTGGGAACGATGACCGTCACCGCACCCCCGCTCGCGCCGCCGCGCCTCGTGGTACGCACCTCTCGTACCGAGGACCTGCCGGCCGACCTCACGGCCCTCGTCGACCTCCTGCCCGACGCCCGCCCGCTCGCGTGGGTGAAGCACGGCGACGGCATCGTCGGCTGGGGCGAGGCGCTGCGGTTCGAGACGTTCGGTCCCGGCCGGTTCGCCGACGCCGAGCACGCCTGGCACCAGGTCCTGGTGGGCGCGTCCGTGCACGACGACGTCGGCCTGCCCGGAACCGGCCCCATCGCATTCGGATCGTTCGCGTTCGACGACGTCGTCCCCGGCGACGAGGCGGAGGACCCCACGCGCGCGAGCGGAGCCCTCATCGTGCCGCGTGTCGTGGCGGGCCGCCGTGACGGCGTGTGCTGGACGACGACGATCGAACTGGTGGGCGACCGGGCCGCGCCCGCTCCCGAGTTGCTGCCCGACGCCTACCCTCGCACTCCGGTCACGGCGCCCGGCCGCGTGAGCTACGCCGAAGGATCCGTGTCCCCGGAGGACTGGAAGGCCGTCGTCGCGGAGGGCGTCGCGCGGATCAGGACACACGAGCTCGACAAGGTGGTGCTGGCGCGCGACGTCGCCGCCACCGCCGAGAGTCCCGTAGACCCGCGCCACCTGCTGCGGCGTCTGGCCGGCGCGTACGAGGCGTGCTGGACGTTCAGCGTGGACGGGCTGGTCGGCGCGACGCCGGAGTTGCTGGTACGTAGCGAGAAGGGCATGGTCACGTCCCGCGTGCTGGCGGGCACGATCCCGCGTGCCGAGAGCCGGGACCACGGGCCCGGCGACGACGAGGAGTCGGACCGCCTCATCGCGGCGCGCCTCGCCCGCTCGTCCAAGGACCTGGAGGAGCACCAGTACGCGGCGCGCTCCGTGGCCGCCGCGCTGGCGCCGTTCTGCTCGTCCATGGACGTGCCGGAGGTGCCGTTCGTGCTGCACCTGCCGAACGTCATGCACCTGGCCACCGACGTGACGGCGGTGCTGGGCCTGCCGGCCGGGTCGCGTGACGGCCACCCGGCCGGTTCGCGCGGTGAGCACCCGGCTGGTTCGCACGACGAGCGTCCGGTCGGTTCGTACGGTGAGCGCCCGGCCGGGTGGCACGACGAGCATGGTGCCCGGCCCGGGCCGTGGGACCCCGAGGCCGGCGGCGCGGCTGATCCGGGCGCACCACGGCCGCCGTCGTCCCTCTCGCTGGCCGCTGCCCTGCACCCGAGCGCCGCCGTGTGCGGCACGCCGACCGTGGCGGCGCGTTCCCTGATCCGCGAGATCGAGGGCATGGACCGGGCGCGCTACGCGGGCCCGGTGGGCTGGGTCGGGGCCGACGGCGACGGCGAGTGGGGCATCGCGCTGCGCTCGGCGGAGATCTCCGAGCGGAACCCGCGCCACGTGCGGCTCTTCGCGGGCTGCGGAATCGTGGCCGCGTCGGACCCGGTGGCGGAGCTGGCGGAGTCGGACGCCAAGCTGGAGCCGATGCGCTACGCACTGGGCGCGGACTGAGCCGCGGCGAAGTGCCGACCACGGCGCCGTCGGGGCGGCGAGCCGCCGCGCCGAAGCCATGACCAGGTTCGGGGACCGGTGTCGGAGCGCTGCCCGGCGGCGAAGTCAGGGGACCGGACGTGGGACGATGACCCCATGTCTCGCGCCAGCCTGGAGAAGCAGCCCGACGAGGTCGCGTCGATGTTCGACGGCATCGCCAAGCGCTACGACCTCACCAACGACCTGATCTCCCTGGGACAGGACCGCCGCTGGCGGAAGCTGGTGCGGGAAGCGGTCGGCGCGAAGCCGGGGGACAGAGTGCTCGACCTCGCGGCCGGGACGGGCGCGTCGAGCGAGCCGTTCGACGCCGACGGCGCACACGTGGTGCCGTCCGACTTCAGCCTCGGCATGCTGCGGGTGGGCAAGGAGCGCCGCCCGGACCTGCCCTTCGTGGCCGGCGACGCGACACGCCTGCCGTTCGCGGACGAGTCCTTCGATGCGGTGACGATCAGCTTCGGGCTGCGGAACGTGGTGGACACCGCGGCAGCGCTGCGCGAGATGCTGCGGGTGACGCGGCCCGGCGGCCGCGTGGTGATCTGCGAGTTCTCCACGCCCACCTGGATGCCGTTCCGGGTGCTGTACCAGGAGTACCTGATGCGGGCCCTGCCCGTGGTCGCCGGCGCGGTCACGCGGGATCGAGGCTCCTACGACTACCTCGCGGAGTCGATCCGCTCCTGGCCCGACCAGGTCGCCCTGGCCCGCCTGATGCTCGACGCGGGCTGGAAGCCGGTCCACTACCGCAACGCGAGCGGCGGCGTCGTCGCCCTCCACCGAGGCACCCGCCCGGAGTGAGTCGTATCGGAGCGCAGGACGCCATCTGTGACCACCTCACAGTACGGCTGTAGCCCCGCCTCGCCGGCTGGAGCCGATCGCTCCGGGGTGAGGCTCGCCACAGGATTCCCGTTTTTTCTCGGCTTGATGGACGAGCGCATATGCTCAGGCGGCAGCCTGATGCCGGCTTGAGGGAGCCTGAGCGTGACGTCTGATCCGAACGAAGCCGAGACCCGCGCCCGGTTCGTCGAGCCCGCACTCCGACGGGCGGGTTGGTCCGAGGACGACTGGGTGGCCGAGTACGAGTTGCAGAACCCGGAGTCCGAGCACGCAGTGCGCGCTGCGAAGGGCGAACTCCGGTACGCGGACTACGTGCTCGAGATCGACGGCGTGCCGATCGCGGTGGTCGAGGCCAAGCGCTTGCGTCGTGGTCCTGGCGACGGCCTTCAGCAGGCGATCGACTACGCGAAGCGCCTCGATGTGCCGTTCGCGCTCTCGACCAACGGGCAGGGGATCGTGCTCTGCGACCTGATCGCCGGCACGGAGCAGGATCTCGCTGAGTTCCCGAGTCGTGACGCCCTGTGGGCATCCTTCCGCGAGAAGCGCGGTCTGGACGAGGCGACGATCCGCACCCTTCAGGTTCCGTTCGACCGGAGGCTCCGCACGAGCGGCGGCCGGCAGGTCCGCACGCCCCGCTATTACCAGCGCGCTGCGATCAACCGCGTGATCTCCGCGATTGGCGCCGGCAATCGTCGGGCACTTCTTCTCATGGCGACCGGCACCGGCAAGACGTTCACCGCGCTGCAACTGATCCACAAGTTGCGGCAGGCGCCTCCGGCGGGGGTGAACGGCTCGCTCCGTGTGCTGTACCTCGCTGACCGGGACATCCTCATCACCGATCCGATGGCCGACTTCCGGACTGTGTTCGGCGAGGCCGTCACGCGGATCACGAAGCGCAACCCCACGCTGAGCCGTGACATCTATTTCGCCACGTATCACGCGCTCGATGGAGACGCCGCTGACCCGGATGCCGAGGTCAACGAGGACGCGGGTACGCCGCCCTCGGTGTTCGAGTCGTACCCGCCGGACTTCTTCGACCTGGTCGTCGTGGACGAGTGTCATAGGGGGAGCGCTGCCAAGGAGTCGCGGTGGCGGTCCATCCTGGATCACTTCTCGCCCGCGATCCAGGTGGGCCTGACGGCCACACCCAAGCGAGACACGAACGTCGATACCTACGACTACTTCGGCAAACCGGTCTACGAGTATTCGCTCGCGGACGGGATCGCGGACGGATATCTCGCCCCGTACCGGGTTCGCCGCGTCATGCTCGACGTCGACGCGTTCGGCTGGGCGGCGTCGCCCGGGCAGGTCGATGTTCACGGGCAACCGATTCCGGACGGCACGTTCACGACACCCGATTTCGAACGGCGGCTGTCGCTGCCGGACCGGACGGACGCGATGGCGCGCCACCTGGTCCGGATCCTCCGAGAGAAGGATGACTCGCGCCCGGCAGAGATCGGCCCATCCCGCGCTGTGGTCTTCTGCGTGAGCGGGGACCATGCCTACGCCATGGCGCGGGCGCTCCGGAACGCCGACCCGGACCGTACCCGGCGCGACCCTGCCTGGGCCGCGACCATCGTCGGAACGGAGCCGGAGAAGGAGCGGCTGCTCGCGGAGCTGACGTCGCCCGAGAGCCCCGTGCCGTCCGCTGCGACGACGATGCGCCTGCTGTCCACGGGTGTGGACATCGAAGATCTCGACTTCGTGGTCCTGTGCCGCCCTGTCGGTTCGATGGTCGAGTTCAAGCAGATCGTCGGACGCGGCACCCGCCTGTATCCACCCAAGGGCAAGCAGTACTTCGAGGTGGTCGACTTCGTTGGAGCCTCGGCCAAGTTCGACGACCCGGAGTTCGACGGTCCTCTGCCCGGACCCCGCAAGGAACGGGTTACCGAGGAAGGCGAGGTGCACGTCGAGGATCCCGGTGAGGACCCGCTCAGTTTCGAGGACGACGGCCAGTCCGGTGCGACGCCCGATGAACCGGACTTCCTCCCGCATGGCAATGGTGAGGATGGCCGACCGGCTGTCCCCCGGCGCATGCTGGTGGTCGACGGTGAGCACGTCGAACTGCTCGGCGAGCAGATCAGGATCATCGATCCGTCGACGGGCCGGCACCGGACCGTCGAACTCGTGTCGTACGCTGGCGAACAGGTCCGCTCACTCTTCCCGACCCTGGATGACTTCGCATCGGCCTGGGCGGATCCTGCCCGACGCCGTGAGCTGACCCACCGGCTTGGCGAGCGCGGGATCGAGTTCGAAGACCTCGCCAGGGTCTCCAAGACTCCCGACGCCGACGCCTTCGACCTGTTGATCCACGCTGCATGGAACCTGCCGCCACGGTCCCGGCGCGAGCGGGTGGAGCGGATCCGCGTCGCCCATGGTGAAGAGATCGATGCGATGTCCGAGACCGCCCGCGGCATCCTGGACGTTCTTCTGGACAGGTACGCGGAGAGCGGTCCGGACGAGTTCTCGATCGGCGCGTTGCACGTGCCGCCGTTGTCTCACAGGGGGACGCCCATGGAGTTGGTGCAGGCGTTCGGCGGTCGCCGTGATCTGGACGCGTTCCTCCGTGAGGTTCAGGCGTGGTTGTACGACTCCTCGCCGTCTACTTGAGTTTCGTGCCGCTGTGGAACGTGTAAGTTGAGCAGAACATGAGTGTCTCGGGTAAACTTGCACCATGGCCGACCGTCGCGACGCACTGCTGCAGGTGCAGGCTGTCGCCTATCGGCAGGCCGGCTACTTCACCGCCGCCCAGGCAGTCGAGGCGGGACTGAGTCACCAGGCGCAGAAGTACCACGTGGACCGCGGCAACTGGCTTCGGGTAGAGCGAGGGATCTTCCGCCTGCGCGACTGGCCGAGTCAGATCGAGGACGTCTACGTCCTGTGGACACTGTGGAGCAGGGGGCAAGGAGTGATCTCGCATGCGAGCGCACTGGCGGTACATGATCTGGGACTTCTGGACCCCGGCGTCATCACCATGACGGTTCCGCCCAGGTTCCGGGCCAAGCATTCGGCTGTGCGCGTATACCAGGCTGATCTTCCGAGCAAGGACATCGAGCAGCGCCAAGGATTCCGCGTGACGACGCCGCTGCGCACTCTCTTCGACCTCGCCGCGAGTGATGCCGGGCAGGAGGCGACGGATGCAGCCGTGGCGGATGCACTCGATCGCGGGCTCGCATCTGCCGGCGCGCTGCGCCGGCGCGCGGACGAGTTCGGCCCGCGCGCCGCGCTCCACATCGAGCGCGCGCTGGCGGGAGTTTCCGCATGAGCCCTCGCTCACCGGAGGCTCTTCGTGCCAGCCTCGACACCCGGCTTCTGCTCCTGGCCCAGGAACAAGGGACGGACGTCAACCGCCTACGCCGACATCTCACGTTCCAGCGCCTCCTGCGCCGCCTGGCGCACGATGGTCGGTGGGTCCTGAAGGGCGGTTACCTCCTCGAAGCGCGCCTGGGATCCCGAGCCCGCGCTACCCGCGACCTCGACCTCACCGCCCAGGAACCGCTCGACGACCTGCGTGACGCGATCGTCGACGCCATGGCCGAGGACATCGACGGCGACGGCTTCGTGTTCCACGTGACTCGAGCCCGCGAGCACCTCGTGGACTCGCAGGAGGCGGGTGGTCCCGGGATGCACCTCTCGATCTCCGCGAACCTGGCAGGTAAGCCGTTCACTCAGATCCGGCTCGACGTTGTCGCCCGTCCCGGAGAAGTTTCGGGTGGCGTCGAGCCCGTCAGGCTTCCGGTCGTCGTCGCCGAGCTCGATTGGGAGCCGGTGGTCGTCCCGGCCGTCGACCTCGCGCAGCACCTGGCGGAGAAGTTCCATGCTCTGACCAAGCTGTTCGCGCACCCGCGACCGTCGACCAGAGTCAAGGATCTCCTCGACATCACCCTCCTCGCCGAAGCGGGACTGGTTGAGGCCGAGCCCCTGGCGCATCGCCTGCTGGCCGTCTTCGGCGCCCGTGATGCGGCCGCTCCGCTACCCGATCTCCCCGATCCGCCCGCGGCATGGACCGAAGAGTACGCGTCGATGGCGTCCGAGCACGACGTCGCGGCAGGCACCCTCCCCGCCGCGCTCGACCTGGCGCGCGGCATCTACGCACGAGCCCTCATCCATCTCCCGACGGAGGAAATCGCCCAGTGAACGCCCGCAAGACGACGACCCGTGACGAGCTCACCACGGTCATCAAGCGCGCTCGGAACATCATGCGCAAGGATCCCGGGCTCAACGGCGACGTCGACCGCATCCCTCAGTTCTCCTGGATGCTCTTCCTCAAGGCGTTCGACGACAAGGAGCGGGAGCACGAACTCACCGACGACGACTTCTCGCCGGTGATCGAGGCGCCCTACCGCTGGCGCGACTGGGCCGGGCCCAAGGCGACAACACGGCGCTCCGGCGACGCGCTCACCACCTTCGTGAACGACAACCTCCTGCCACACCTCGCGGGCCTGCACGGCACGGGGAAGCAGGGCGACGCACGCGACGTGATCGGGATGGTCTTCGCCGACACCCGTAACCGCATGCTCTCCGGCTTCCTGCTCGGCGAGGTCGCCGAACAGATCGACAAGGTCAACTTCAACAGTTCCGACGACCTGCACACCGTCGCACACGTCTACGAGTCCATGCTCAAGGAGATGCGCGACGCCGCCGGCGACGCCGGGGAGTTCTACACACCCCGCCCCGTGGTGCGGTTCATGGTCGGACGCATCGATCCCAAGATCGGCGAGACCGTCATGGACCCCGCCGTCGGCACCGGCGGGTTCCTCGTCGAGTCCTTGGCCCACCAGGAAAAGTCCGTCAAGACGCTGGCCGACAGGCAGCGGCTGCGCGGCGCGCTGCGCGGATTCGAGAAGAAGCCGCTGCCGTTCCTGCTGAGCCAGATGAACCTCCTGCTCCACGGTGCCGAGGCACCCGCGATCCAGCGCGGCAATGCGCTGGCATCGCCGATCGCCGAGCAGCGGGACGACGTCGTCGACGTGGTCCTCACCAACCCACCCTTCGGCGGCGAAGAAGAAACCGAGATCGCCAAGAACTTCCCGCTCAAGATGAGGACCGCCGAGACCTCCTGGCTGTTCCTCCAAGCCGTGATGGCACGCATCGAACGACGCAAGGGCCGTGCAGCCGTCGTCGTGCCCAACTCCGTGCTGTTCGACAAGGGCGTGGGCGGCGCGATCAAGAAGCAGCTCGTCCAGAAGTTCAACCTGCACACCGTCGTCCGACTGCCCAACGGTGTGTTCGCGCCCTACACGCTCATCCCGAGCAACATCCTCTTCTTCGAGGCAGGGAGTCCGACGACGGACGTGTGGTTCTACGAACTACCAACGCCCGAAGGCCGCAAGAACTACACCAAGACCAAGCCGCTGCGGTACGAGGAGTTCGCGGACCTCGAAGCCTGGTGGGGGCCGACTACGGCTGCCGCGCGGGCCGACCGCGTGGAGAACGAGCACGCTTGGAAGGTGTCCGTCGCCGAGATCGTCGAGCGAGGCTACGACCTCGACCTGCGCAACCCTCACGTCGGTGAGGCCCTGGAGAACAAGCCGGTTGTCGAACTACTTGACGAACTTGTCAGCACCGAGGAAGAGATCCTCAAGCTCCTCCGCGAACTCCAGTCCGAGGTGAAGGGTGAGGTCGAGTGAGCATGGAGTGGGTTCGCCTTGGCGATGTAACGGAGATGGTGCGAGCGCCGATCGAACTGGCATCGGGCGAGTCATATCGACGTATTGGAATCTACTCCTGGGCCAAGGGATTTCTTCATCGCCCTGCGGCCGATGCTGAAGAGATGGGGAGCATGCGGTACTTCACGTTTCCCGAAAAGGCGCTCGTCGTCAGCAACATCCAGGCGTGGGAGGGTGCGGTTGCAGTCTCTGGCGAGGCCGAGCGCGGATACGTGTGCTCGAACCGATTTCTCCCGTACGTTCCTTCGCCTGATCTGAATGTGAGGTACTTGTTCCACTATCTTGCCAGTAATGTGGGCCTCGATCTTCTCCGGAAGGCGTCACCCGGCACGACTGTTCGCAATCGCACGTTGTCCCGTGTGGCGTTCGAAAATTCGAAGATCCCGCTCCCGGACCTCCCCACCCAACGCCGCATCGCCGCCCGCCTCGATGCGATCGCTGAGCAACGCCCCGCAGCCTTGGCGAGGGACGGCCTCCGAGCCATTCGAGAATCACTGATCCGCAGGGCGACCGCGGATGCGCCCTCGGAGCGCGTCTCCGATGTTCTGTGCCTTCAGCGCAGGGCCGTCTCTGTAAATCCGGATGAGGTGTATCGCGAGATTGGTGTCCGCTCATTCGGGCGTGGGCTCTTCATCAAGGAGCCGATCACCGGCGCGGAACTTGGGAACAAGCGGGTGTTTCAGATCGAACCGAGCGATCTGGTCGTGAGCAACATCTTCGCTTGGGAGGGCGCCGTCGCGCTGGCGTCGAAGGCTCACGCAGGGATGATTGGTTCTCATCGGTTCATGACCTGGACGACGAGAGGCGAGGACTTGCTGCCCGACTATGCCCTCGCCTACTTCACGTCTGCTCGCGGCGTCGATCAACTTCGTAATGCTTCACCTGGTTCCGCTGGCCGAAACCGCACCTTAGGTATTAAGTCATTTGAACAACTCATGTTCCCGGTGCCGTCGATCGAGGTGCAGCTTGACCTCATCCGCAAGATGGGGATACTCGCCGAACTTGCCTTCCTTGGCGAGCGACGTGATCGGCTTTCTGATGCTCTACTCCCGGCCGCCCGTAATGAGGAGTTCACGCGGCTGATCTCGTCGTGATCTGGCCAGGGTTACGCCGCCGAGCACTGCTCGCGCCGCGACCGCGCTTCATGACAAGCCTGATGCGGCCCGGGAAGCCGGTCCACCACCGCAACACAATGGGGCGGCGTGGTGGTACTCGCCACAGGGGAGTTCCCCGGAGCGAGTCTGGCTACGTGGTGGACGCGACGGCGCGGACGCGCTCGTCCAAGTCGGCCACCAGCCGGTGAGGGCCGAAGGCTTGCATCCGCTTCTGCAGGTCGAGTACGGCTGAGGTCGCGCGGGAGGACTTGACCTGCTTGGCCAGGTTCAGCGTGCGCACGCTGGTCGCGTGGGCCGCCTCCAGGTCGTTGCGCTGCACGTGCGATACGGCGAGGGCCGCGTGTGCCATGGCCCCGCGCCGCGCGCGGTTCTGGCGTCTGGAGTGCTCGATGGATCGGTGGGCGTGCTCGGCGGCGGCCTTGGTGTCTCCGAGGTCTCGGAAGGTGTTGGCGTGCTCGCCGTGAAGGTAGGCGGGATCGATGAAGGCCGCCCACTCTGGTTCGTTCTCCAGGTGGACCTTGGCGCGCATGTTCTCCGATTCGACGACGGCATGCGATGCCGCGGCCTTGTCCCCGAGAAGTGCGAGGGCGCGGGCCTCGAGGCACCACAGGTCGGCAAGGCATGCGGGCGAGTCGGTCCGGGACAGGCCGAGCCTGCCCGCCTGGGCCAGTCGCCGACCCTCGGCCGGGTTGC
The DNA here is from genome assembly GCF_054782975.1 of Myceligenerans halotolerans. NCBI lineage: Bacteria > Bacillati > Actinomycetota > Actinomycetes > Micrococcales > Promicromonosporaceae > Myceligenerans > Myceligenerans halotolerans. The sequence goes on from NZ_BAAGRL010000006.1 coordinate 14,200, forward strand.
CCAGCAGGGTGGCCTGGTCCGCCATGCCCGCCAGGACGTGTGACCCGAGAGCAGTGTTCTCGGACTCCTGAGCGAGGCGGAGCGCCTGGATCAGGTAGCGCTGGGCAACACCGTGCTCACCGTTGTCGTAGGCCATCCAGCCCAGCAGGTAGGTCTGCTCCGCGGCTGCCTCGCACAGAGCCCGGCGCACGGGCTCACTGTACGTACGGCGCAGGAGCGGGTAGACGTGCTGGTTCATGTACTCGGCGAGTAGGAGACGCCCAGAGCCGCCGCCCTGCAGCACGTCCATCCGCTGGAACTCGCCGAACATGTTCCGCACGGCGGTCACATCTTCCAGGCGCACTCGCGGCCCTGAGGCCGGCTTCTGATCCAGGACGTTGACCAGCCAGTCGCGTGAAGGCCCCACGCCTGCGAACACGGCGAACGGCGCGCCCGCGAGAAAGGATCGTCGGTCCACGTCAGCCCTCCCGAGATCGGCGACGGCCTCCACCGTAGCGGTGAACGACGGGTTGTAGGCCAACGCGTTCACGTCGACCGGCCCGTCCCCGAACCCCAGGTCGTACGTCGTGACCCGGTAGCCGGCCGCGTCGGAGAAGACCTCGGCCACGATCTCGGGCAGCGGGTGGCGTGGCACCTGGCCTTCGAGCCAGAACCGCACGCGGGTGGTGCTTGTCGCTACCTGGGGTTCGTTCCACTCGACAGCCTTGGCCTTGATCCGTCGGGCGAGTTCGCCACGACTCATCCCCGCTCGCTCCAGCCATGCGGCGAGCTTCTCGTTCTTCATGCCACCCCTCCCTATGGACAGGGCGGTGAAAGCGACACCGTTCGATACCCCGTCGATCGTTCCGCGTGGAGTCTGCCTGGGATTGCCTGGACCACAAGTAGACCACGGCAGAGCGGAGTCCCAAATGACCAGTTCGGCAAATTCCCGGTCGGTACCGATGACCACGGCGACCTGTAGCACCGATCACGCTGTCGTGGTGCCCAGGCTGGAGGTCCCGGTCCGCTCCTCGTTGCGCGAACCGGCCAGGACGACCTGGTGAACGCGCCCGCCCCTGTCGCGGTCGCCTATGTCTCCGCGTCCGACCCTTGCACTCTCGACGCCCAGCGTGAGGCCATCACCGTCTACGTACGGACCGAGGGCTACGCGCTGGCACAGATCGTGACCGACCGCTACGACGGCTTCACGATCAGCCAGATCGCCGAGACCGCACGCCTGCACCAGGCGCGACTCGTGGTCGTACCCGCCTGTACCAGCCTCGCGACCGTGCACGCCCGGCTCACCGACGAGCTCGAACCCACTGGCGCCGTGTGCGTCGTCATCGACCAGACACCTGGCGCGAGAGACGGACCAATGGCGACGTCCCCGCCTGCCACGACTGCCGTCGGCCCGCGAACCGCGACGGCCACGCACCGGCTGACCGATGCGCTCGGACGCCACTCCTTTCAGCACTCGCCCCGCCACGCAGCAAGGACGCACGCATGAACGAAACCAGAATCACCGCCACCACCACTACGATCGACGCCACCGCGGCCGGCGGACTCACCAACGCCTTCGGACTCACCGTAGACACCGGCGGGTCCACCGATGCCGCCGAACGGTTCACCAATGGTGGTGGGACGGCCGATCAGGGGCCGATGCTGATCGCCCTCGACGTGGACGGCACCATCGTGGCAGAGGGCAGCATGGATGTGCCGCCCGTGACCGCTGACGCCGCGCAGGATGTGATCGCCGCCGGGCACCACCTCGTGCTGGCCTCCGGCAGATCCCTGGTCGGCCTGCTGCCCATCGCCGCCGGCCTCGGCCTGACAGCGGGTTGGCTGGTGGCCTCCAACGGGGCGGTCACCGCTCGTCTCACACCCAACACACGGGGCGGGTACGAGATCACCGACAAGCACACCCTTCAGACGGCACCCGTGGTCAGTCTGGTGCGGAAACTCATGCCCGAGACTGCGCTCGCCGTCGAGGACGTCGGCGTCGGTTACCACGTCACCCGCTGGTTCGAGCCTGGCCTACTCAACGGCCGCCAAACCGTCGTCTCCCACGACCGCCTCCCCGCGACCACGCCGCGCCTGGTCCTGCACGCACCCGGCATCACCGACACCCTGCTGCAACAGGTACGCATGCTCGACGTCAGCGCAACCCCTGCGGGCGAGTCCTGGATCGACCTTGGCCCGTCCCTGTTCTCCAAAGGCGCCGCCCTGTACCGCGTCCGGCGACGCCTGGGCGTGCACCCCGACCGCACGCTCGCCGTCGGCGACAACGTCAATGACATCCCAGCCTTCAAATGGGCCGCTACCGCGATAGCCATGGGCGGAGCGTCCGCCGAGGTACAAGCGGCCGCCGACGCCACCACCGGCACCCTCGAACAACACGGCGCCGCCACCATCCTCAACGCCATCACCGCCGGGAGTCTCACCGGACCCCAGCCCGACTACCACTCCACCGCCGTTCGGCCCTGACCTGGAGGGACTCCCCGTGCTCATCGGTGTCTTGATCGTCATCTACATCCTCGTCCTCGCCGCGGCCTGGCTGGTCCGGCTCCGATGGCACTGACCCCAGCACCGCAGCATCCCAGATGACACCCGAGAACTTGCGGCCGTACGTGCACCCCCTGGAAGTCCCTTCCTTCCTGCATCTCCATGTACAGCGCCCGGCCGCAAGCCCGCTACCCCCGGCGGGTAACCCCGTAGCAGGCCAAGGACCAGGCCCTGGACCCCTTGCCTGCTACGGGCGCCTGATGCCGCAACGCCTCGTTCCGTCACACCCCGCACGACTGACCAACGCGGAGGAAGCATGCGCAGCCTGGGAACTGGATCGTTGCACCACGAGATCGTTGAACGTCTGCCCCAGTCCCTGGAGCGGCTGATCGGTGGCCAGCCCGAGACGCGGGCCGTGGTCGTCGTCATCACCCCCGAGACCGCGATGGCGCTTGGCGTCGTCGAGCCTCGGCATGGTGCACAGCCCGACCGGAGAACTCGGGCGTCTCGACGTGCTGAGCTGGCTCGACGTCGGCGGAGCCTGGGGATGACCCAGGAATACGTGGCGGACGAGATCGGCGTGCAGGCGTCCACCGTCGGGCGATGGGAGAGGGGCCTCACTGATCCGACGCCTTGGTCACGTGAGCGTCTGTGTCGCGTCCTGGGCCTCCAGCCTGCCGAACTCGATGGCCTTCTCGACAACGCATGCCCGGAGGTTGTGCGGATACTGCACGTTGTCGGGCCACGAGACGGCGCAGGCACCGGGGACGACACCGCGACGGCGATCGCGTGATTCCCCGCGCGGGATCAGGCATCTTGAAGGCATCTCGCGGAGATCACCGTTCGGCGGGCCAACGTGGGTGGTCGTTCCCGTAGCCTCGACGGGTGGACAAGACGAAGAGCGCCGAGTCGTTGCGGGCCGAGATGCTGGAGCACTTGCACGAGTTCCAGATCGCTCTCGGCGGCGACATCGCAGGTGCCCTGCTCGCGGTTCCCAGGCATGTCTTCGTTCCGGAGGTTCCGCTGGAGCGCGCGTACGGACTCGATCCCGTGGTGACGCATTGGGACGCCGAGGGCGTTCCGATCAGCTCGGCCTCTGCGCCGGGCACGGTGGCCGGGATGCTGGAGCAGGCCGAGGTCGGGCCTGGGCATCGGGTGCTGGAGATCGGGTCGGGTACCGGCTACAACGCCGCGCTGCTGAACCACCTGGTCGGTCCGGACGGTGCGGTTACCACGATCGAGTACGACTCGCAGGTCGCCGACGCGGCCCGCGCCGCGTTGTCGGCCCACGGCGCTGACCGGGTGCGGGTGATCACCGGGGACGGAACTCTCGGCGCGCCGGAGGACGGCCCGTTCGACCGCATCCTGGTCACCGCCGGAGCATGGGACGTCTCCCCGGCCTGGCGTGAGGAGCTCGCACCAGGCGGCCGTCTCGTCCTGCCCCTGCGGCTGCGAGGCTTGACCCGGGTCACCGCGTTCGAGCACTCCGATCACGGGCTGCGAAGCGTGTCGGTGGTCGAGGACGGGTTCATCCCGATGAAGGGCATCGGCGCCGTCGCCGAGCAGAACATCCGGATCGGCTCCGGGCCCGATGTGACTCTGCGCATCGATGACGGGAAGCCGGTCGATGCCGCTGCACTGGCGGACGTCTTGGACAACGAGCCCGAGACGGCTTGGACCGGCGTGGAGGCTCCGTGGGGATGGACGGAGAACCAGGACTTCTGGCTCGCGTCTCTGCCGGGCTTCTGCCGTGTCTTCGTGAACGCGGACGCGGCCATGGAGGGGCGTGTTCCACGCCCGAAGGATCCGTGGGGCTCATGGGGAGTCTTCACCGATGCCTCGCTGGCGTACCTGACCGTGCGGCGTGTCGGCGGTGTCGATGAGATGCCGATGCTCCAGATCGGTGCCTGCGGGTTCGGTCCCGACGGAGCGAGCCTGGCCGAACGGCTTGCCGACAGGGTCACCGCCTGGCAGCAGGACGGCGGCGACTCGATTGACCTGATGATCGATGCCTACCTCAAGGAAGATTCGGCGCGAGACGAGGACGGCGCCCTCGTCGTCATCGACAAGGCGGACCATTCCTTCGTCGTCCGAACCGCTGAGCGAGCAGCGTCCGGAGACGCCTGACCCGCCAGGTTCATGACAGGAGCAGCAGCGCGTCCCACGCGGTGATGACCGGTGCGGCCGGCAGATCCGTGTGTTCGGAGAGTGCGAGAGCGACGCCGGCCGCTCCGGTCAGGAAGCCGGGAGCGTCGAGGCGCGCTCCTGCCTCGTGGTGCTGGACGCCGAATCGAAGCGCGGGACTGTAGGCAGCCTGCACCTTGATCCGGGCAATCTGGCCCACGGGTAGGCAAATGGACCCCGCGCACTGGAGGATCCCGGCGTCGCCATGGCAGAGCGTCGGGCCTTCGGCGTCCCAGCGCTCGGTTCGTGAACTGAGCGAGCCCATGGCCTCGACGGCCACGGCCCGGAGTTCGTCGTTCCCCAAAGCGCGACCCGCCAGGTCGAGAGCCCGGCTGATTCCGGGAATTCCGTAACACCAGGCTTCGCTGCGTCCGTCGCGTTGCAAGGCGGAGTCGGCGTCGAGTTCGTCGCCGGTCAGGTGCGTGGGCCAGAGCGCTTCCCCGTTCGTGCGCCACCGGCACAACCACCCCGCTGCCGTTTCCATGGCTTCGCGCTGTCGTGGTACCTCGAACCCTGCGGCGCACGCGACTGCCAGGAGCGCGAGCGGTCCGGCTACGCCGTGGGCGAGTCCGGTGTTGGCAGCTCCGGACGAATCGGAGTCCAGCGTCTCGGAGTAAACCTCCCGGTCGACCCACCATCCGGGACGTCGTCCTCGGGTGGTGGCCAGCATCGTCGTGAGCGCGTTCAAAGCGGCGTGTAGTCCGGGCTCGGCCTCCCTGTGGCCGTGGTTCAGCGCGGCCAGGAGGACGCGTCCGACGCCTGCCAGGCCGCTGATGACGTCATAGATGTGCCACGGCGTCCCGAAGCCGCCGGCAGCGAGAAACGCTCGCTGCCTGTCCGCCAGGTGGCTCGCGTAGGAGGAGGTCCAGCGGACGGCCCTGGCCACGACGGTCTGCTGCATCTGCGGGTCGGGAAGATATGGCGTGCCGATGATGAGCGACGCGGCAAGACCACCCAGCTCGTGATAGGTCCCGCCGAACGCTTCTGCCTGAGCTGCCCGGCGGGCAGCCTGTTCCCAGTGCGCCGTCGCAGCCTGCTCGAACTCGGGATCGAGGTGTGACAGCCTCGCGTGCAGCAGCGCGGTCCCTGGAAGCCCCTGGGCAAGCGTCGCGACGCCGGTTCCCGCGGCCTCCGCTACGTCCGACGGGTTGGTGAGCTTCTCGGCGATGGCCAAGACGATGTCTGTCGTGTTCATTGCACCCTCTGTGCCAACAGCTGGGCCGCTACGACGCGCGCGAGGCGCTCGGCGTCGTTCGAGCCCAGCAGCCGGTTCGCGTGCATGTGGATCAGCGAGGAGGCACAGTCTGCTCGGCGCGCCGGTGGCACCAGATCCCGGTACGTCTCCAGCGACTTGCTCCAGGCGCGCCACGTCGGCTCAGCGGCGCCAGTGGGCCGGCCGTGGTCTTGCTGCTGTTCCCGCGCGGCCTTCACCAGGCGGTGCACCTGACGGCGTGCGCCACGATCGAGCTGGTGGCGGCCCACGGCTTCGAGACCGTTTCCAGTGGCGACGGAACGGCCCACGGCTGCTGCGGTGAGGGCTGCGGTGACGAGCCGCTGTTCGTGGTCCGCTGTCGCGGCGATGGTCGCGAGGACCATCTCGCTGTCTGCCTCGAAGACTCGTTCTGCGGCCTCGATCGCCTCCGGCCCGCCGTATCGGACCACCTCCGGCTCGTAGGGTTCGATGACCAGCCCCCGCGCGAGGCGGCTCGCGACCAGGCCCGCGCACCATGCGGACATGGTAGGGAGGACCTGACCACAAAGAAGTTCGGGTTTGCCATGGAAGCGCACACGGAGATGTGGTCCGTATGCCTCGTTGTCGTAGCGCAGCCAGAACCATCTATCGTGGAATTCCGCCGTCGTCTCCGCTACCTCGGCCAGGCGCTCGAGGATCGCCTCGTGGTGCTGGTGCGGCGCTGGGATCGCCAGGGACAGCCACTCCCCACCTGGAACGAACAGCTCAACGCTCGGTTCAGCCGGAGGGGCGTCGAGGCGACGTGAATCGGACTCGATGTTGCCTTGCAGCGGGATGATGAGTTCCAGCAGGTGCCGTCCACTCGGTCCCGCGATGACGCCTTGGATCGCGTCTGACTCGCCCGGCGGCTCGATCACGGTGTCCATCCCGCGTCGGACGTACCGGCGCAGTAGTTCGCGGTCTTCGCGATGGTCGAGTGCGAGCGGCAGTTGACGGTCGCCTTCCTCGGCGAGGACGGTCTCCGGCGGCTGCGGAACCGTCGATGCGCGCCAGCGGTCAAGTTCGGCGTCCCATCGTGTGTCGTCCTTGGCGGCGTTGACGACCGAGGCGTCCAGTCTCCAGCGCGCGGGCGACAAGATCGTCCGGCCGTATCGGATGCGGGGCTGGAACGCCGTGTCGTCGAGCGGGCCCCACGACCATGCACACCATGGCGTGGTTCCCGAGAGCGCGAGCTGCTGGAGCAATCGGGCGACGGGCGAGATGTACATCGAGCCCACGCGCGAGTACAGCACCGGGACGACCTGGCATTTCCGTGACCGGGACCAGAGCATGAGGCGGGTGCCGTCGGACGTGAGAACAAGGTCGTCCAGCCGGAGATCGCCGTCCTTGTACGGCACGCCTACGGGAATCCGCGTGTCTGCGAAGCCCGCCGGGACGGCCGCCGTGCTCAGCTCCGGCTTGCGGGGACGGACCAAGACCTCGGCGGTCAGTGCCGGCTTCGCCAATCGGGAGAGCACGCCCCGGTGGTCCAGGTTCACCAACGACGTAAACCGGCCGACCGTCGACCCGGCATCCTGCGTCCCGCCCGCATCGATGGCCAGGTGATACCGCCCTGCCTCCAGATCTGCCGAGGACGCGGCGAGCACCCGCGCATAGATCTCCGCGCTCGGTGGCGGTGGCGGCCGGTCGGGGCTGCGTCCTTCGAGAGCGGAGATCGTCGCGTCATCGATCTCCACCTCGGTCTCACCCCTTCCGACGGCGGTGGCGATCAAGTCAGCCAGTATCCGCAGCCGACTGCGCTCCATCGGTGCCGCGCGAATCTCTGCCTCGTCCCCGACACCACCGAGGCCCTCGACCGGGTCGAGGACGTCGAGCAGCGGTACGGCACGGCCCGTGCCGTATCTGCTCACGAAGCGGTCGTGATAGCCGCTCAGGACCGGCAACGTATGTCCGATCCGCCACAACAGGCCGACAGCTTCTGCCGCATCGTGCATCAAGGACTCAGGTACGACGACGTCGGCATCCACCGCGGTGTCGGAGGTGATCGGGCTCTCGACCCGCACGACGTTGTCACAGGCCAGTCGTGCGGCGTCCAGCGCCGCCAGACGCTCGCGGTCACCGGGAGGGTACTCGTCGGCACGAACCAGTGCGTCACGTATCGCGGCAAGGGCGTCTCGCATCGGAGCTGCCACGGGGAGCTTCGTCAGCATGTGCCGGAGGGGGGCATCATTGATGCGCTCGGGCAGCAGGTCAGTCAGCAGGAAGCCCCCGCTGACCATCGTCAGTACAGCATCCCGGACGATCTGCTCCGGGACCGACGGCCACTCGCGCTGAACCGTCGCGATGAGATCGCGCAGCCGCGCGCCGCTTTGACATCGCGCGAGGATCAGGCTGGCCGCGGGCGTGGCGCGAATCGTCACCCGCTCCGGAACGTTGTCCCCGGCCTCGGCGATGCGTTCGTGTTCGAAGCAGTCTCCCCGTCGAACGACCAAGTTGCTGGCCGAGAGCGTCAGGCGGTCCAGCACTCCGGGCAACGACATCACCCGATCAGCGACGGAGACCAGCCATCCCGCACTCGGTGTCGTGTGCACCCGATGCGAAGAGCCGAGTGACAATCTTGTGCGCTGGTCTTCACCGACCACATCGGCTACCTGAACCCCGGCGAACACACCGCGTGGCGTTGGTCGCGTCCGGGCACGGCGATCGTACGCTCGCAGCGTCTGCGCAAGCCGGGGAGTCATGGGAGTGCCGCCGCGCACCGCATCTCCCGTGTAACGCGACGCAAAACGCACAGCTTCGGAGAGTACGTCTCCATCCGTGGAGCCGGACGAGGTCGTCCCGTCCGACTCCACCGGAAGGAGGGGCACCCGTGCCAACACGGGAAACTCCCGCATCCAGACGAACGGTCGCGACTGTGCCACGACCGTCAACAGCCCTTCTTCGTGCAGGCCGTCGTCGGGCAATTGCAGGTCTTGGAGCATCCCCGGCTTGTGCAAGTCTTCGTACAGCCGTCGTCGGTGCAGTCGGTCGTTGTGTTCAGCCCCTTGATGTCAGGCACCGGCACTGACTTCAGGTCGAAGTCGAACAGGTCGGCTGTCATGCGGTCCAAGACCGTGACGCGATCGGTCATAGGTAGCCCTTTCGGCTGGTCAGGACGGTGGTCGAGAACCATCCAATCCGCACTGAGCCCACATGAACAGAGCATCCATCAGGCATCTTCCTGGCCTGATGGTGGTACTGGACAGCGACGAGCCCTCTGGGACCCCAGGAGCAGATCCCCGAAGGGCAACGGTGGCAGCACCGCAAGTCATCCTGGCGAGTCCCAGAGGGCTCGTTGGTAGTCAACCAATCACACGGCCGTGTCTCGCGTCACCAGCATTGCTCGGCAGCATGCCGCCGCCCCATCGCATCGCGGTGACGCGGATCACCGCCCGAAGTTAGGTTCGCCTTGCTACCCAATGTCCGTCTCGTGTGGCTAGGGTGGCCGTGTTGTGACAGGGTTCACAAGGACCTGTCCTGACACCCAGCAGCGAGTTCACAATCGGGGGTGAGCACGTGAAGCATCGTGACAACGACGCTGATGTCATCGTGGTGGGCGCCGGCCCGGCCGGCTCGTCCACCGCGCATTGGTGCGCGTCCGCAGGTCTCGACGTGCTCCTGCTCGAGAAGGCCGAGTTCCCCCGCGACAAGATCTGCGGCGACGGGCTGACCCCCCGCGCGGTCTCGGAACTGGTCCGGATGGGTGTCGACACCGACGAGCGCGACGGCTGGATCCGCAACCGCGGCCTCCGCGTACACGCCACGGGCCGCTCCTGGGAGCTCGACTGGCCGGACCTCACGGCGTACCCCGGCTACGGCATGGCCCGCGCCCGCATGGCGCTGGACCACACCCTCGCCCAGCACGCGCAGGCGAGCGGCGCCAAGCTCCTCACCGGCACCAAGGTCACCGGCGCCGTCACCGACGAGCGCAGCGGCCGGATCACCGGTGTCACCGCGCAGCCGCTGGACGGCCGCGGCCGCGCGGACGGCCCGGAGCGAACGTTCCGAGCGCCCGTCGTCGTCGCGACCGACGGTGTGAGCTCGCGCCTGGCGACCGGCGTCGGGCGGATGCGTCGTGACGACCGGCCCATGGGGACCGCGGTCCGCGCGTACTACACGACGCCGCGGCACACCGACCCGTTCATGGAGTCGCACCTGGAGCTGTGGTCCGGCGAGCCCGGCCGCTCCGACCTGCTGCCCGGCTACGGCTGGGTGTTCCCGCTCGGCGACGGCACCGCGAACGTCGGCCTGGGCAGCGTGCACAGCACGCCGGCGCGGCAGTCCCGGGCCGGGATCGACTACCGGGCGCTCCAGGACACCTGGCTCACCCACTCCGCCCCGGAGGGCTGGGAGATCAGCCCTGAGGCGGCCACCGGCAAGGTCCGCGGCGCCGCGCTCCCGATGGGCTTCAACCGTGGTCCGCTGTACGCCGACGGTCTGCTCCTCGCGGGCGACGCCGCCGGCATGGTGTCCCCGTTCAACGGCGAGGGCATCGCCTACGGTCTGCAGGCCGGGCGCGTCGCCGCCGAGGCGATCGCCGCGGCCCGCCACAAGTCGACGGACGCCGCGCGCGAGGCGGCCCTGGCCACGTACGCCGACCGCATGCGCGCGGACCTGGGCGGCTACTACACCCTGGGCCGCTGGTTCGTGCGGCTCATCGAGCACCCGCAGGTCATGCGGGCCTGCGTGAAGTACGGACTGCCGCGCAAGGTCGTGATGCAGTTCGTCCTCAAACTCTTGTCCGACTGCTACGAGCCGAGCGGCGGCGACTGGATCGACCGCACCATCGCCGGCATGACGAAGGTGGTACCAAGCTCGTGAAGGAACTCCAGAGGGGAACGGCATGAATCCCTATCTCCCCATCCTGATCCTCATGGGGATCGGGGCGGTGCTCGCGCTGGGCGGTGTCGCGGCGAGTGCGGTCATCGGCCCGAAGCGCTACAACCGCGCCAAGCTCGACGCCTACGAGTGCGGCATCGAGCCGACGCCGAACGCGCTGGGCGGCGGCCGCCTGCCGATCAAGTACTACCTGGTGGCGATGACGTTCATCGTCTTCGACATCGAGGTGGTGTTCCTCTACCCGTGGGCGGTCGACTTCACCACCCTCGCCACGTTCGGGCTGGTCGCGATGTTCGCCTTCCTGGCGCTCATCACCGTCCCGTTCGTCTACGAGTGGCGCCGCGGCGGGTTCGACTGGGTATGACATTGACGAAGGGCGCAGCGAGGGCGGCTGCCGAGGTGCGAGACAGCCGCCCGGAGCAAGCACGAGGAAATGTCAGCCAGGGGCACTGAGAAGGAGGAGACATGGGTGTCGAGGAAGCGCCGTCGGGATTCCTCCTGACGACGATCGAGGACTTCGCCGGATACATGCGCAAGGCGTCGATGTGGCCGGTGACGTTCGGCCTGGCCTGCTGCGCCATCGAGATGATGGCCGCGGGCGCACCGCGCTACGACCTGTCGCGCTTCGGCATGGAGGTCTTTCGTGCGTCGCCGCGCCAGGCCGACCTGATGATCGTGGCAGGGCGGGTCAGCCAGAAGATGGCGCCGGTCGTGCGTCAGGTCTACGACCAGATGAGCGAGCCCAAGTGGGTGCTCTCCATGGGCGTGTGCGCGTCGTCGGGCGGGATGTTCAACAACTACGCGATCGTGCAGGGCGTGGACCACGTGATCCCGGTCGACATCTATCTGCCCGGCTGTCCGCCGCGCCCGGAGATGCTGATCAACGCGATCCTCGCGCTGCACCACCAGGTCCAGAACGCCCCGCTCGGTGCGAATCGGCTCGAGGCGGCACGCGCGGCCGAGGCCGCCGCCATGGAGGCGACACCGACCTTCGAGCAGAAGGGGCTGCTGCGGTGAGCGAGGAGAAGGACAAGGTTCCCCAGGACGACGCGGCGCTCGACAAGGCGGCGCAGGGCAGGGCCATCCAGGACAAGGCGGCGCAGGGCACGGGCCTGCCCGGGTCGGGTGCCGGCGGCGAACCGAGTGATCTGGAACGCGTCGGCTCGCCCCTCGAGGTTGTCGAGGTCCGGCACGGCATGTTCGGCGCGCACGACTCCGGCGATACGTCGGGGTACGGCGGCCTGGTGCGGCCCGTGGCGTTGCCCGGTGCGTCGTCGCGCCCGTACGGGAGCTGGTTCGACCGGGTCGTGGACGTGCTGACCGAGGTGCTCCGCGAGGACGGCGTCGACCCCGACGCGGCGATCGAGAAGGTGGTCGTGGACCTGCACGGCGCCGACTCGCCCGAGGCGCCGCAGGCGGAACTGACGCTGAACGTGGCCCGCGAGCACCTGATGCCCGTGTGCCGGGCGCTGCGTGATGACCAGGATCTGCGCTTCGAGCTGTCGCTCGGCGTCTCGGGGGTGCACTACCCGCACGAGACCGGCCGCGAGCTGCATGCCGTCTACCACCTGGTGTCGGTGACGCACGGTCGCCGCCTGCGCCTGGAGGTCGCGGCCCCCGACGAGGACCCGCACGTCCCGTCCACCACGTCCGTGTACCCGGCCAACGACTGGCACGAGCGCGAGACGTACGACTTCTTCGGCATCGTGTTCGACGGCCACCCCGGCCTGGCGCGCATCGAGATGCCGGACGACTGGGAGGGCCACCCGCAGCGGAAGGACTATCCGCTGGGCGGCATCCCGGTCGAGTACAAGGGGGCCACGGTGCCCCCGCCCGACACGAGGAGGGCTTACTCGTGACCGCGACAGCAGAACCGCACGCGACCCGGCCGATCGACGACGACGCAGCCCGCACGATCCGCGGGTTCGAGGCCTACGGCGACGGCGACTGGGACGAGATCGCCCGCGAGGCCATCGGCGAGGAGCGCATCGTCGTCAACATGGGCCCGCAGCACCCGTCCACGCACGGCGTGCTCCGGCTCATGCTGGAGATCGACGGCGAGACGGTGACCGAGGCCCGCGCCGGTATCGGCTACCTGCACACCGGCATCGAGAAGAACATGGAGTTCCGCACCTGGTCGCAGGGGCCCACGTTCTGCACCCGGATGGACTACGTGGCGCCGTTCTTCCAGGAGGCGGCGTTCTGCCTGGCCACGGAGCGGCTGCTCGGCGTGACCGACGACGTGCCCGAGCGTGCCTCGGTGATCCGCGTACTGATGATGGAGCTCAACCGGATCTCCTCCCACCTGGTCTGCCTCGGCACGGGCGGCAACGAGATGGGCGCCACCACGGTGATGACCGTCGCGTTCACCGCGCGCGAGGAGATCCTGCGGCTCTTCGAGGCGGCCACCGGGCTGCGCATGAACCACGCGTACATCCGGCCCGGTGGCGTGGCGCTGGACGTGCCGGAGGGTTTCACCGCCCAGACGCGCGAGGCCCTGAAGAAGGTCCGCGGCTATCTCAAGGACCTGGGCGACCTGATGCTGGCGAACCCGATCTTCAAGTCGCGCCTGACCGACGTCGGCGTCCTGAACCTCTCCGGGTGCATGGCGCTCGGCGTGACAGGTCCGGTGCTGCGGTCCACGGGGCTGCCGTACGACGTGCGGAAGTCCGCTCCGTACTGCGGCTACGAGACCTACGACTTCGACGTGCCGGTCTCGAAGAGCGCGGACTGCTACGACCGGGTCGTGCTCCGCCTGGAGGAGTGCTACCAGTCGCTGGGCCTCGTCGAGCAGGCGCTGTCGCGGCTCGACGCCAGCGAGGGCGAGCCGGTCATCGTGGCCGACAAGAAGATCGCCTGGCCCGCCCAGCTCGCCATCGGCAGCGACGGGCAGGGCAACTCGCTGGAGCACATCCGCAAGATCATGGGCACCTCGATGGAGGCCCTGATCCACCACTTCAAGCTGGTCACGGAGGGTTTCCCGGTACCGGCCGGGCAGGCGTGGCAGAGCGTCGAGCACCCGCGCGGCGAACTCGGCGTGCACGTCGTGTCCGACGGCGGGACGCGCCCCTACCGCGCGCACTTCCGCGATCCCTCGTTCAACAATCTCCAGGCCACGTCGGTGATGTGCGAGGGCGGCCAGGTGGCCGACGTCGTCGTCGCCGTCGCGTCCCTGGACCCCGTGCTGGGAGGTGTGGACCGATGACGGTCGAGCCGGCCCCGACCAGGGCTTCCTACGACGCCGAGACCCTGGCGTCCTTGCGTGCCGACGCCGCCGAGATCATGGCGCGCTACCCGGACCCGCGCTCCGGCCTGCTGCCGATGCTGCACCTCGTGCAGTCGGTGGACGGGTACGTGAGCCGTGACGGGATCCTGTTCTGCGCCGAGCAGCTCGGGATCACCGCCGCCGAGGTGAGCGCCGTTGCGACGTTCTACACGCAGTACAAGCGCAAGCCGAACGGGAAGTACACCGTCGGCGTGTGCACCAACACGCTGTGCGCGGTGATGGGCGGCGACGCGATCTTCGACGAGCTCAGCGAGCGTCTCGGCGTCGGGAACGACGAGACCACCGAGGACGGCGCGATCACCCTGGAGCGGGTCGAGTGCAACGCGGCCTGCGACTACGCGCCGGTGATGATGGTCAACTGGGAGTTCTTCGACAACCAGACGCCGGAGTCCGCCGTCGACGTCGCGGAGCAGCTGCGGGCGGGTGAGGACGTGGCGCCGACCCGTGGGGCCGACAGCGTGTGCTCGTTCAAGGAGATGAGCCGGGTCCTGGCCGGGTTCCCCGACGGGCGGGCGCACGAGGGCGTGGGCGCGGGCGAACCGTCGCTGGTCGGGCTGCGGATCGCGCGTGAGCACGGCTGGGCGCCGTCCGGCGGCCCCTCCGCCCCGGCCGGCGAGCCGGGCGAGATCCTCACCGGCGAGCCGGGTTCCAGCGCCGATCGCCGGCCCGTGACGCCTGCGGACACCGAGGTGGGCATGGACAAGAAGCCGGGAGAGGACGCGCGATGACCGAGTTGCTTCCGGTGCTGACGGAGACGTGGGACGCCCCGCGGTCGTGGCGGTTGTCCACCTACGAGAAGCACGGCGGGTACTCCGGGCTCAAGAAGGCCCTGACGATGACGCCGGGCGACCTGGTGCAGGCGGTCAAGGACTCCGGCCTGCGCGGTCGTGGCGGCGCGGGGTTCCCCGCCGGCATGAAGTGGGGCTTCCTGCCCCCGGACGACGGCGGCCCGCGGTACCTGGTGGTGAACGCCGACGAGTCGGAGCCGGGTACCTGCAAGGACATCCCGCTGATGATGGCCAGCCCGCAGCACCTGATCGAGGGCGTGATCATCACGTCGTACGCGATCGGCTGCAATCACGCGTTCATCTACGTGCGCGGCGAGGTGCTGCACGTGTACCGGCGGCTGCTGGAGGCGGTGGCCGAGGCCCGACGGGTCGGGTACATCGGCACGGACATCCTGGGTTCCGGGTTCGACCTGGAGGTCACGGTGCACGCCGGTGCGGGCGCCTACATCTGCGGCGAGGAGACGGCGCTGCTGGACTCGCTCGAAGGGCTGCGCGGCCAGCCGCGTCTCAAGCCGCCGTTCCCCGCGGTGGCGGGCCTGTACGCGCGGCCGACCGTGGTGAACAACGTGGAGACGGTCGCGAGCGTGCCCGGGATCGTGGCCAACGGCGTCGACTGGTTCACCGGGATGGGGACGGAGAAGTCGACCGGTCACGGTCTGTTCTCCCTGTCCGGGCACGTCACGCGACCGGGCCAGTACGAGGCGCCGCTCGGCATCACGCTGCGTGAGCTGCTCGACCAGGCCGGCGGGATGCGCGGCGGGAAGCCGCTGAAGTTCTGGACGCCGGGCGGGTCGTCGACGCCGCTGTTCACCGCTGAGCACCTGGACACGGCGCTCGACTACGAGTCGGTGGGCGCTGCAGGGTCGATGCTCGGCACGCGTGCGCTGCAGCTCTTCGACGAGACGGTGTGCGTGGTCCGGGCGGTGAGCCGGTGGACGGACTTCTACGCGCACGAGTCGTGCGGCAAGTGCACGCCGTGCCGCGAGGGCACCTACTGGCTCAAGCAGGTGCTGCACCGGATCGAGGAGGGGCAGGGCCAGGACCGGGACATCGACCTGCTGCTCGACCTCTGCGACAACATCCTCGGCAGGTCGTTCTGCGCGCTGGGCGACGGCGCCACCTCTCCGATCACGTCGAGCATCCAGCACTTCCGCGAGGAGTACCAGGCGCACATCGACGGGCACGGCTGCCCGTTCGACCCGTCGGCGTCGGCGCTCTTCCCGTACACCCCGAGAACAACGAAGCCAGGCGCGACCGCAGCTTCCGGGCAACTGGTCGGCGCCGGCGGGGGAGGTCACCGATGACCGTCACCACATCGAAGCCCGAGGGCGAGGTGGCCGAGCCGAAGATGGTGACGTTCACCATCGACGGGATCGAGGCGCAGGTGCCCGAGGGCACGCTGATCATCCGGGCGGCGGAGCAGCTCGGGATCGAGATCCCGCGGTTCTGCGACCACCCGCTGCTCGCGCCCGCGGGTGCGTGCCGGCAGTGCCTCGTGGAGGTCGCGATGCCGGACCGCGAGGGCAACGTGCGGCCCATGCCGAAGCCGCAGACGTCGTGCACCATGACGGTCACGCCCGGCATGGTGGTCAAGACGCAGGTCACGTCGCCGGTCGCGGACAAGGCGCAGCAGGGGGTCATGGAGCTGCTGCTCATGAACCACCCGCTCGACTGCCCGGTGTGCGACAAGGGCGGCGAATGCCCCCTGCAGAACCAGGCGATGAGCAACGGCCGGGCCGACTCCCGGTTCGAGGACGTGAAGCGCACGTTCCCCAAGCCGGTGTCGCTGAGCTCGCAGATCCTGCTGGACCGGGAGCGCTGCGTGCTCTGCCAGCGGTGCACCCGGTTCAGCGACGAGATCGCGGGCGACGCCTTCATCGCCCTCCAGATGCGCGGGGCCAAGCAGCAGATCGGCCGCTTCGACGAGAAGATCCTGGGCTTCGAGTCCCCGGGCTGCGGGTGCGGCGACGGCGGATGCGGGAGCGCGGAGTCGGCGTCGTCGTCCGCCTCGGACACCGGCGCCCCGGACACCGCCGCGGCGGAGACCGCCGTGATCGGGGCGGACGCCGCCACGGCGAAGGGCCGTGCGGAGACCGACGCGAGCGGGCAGGGTTTCTCCTCCTACTTCTCCGGCAACACCGTGCAGATCTGCCCGGTAGGCGCCCTGACCGGCTCCTCGTACCGGTTCCGGTCGCGGCCGTTCGACCTGGTGAGCGCGCCGGGCATCGCCGAGCACGACTCCTGCGGGTCCGCGATCCGCATCGACCACCGCCGCGGCCAGGTGATGCGGCGCCTGTCCGGTGACGACCCGGTCGTCAACGAGGAGTGGATCACCGACAAGGACCGGTTCGCGTTCACCTGGCAGTCCGCCCCGGACCGCCTGACGACGCCGCTGGTGCGGGACCGCGACGCGGACGGCAACCCCGGTGACCTGCGGCCGGCCTCCTGGGCGGAGGCGCTGGAGATCGCCGCCCGGGGCCTGGCCGAGGCGCGCGCCGCGGGCGGCGTCGGGGTGCTGCCCGGCGGCCGGCTCACCGTCGAGGACGCCTACGCCTGGTCGCGGTTCGCGCGGCAGGTGCTCGGCACGAACGACATCGACCAGCGCGCCCGCGTGCACTCCGCCGAGGAGGCAGAGTTCCTGGCGCACGCGGTGGCCGGTACCGGTGTCGGCGTCACCTTCACCGACCTGGAGAAGGCTCCCGCCGTCCTGCTCGTCGGCCTCGAGGCCGAGGAGGAGGCAGGCGTCACCTTCCTGCGGCTCCGCAAGGGCGTCGCGAGCAACGGCACCCGGGTGTTCGGCGTCGCGCCCTACGCCTCGCGGGGCCTGACCAAGCTGTCGGGCACACTGCTCCCGGCGATCCCGGGCACCGAGGCCGAGGTCCTGACGTCGCTCCGCGACGCGGCCGGTTCCGGCGCGACGGCGGACGGTACGACGACGGCACCAGGTACGACGACAGCGCCGGGCGCGACGACCGTGACCGGCGCGGTGCCGGCCGACGACCTGGTCGCGGCCGCGACGGGCTTGTGTTCCGGCGGCGCCGTCATCCTGGTCGGCGAGCGTCTCGCCGCCTCGCCCGGTGCGTACCCCGCGGCGCTGGCCCTGGCCGAGGCCACGGGCGCGCGGCTCGCGTGGATCCCGCGTCGCGCCGGCGAGCGCGGCGGCGTCGAGGCCGGCCTGCTGCCGAACCTGCTCCCGGGGGGCCGTCCGGTGACGGACCCGGCGGCCCGCTCCGAGGTCGCCGAGGCCTGGGGGCTGAGCACCGACGCCAGGGACGACGCGACGGCGGCCGACGCCGACGGCGCGACGACGGAGGCCGGCGGCGTCACGTCCGGGAGCACCTCGCGGATCCCCGCGGCCCCCGGTCTCGACACGGCCGGCATCATCGACGCGCTGAGCGTCGGACACCTGTCGGGTGCGCTCGTCGGCGGCGTGGAGCTCGCGGACCTGCCGGATCCCGGGCACGCGCGCACGGCGCTGGCCGCCGCCGGATTCGTCGTCTCGCTGGAGGTGCGCCGCTCGGAGGTCACCGACCTGGCCGACGTCGTGCTGCCGGTCGCGCCGCCCGTGGAACGCGCCGGTTCCTACTGGAACTGGGAGGGCCGCGTGCGGTCCTTCGGCGCCGCGCTCGACGACTCGACGGCGCTGCCCGACCACCGCGCCCTGCACGCCCTCGCCGCCCAGCTGGGCAGCGACCTCGGGACCGGAACGCCGGCCGAGGCGCACCTCGCCGTCGCGGCGCTCGGCGCCTGGAAGGGCCCGCGGGCCGGTGCCGCCGGAGGCGCGCCGACGCAGGCCCACGCCGAAGGCGTCGCCGGAGCTGCCGCGACGCCACGACCCGAGGCCCGAGCGTTCGCGGCGGCCGAGCCAGGTGGCGGTACCTCACCTGGTACGGCGACAGCGCCAGGCGCCGGCGCGTCCGGTGCGGCGTCCGGCGCGGACGGGACAGCCGTCCTCGCGTCCTGGCGCCTGCTGCTCGACGACGGGCGCGGCCAGGACGGCGAGCGCCATCTCGCCGGTACGGCCAAGCGGCCGGTCGTCCGCGTCTCGGCGGCGACGGCCTCCGGTCTCGGGCTGTCCGACGGCGGTCGCGCCGAGGTCAGCACCGGCCGCGGGGCGATCACGCTGCCGGTCGCGGTGACGGCGGACATGGTCGACGGCGTCGTGTGGCTTGCCCTCGCGAGCGTCGGCAGCCGGGTGCACGATGCGCTCGGCGCGACGCCGGGCGACGTCGTCCACGTGCGGCGCGTCGAGGCGTCGACGGGAACGGGCACGGACCACCGGCTCGGGAAGGAAGAGTCATGAACGGGGTGATCCTCGCGGCCGCCGAGGGCGGCGTGGCCGCCGACTTCTCGGCCGAACCGATCCTCGCGTCGGTGGTCAAGGCGGTGCTGATCGTCGTCTTCCTGCTGACGTCGGTGCTGTTCGCGATCTGGTTCGAGCGCAAGGTCGTGGCGAAGATGCAGCTGCGTCCGGGCCCGAACTGGCACGGCCCGAAGGGCCTGCTCCAGTCGCTGGCGGACGCGATGAAGCTGCTGCTGAAAGAGGACGTCAACGTCACGCGGGCGGACCGGGTGGTCTACCTGCTGGCGCCGATGCTCTCGGTGTCCGCCTCGCTGCTGGTGTTCGCGGTGATCCCGTTCGGGCCGAGCGTGACCATCCCGTTCACGGACTTCTCGACGCCGGCGCAGCTCACCGACTTCCCGGTGGCGGTGTTGTACATCCTCGCCGCCGCGAGCGTCGGCGTGTACGGCATCGTGCTCGGCGGGTGGGCGTCTGGTTCGACGTACCCGCTGCTCGGCTCGGTGCGCTCCACGGCGCAGGTGATCAGCTACGAGCTCGCCATGGGGCTGAGCCTGGTCAGCGTGTTCATCATGGCGGGGTCGATGTCGACGTCGCAGATCGTGAACAGCCAGGCGCAGGTCTGGTGGTTCATCCCGCTGGCCCCGGCGTTCGTCGTCTACATCATCTCGATGGTGGGCGAGACCAACCGGCTGCCGTTCGACCTGCCCGAGGCCGAGGGCGAGCTCGTGTCCGGCTACATGACCGAGTACTCGTCGATGAAGTTCGCCTGGTTCTTCCTGGCGGAGTACATCAACATGCTCAACGTCTCGGCCGTCGCCGTGACGCTCTTCTTCGGCGGCTGGCGCGCGCCGGTGCCGGACGGGTTCCTGGGCGACGCGCTGAACACGGGCTGGCTGCCGATCGTCTGGTTCCTCATCAAGGTCTGGGCCGTGATGTTCTTCTTCGTGTGGGTGCGCGGCACGCTGCTGCGCCTGCGCTACGACCAGTTCATGGTGTTCGGGTGGAAGGTGCTCATCCCCGTCGCCCTCGGCTGGGTGGTGGTGCTGGGCGGCGTGCAGTGGGCGCTCACCATCGCCGAGCTGCCGCGCTCGACGTTCTTCTACCTCGCCGCCGGCGTGATCGTGCTCGTCCTGCTCCCGATGCTCTTCTGGCCGGAGAAGCGCCGGCCGCGGGAACCGGACGAGCCCGAGACCATCGACGCCTTCGCCGGCGGCTACCCGGTGCCCCCGCTGCCCGGGCAGAAGCTTCCCGCCTCCGAGCGGTTCGGAAAGGAGGTCGCCGGCAGTGACCAGTGACATGCACGACGAGACCGGCTACCAGCCGCTACGTCCCCAGGCGAAGGGCCTGGGAGAGTTCCTCGCGCCCGTCGCGGGCTTCGGGGTCACGTTCGCCTCGATGTTCAAGCCCACGGTGACCGAGGACTACCCGCGCAAGAAGGTCGCGCCCCAGGGTCGCTACCACGGCCGACACCAGCTCAACCGGTACGCCGACGGGCTGGAGAAGTGCATCGGCTGCGAGCTGTGCGCCTGGGCGTGCCCGGCCGACGCGATCTACGTGGAGGGCGCGTCCAACGCGGACCTGCTGGAGAACGCCGACGCCGCACCCGGCACGCTCGATGCCGACTCGCCCGCCGGGGCGCACATGAGCCCCGGGGAGCGGTACGGGAGCGTCTACCAGATCAACTACCTGCGCTGCATCTTCTGCGGGCTGTGCATCGAGGCCTGTCCCACGCGTGCCCTGACGATGTCGAACGACTACGAGCTCGCCGGGAACACGCGCGAGGGCATGATCTACGAGAAGCAGGACCTGCTGGCCCCGATCAGCGAGGGCATGCTCGCCGCCCCGCACCCCATGGCCGAGGGCACCACCGACACCGACTACTACCGGGGCGACGTGCTGGGCGCGACGCAGGCCCAGGTCGACTGGGTCCGCGAGCGCCGTCCCGACGACGAGACCCTGGCGGGTGCCGAGGCCGTGGCCACGGGGAAGCAGCCCGCTCCCACGTCCCGGCAGCACGAGTTGCGGCCGGACGCCGGGCCGGGCGAGGCGGAGAAGGCCGCCGGCGCGGCCGCCGTCGGCTCGGTGCGGGCGCCGGTCGTGGACCTGACCGAACCGTCCGGGACCGGCGGCACCACGACCGCCGTCGGGCACAGGACCGAGGGGGCGCGATGACCCCCGACCTGGCCGGGATGACGACCTCCGGTGGTGAGGCGTTCCTCTTCTGGGTGCTCGCGCCCCTCATGGTGCTCGCCGCGCTCGGGCTGTTGTTCGTCCGGCGTGCCGTGCATGCGGCGCTGTGCATCGTGTTCGTCATGGTGAGCCTCGCGATCATGTACATCGCTTCCGAGGCGCCGTTCCTGGGCGTGGTCCAGGTGGTCGTGTACACGGGCGCCGTGATGATGCTCTTCCTGTTCGTGCTGATGCTGGTCGGCGTCGATGCGTCCGACTCGCTCACCGAGACGATCCGCGGTCAGCGCTGGATCGGGCTGCTGCTCGGGCTGGGGCTGGCGATCGTGCTGGTCGGCGTGGTCTCCCAGGCCACGTTCGGGGCCGGGACGCCGCTGACCGAGGATCAGGTGGCCAACCCCGTCGGGCTGGCACGCGTCCTGTTCGGCGACTACGTGCTCGCGATGGAGGCGGTCGGTGTGCTGCTGGTGACCGCTGCGATGGGCGCGCTGGTCCTGACCCACCGGCGGCGGCTCGAGCCGAAGCGGACGCAGCGGTACGTCGCGGAGCAGCGGATCAAGGCACTCCCGGACGGCACGGTGCTGACGCCGCTGCCCGCGCCGGGCGTGTACGCGCAGTCCAACGCGATGGACACGCCGGCGCTCGGTCCGGACGGGCGTCCGCTGGAGCAGTCGGTCTCGCGGGTGCTGCGCATCCGCGGGCAGGAGAAGGCGGCTCCGGCGTCGCTGGTGGAGACCGGGCCTGCGGGTCAGGTCTCGACGGCTCCGGCGACGAGCACCGACGGCGGGGAGGACTCCTGATGGACATCACCAACTACGTCGTCCTGGCGTGCATCCTCTTCGCGATCGGCGCGACTACGGTGCTGCTGCGCCGTAACGCCATCGTGGTCTTCATGGGCGTGGAGCTCATGCTCAACGCGACCAACCTCGCCTTCGTGACGTTCGCCAGGATCCACGGCGATCTCACGGGACAGGTCCTCGCGTTCTTCGTCATGGTCGTGGCCGCCGCCGAGGTCGTGGTGGGCCTGGCGATCATCGTGACGATCTTCCGCACCCGCCGCTCGGCCTCGGTCGACGACGTCAACCTGCTCAAGGGCTGAGGGGGGACTGGGAAAGTGAACGACGTGATCGGGTACGCCCCCTGGCTGGTGGGCTTCCCCATGATCGGGGCGGCGATCCTGTTGCTGGGCGGTCGCGCGCTGGACAAGTGGGGCCACTGGGTCGGCGTGCTCGCCTCCAGTGCCTCGGCGCTGCTGGGTGGCTGGCTGCTGTTCCGGATGATCGGCGCGGAGCCGGCCGAGCGGGTCGTGGACCACCACCTGTGGACGTGGATGGCCGCGGGCGGCCTGGACGTGGACCTCGGGCTGCGGCTCGACCCGCTGTCGATGACGTTCGTCATGCTGGTGACCTTCGTGGGCACGCTCATCCACTTCTACTCCGTGGAGTACATGGCGCACGACGCGCACCGGCGCCGGTTCTTCGGCTACCTGAACCTGTTCATCGCGGCGATGCTCGTGCTGGTGCTGGCCGACTCCTACCTGGTGCTGTTCGTCGGCTGGGAGGGTGTGGGCCTGGCGTCGTACCTGCTCATCGGGTTCTGGGACCACAAGCGGCCCAACGCGGTCGCCGCGAAGAAGGCGTTCGTGATGAACCGCGTGGGCGACATGGGGCTCATCGTCGCCATGGCGCTCCTGTTCGCGCACACCGGCGCGCTCGACTTCGGCACGCTGTTCGGCAGCGGGGCCGCGGGCGAGGGCATCGCCGCGGTCGCGGGGGCGGGCACGCTCGACCAGGGCGCCGCCACCGCCGTCGGCCTCGCGCTGCTGCTGGCCGCCTGCGGGAAGTCCGCGCAGTTCCCGCTGCAGGCCTGGCTCGGCGACGCGATGGCGGGTCCGACGCCGGTCTCCGCCCTCATCCACGCCGCCACCATGGTCACCGCGGGCGTCTACCTGCTGGTGCGCTCCGGGCCGATCCTCGACGCCGCGCCCACCGCGCAGCTCGTCGTGGTGATCGTCGGGGTCGTGACCCTGATCTTCGGGGCGATCGTCGGCTGCGCCAAGGACGACATCAAGAAGGCGCTGGCCGCCTCCACGATGTCGCAGATCGGCTACATGATGCTGGCGGCCGGGCTCGGCCCGGTCGGCGCCACGTTCGCGATCTTCCACCTGCTCACGCACGGCTTCTTCAAGGCGGGGCTGTTCCTCGGCGCCGGCTCGGTGATGCACGGCATGAAGGACGAGGTGGATATGCGTGGCTTCGGCGCGCTGAGCCGCGTCATGCCGCTCACCGCCTGGTCGATGACGTTCGGCTGGCTCGCGATCCTCGGCATCCCGCCGTTCTCCGGGTTCTGGAGCAAGGACAAGATCATCGAGGAGGCGTTCGTCGGTGAGGGCTGGCAGCCCTGGGTGTTCGGCGGGGCCGCGCTGATCGGCGCCGGCATCACCGCGTTCTACATGACCCGACTCATGACGATGACGTTCTGGGGCCGGCCGCGCTGGACCGAGCCCGAGTACCACCCGCACGAGTCCCCGGCGCTCATGGTGTGGCCGCAGGTGATCCTCGCGGTCGGCTCGATCGCGCTGGGCGGGCTGCTCGCGTTCGGCAACATCTTCAGCACCTGGCTGGAGCCCAGCGTCGGGCACGCCGAGCATCACGAGCCGGTGCTCCCTGTCCCGGTGCTGATGGGCGCCACCATCGCCGTCGTCGTCCTCGGGGCGCTGATCGGGTACGCCATGTACCGCCGCGACGTGCCGGCCGAGGCACCCCGCGGATCCGTCCTGACCCGCGCCGCACGCCGCGACCTCTACCAGGACGCGGTCAACGAAGGCCTCGTCATGAAGCCCGGCCAGGGGGTCACGGCCGTCCTCGTCACCGCCGACACCGGCGTGATCGCACGCGGCTGGGGCGTGCTCGCCGGCGGCGTCGCGGCCCTCGGCGCCTGGCTGCGCACCGCGCAGACCGGGTACGTGCGCGCGTACGCCGCCTCCATGGCGGCCGGCGTGCTGATCATCGGCGTGGTGATCGTGCTCGTCGCGACCCTCGGGCAGCCGGCCGGAGCGTAAGGAGACATCGAGATGACCTTTCCCTGGCTGACCACGCTCGTCGTGTTCCCGCTGGTCGCCGCCGTGGCCGTGTGGCTGCCCGGGCTCGTGCGGACACGGCGCGGCAGCGCCGGCGGCGCGAGCCTGGCCAAGACGACGGCGCTCGGCGCCGCACTCGTCGAGGTGCTGCTGCTGATCGGCGCGTTCGTCGAGTTCGACACCGCGACCGCCGCCGAGCACCAGCTCTCCGAGACCTACGCCTGGATCCCGCAGATCGGCGCGTCGTACGCGCTCGGGGTCGACGGCGTGAGCCTCCTGCTCATCGCGCTCGCGGTGGTGCTCGTGCCGCTCGTGCTGGCCGCCGCCTGGCGCGAGCAGGGCGACAACGGGCTGCACCTGCGCCGGTACCTGGCGCTCGTGCTGATCCTCGAGGCCCTCATGGTCGCGGTCTTCGCGGCCCGCGACGTGTTCCTCTTCTACGTGCTGTTCGAGGCGGTGCTCATCCCGGCGTACTTCCTCATCGGCGGTTTCGGACAGGGCCCGGCACGCCGCCGGGCCGCCGTGAAGTTCCTGATGTTCTCCCTCGCGGGCGGGCTCATCATGCTGGCCGCGGTCATCGCCCTGTACTTCCAGGTGCCGGTGGATCCGGAGACGGGCCTGCGGCCCGAGGACGCCTTCCTCACCGCGAACCTCACGGGGCTCGAGCTCGATCCGGTCGCGGGCAGGCTGATGTTCGCCGGGTTCTTCATCGCCTTCGCGATCAAGGCGCCGATGGTGCCGGTGCACACCTGGCTGCCCGACGTCGCCGGCAACGCCACACCCGGCACCTCCACCCTGCTGATCTGCGTGCTGGACAAGATCGGCACCTTCGGGATGCTGACCCTCTGCCTGCCGCTCTTCCCCGAGGCGTCCCGCTGGGCCGCCCCGCTGGTGATCGGGCTCGCGGTGGTGTCGGTGCTCTACGGCGCGATCGCGGCGATCGGGCAGACCGACCTGCTGCGGCTGGTGGGCTGGACCTCGGTGAGCCACTTCGGCTTCATCATCCTGGGCATCTTCACGTTCACCGAGCTCGGCACGGCCGGGTCGGCGTTCATGATGCTCAACCACGGCCTGGCGACCGGCGCCCTGTTCCTCACCGCCGGGTTCCTCATCGCGCGGCACCCCACCAGGTCGCAGGTCATCACCGACTACAGCGGTCTGCGCACCGTCACGCCGGTGCTCGCCGGGACGTTCCTCGTGGCGGGGCTCGCGACGCTGTCGCTGCCGGGCCTGTCGACGTTCGCCTCGGAGATCATGGTGCTCGTCGGGGCCTACGGCGACGCTCCCGGGTGGACGCTGGCGGCCGTGCCCGGGGTTGTGCTCGCCGCGGTGTACATCCTGCTCACCTACCAGAAGATGTTCACCGGCGACGTCGCCGCAGGGCTGGACCGGATGCCCGACATCGGCCGCCGCGAGCGGCTCGTCGCCGCCCCGCTCGTCGTCGGCCTGCTCGTGCTCGGCCTCGTGCCGCAGCTCGCGCTGAACTACGTCGACGCGCCGGCGACCGAGGCGGTCGCCGTCGTCGGGACCGTGGACGACGGCGTGGCCGACGACGGCGCGGCGGGTGCGGACGACACCGGCGGTGCCACGGAAGGGAACGAGTGATGCCTGAAATCTCCGCGTTCGCGGCTCCCGAGATCGAGTGGGCGGCGCTGGCGCCGCTCCTGATCGTGCTGGGCACCGGCGTGGTCGGCGTGCTGGTCGAGGCGTTCGTGCCGGACCGTGCCCGCCGCATGACCCAGATCGTGCTCACCCTCGTGGCCCTCGCCGGCGCGCTGGTCGCCGTCGGTGTCCTGTGGGGGATGCTGCAGCAGTCCCTGTCCGCGGGCCTCGGGGAGGAGGCGACGCTCGACCCGGAGGTGCTGGGCGGCACGCTGTTCCTCACCCCGTTCGCGCTCGGGGCCCAGGGCATCATCGTGATCCTCGCGTTCCTGGGCGTGCTCGTGGTGGCCGACCGCACCTCGACCGGTGAGGACGCCTTCGCCCCCACCGCCGCCGCGGTGCCGGGCACGCACTACGAGGACCTGGCCCGCGAGGCGGGCCTGCGGCAGACCGAGATCTTCCCGCTGCTGCTCTTCGCGGCCGGCGGCATGATGCTGTTCGCCTCGACCGACGACCTCATCGTCATGTTCATCGCGCTCGAGGTGCTGTCGCTCCCGCTGTACGTGCTGTGCGCGACGGCGCGCCGGCGCCGGCTCCTGTCGCAGGAGGCCGCGGCGAAGTACTTCCTGCTGGGCGCGTTCGCCTCCGCGCTGTTCATCTTCGGCGTGGCGCTGATCTACGGGTTCGGCGGGACGGTGATCCGGATCATGCGGGAGAGCGGCGTGCCTCTTCCGCCGGGCGAGCATTTCGTGGGCGTGCGGCTCGTCGACATCTCCACCGCGGCTCAGCAGGTCGCGCAGACCGGCGGCCTGCCCGAGGGCATGACCACGCTCTACCTGGCCGGCGTCGTGCTCGTGGTCGTGGGCCTGCTGTTCAAGGTCGGGGCCGTTCCGTTCCACGCCTGGACCCCCGACGTGTACACCGGCGCGCCCACCCCGATCACCGGCTTCATGGCCGCCGCCACCAAGGCCGCCGCCGTCGTGGCGCTGGTGCAGGTGCTGTGGAAGGCCGGCGCGGGCATGCCGCCCGAGGTGCTGGAGCAGCTCCAGCTCGCGGTGGTCGTCATCGCCGTGCTCACCATGGCGGTCGGCACCGTGGTGGGCGCCGTGCAGACCGACGTGAAGCGCCTGCTCGCGTACTCGTCGATCGCGCACGCAGGGTTCCTCGTGACCGGTGCGGTCGGCTTCGCGACACTGGTGGACGGCGGCGCGATCATCTCCATCAGGCGGACGGCCGAGGGCAACGTCTTCGCGGGCGAGGTCATCCAGGGCATCCTGTTCTACCTCGTGGCCTACGGTGTCGCGACCGTCGGCGCGTTCGGCGTCGTCACGCTCGTTCGGGAGCGGTCCGCCGACGGCGTCGTCCTCGGGGAGGCCACCGACCTGGCCGCCTGGCGCGGCCTGGGTCGCCGGGCCCCGTGGCTGACCGCCGCGTTCGCGCTGTTCCTGCTGTCGATGGCGGGCATCCCGCTGACGGCCGGGTTCGTGGCGAAGTTCGGGGTGTTCTCGGCCGCCGTCGCCGCGGGCTACTGGTGGCTCGCGGTCGTGGGCGTGCTCGCCTCCGTGGTCGCGGTGGCCTTCTACGTCCGCGTCATCGTCATCATGGTGATGACCCCGAGCAACGAGGACGCGGCGGCCGAAGCAGCGGCCGAGCGGGTCGGTGACACGGGCACGGTGGTCACGACCCCGGCGGGCGGCGTCGGCCGCGGTCGTGGCGAGGTTGCTGCCCCAGCCGAGGCGACCGGCGTCGCGAGCGGCAAGGCGTCGTCCCCGACCGATGGCCCCCGGCCGAGCGGCGAGGTAGAGGCCACGACCTCGGGAGGCGGGATCGCCGTCGTGACCGTCTTCGGGGAGGAGCACGAGGAGGCGGCCGAGACCGCCGCCACCGACGCCGTCGTCGTCGGCTCGCGGGGACCCGCCGCCGTCGCCATCGCCCTGTGCGCAGCGGCCACGCTCCTGCTGGGCCTCTTCCCGTCGCCGCTCCTCGACCTCGCCGAACAGGCCACCCGGTACGTCCCGTGATGCGCCGTGTGGGCGACTCCACTTCGTCGTGGGGCGGGCCGGTTCACCGAACCCGGCCGGTACGAAGTAGGTTCGTCTCGTGACTTCTGCACCCCACGAGACCGACGCCACGGCGGCGGCCCTGACCGACCCCGCCGTGGCGCTGGGCTTCCCCGTGCAGGACACCGAACTGGCACACCGGCTCGCCGACCGGCTCACGGAGGTGGACCAGGCCCTCGAGGCCGCCGTCGCCCAGGCCGACGCGCTGGCCGACGACGTCGCCCGGCACCTCGTCGACGCGGGTGGCAAGCGGTTCCGCCCGCTGCTCACACTCCTGTGCGGCGAGCTCGGCGACGGGACACGTTCGGAGCTGGTCGACGCCGCGATCGTCGTCGAGCTCACGCAGGTCGCGTCCCTGTACCACGACGACGTCATGGACTCCGCCCCCGTCCGGCGGGGCGCGCCGTCCGTGCACTCGGTGTGGGGGAACTCCGTGGCGATCCTCGTGGGCGACATGCTGTTCGCGCGCGCGTCGCAGCGGGTCGCGGAGCTGGGGCCCGAGGCGGTGATCATCCAGTCGCGGACGTTCGAGCGGATGTGTCTCGGCCAGCTGCACGAGACCACGGGGCCGGACAAGGACGAGGACGCCGTCGCGCACTACCTGCAGGTGCTGAGCGACAAGACGGCGAGCCTGCTGGCGACGTCGGCCCGGCTGGGCGCGATGTTCGGCGGCGCCCCCGCCGACCAGGTCGAGGCCGTGGCCGCCTACGGCGAGAAGGTCGGCGTCGCCTTCCAGCTCGCCGACGACGTGCTCGACGTCGCCTCCGACGGTTCGGTCTCCGGCAAGACCCCCGGCACCGACCTGCGCGAACACGTGCCGACGATGCCGGCGTTGCTGCTGCGCAAACGTGTCGTGGACGCCGGCGGCGGGGACGGCGTCGCCCGCCGGGCCGTCCGGTCGCCACCGGGGACCACCGGCCCGGCGGACGAGACCACTTCGGGTGGCGGCCCGGCCGGGGGACCCGCCACCACGGCTGCCGACGCCGCTCTGCTCGCCGACCTGGAGGGCGACCTGTCCTCCGACGAGGCACTGGCCGACGTCGTGCGGCGGCTGCGCGACCACGAGGTCCTCGCGGAGACGCGCCGGCTGGCGCGCACCTGGGCGCAGGAGGCCGCCGACGAGCTGGCCCCGCTCCCGGAGGGCCCGGTCAAGGACGCCCTGACGGAGTTCGCCGCGGCGGTAGCCAACCGTGCGGTGTGACGGCTGGTGCTCTCGCGGCTACTGGAACTTACTGTAGAACTGTGGCAGTCGATTCCGGTACGGGTGCCTTCACGCAGCCGCCACTGGAATCTACTGTAAAACTGTGGCAGTCGATTCCGGTATGACGCCGAGGTGGATCGTGCTCTCCAGATGACTCCGGACGATGCCGTCGCCATGCTCACGGAGATGCGCGAAGGGCAGTGGTACGCACGCAAGTCTGGCCGGATTGCGCCCCGCGACCTCGCGGTTCCGCTGGTGGCCAACCGTACGGTGTAGTCGCTGGTCGGATAGCGTTCGGGGCATGATCATCACCGGGCTTGTCCTCGCGGGCGTCGCCGCCCTCGTGCACGTCTACATCTTCTACCTGGAGTCGGTCGCGTGGCGGAGCCGCCGCGCACGGGCGACGTTCGGCATCAGCTCCGAGGAGGCGGCGCAGGTGACCCAGCCACTGGCCTTCAACCAGGGCTTCTACAACCTGTTCCTCGCGGTCGAGGTAGCGCTCGGCATCGTGCTGATGGCCGTGGGCACGACGACGGTCGGGGCGACGCTCGTGTTCGTCGGCGCCGGGTCGATGGTGGCGGCGGCGCTGGTGCTGCTGGTCTCCAACCCGTCCATGGCGCAGGCCGCGGCCAAGCAGGGCGCGCTTCCGCTGCTCGGCGTCGTCGCCCTGGCGGTCGGTCTGGCGATACCGGCCTGACCGCGCCGGTCCACGGCGACGGCCCCGCACCCGGACAGAAGCGGGGCCGCCCGGGCCTCGCCCGCACGAGGACGTTGCCGGGTCGCGCTCCGGGTCACGTTTTGGCCAGGGCCGAATCGGCGGCTGACGGTTGCCCGCGAGGTCCGCGAAAGCGCGCAGATCCTGCGGACGGGGAGATCTCCCCATGCGCGTTTTCTGTTCGGTTGTCAGTGCTTCCTTGTAAGGTGAACCCGGAATCTGGGTGGATCAACCAGATTATTCGGACAGGTCGGTGGGGCGCGGCGAGCGGCAGCCCACGTCCCGCGTCGGCCACCACCACTCTGCAACAGGAGGAGACTCGTGTCCTTGGTGTCACGCCTCATGGAGAACAAGCGCGCGGTCGCGTCAGCCAGTGTCGTCACCATCTTCTCCGGTGCCCTCCTCGGTCTCGCGCTCTGGTACGACGGCGAGGCGACTGCCGACGTCGTGCTGAACGACTCCGGGATCTGGGTGACCAGGGCGAGTCACGGTGAGCTCGGCCGGTACAACTTCGAGGCCGGCGCGATCGACGGCATCATGATGACGAACGCGACGAACTTCGACGTGTCGCAGGACGGCGGCCGCGTCCTTCTGGACAACGAGGGCAACTCCGAGGCCAGCCCGGTCGATCCCGCCCATCTCGCGTTCGACGGCAGCCTCAAGCTGCCCGCCGGGGCCCAGGTCGCCTCGGGAGGCGCCGCCTCCGCCGTGTACGACGGCGAGTCTGGCCGGCTCTGGGTGCTCCCCTTCGACGGGGCGCGAGCGTTCGACGAGGAGGAGCTCGAGCCCACGACGGAGATCGGCCGGAGCGGCGTCCTGGCCGTCGGTACCGACGGCACCGTCTACGTCGCCTCGGCGCGCGAGGGCGGCGAGCTGGTCATCGTGCCGACGAGCAGCCGCGGCGTGCCGGGAGAGATCGAGACCGAGCGCATCAGCGTCCAGGAGCAGGCGGACCTGCAGGTGTCCGCGGTCGGCGACCGGCCGGTGGTGCTGGACCGCACCGCCGAGACCCTGATCATTCCGGGCGGAGAGCGAATCCGTGTCGAGGGGTTCGCCGAAGCTCAGCTGCAGCAGCCGTCGGGCGAGTCCGACACGGTGGCCGTGGCCACGACCGGCTCGCTGATCAGCCAGCCGCTCGACGGCAGCGACGCACTCACGCAGCCCGCGTCGGGCAGCCCCGCCGCTCCCGTCCAGATCGGCGAGTGCACCTACGGGGCGTGGTCCCAGAGCGGCGACGTGATCCGTGACTGCGCGGGAACGGACTCCGACGACCGGCAGACGCTCGAGGGCCTCCCGACGAGCGCCGTTCTGCAGTACCGCACGAACCGCGGCCGGATCATCCTCAACGACGTGATCGGCGGCAACCTCTGGCTGCCCACCGAGGCGTACCGCAAGGTCGACGACTGGGACCTCAAGGACAACGAGAACGACGAGGGCGAGGAGTCGGACTCCGAGGAGACCGTCTTCGAGCAGGTCGACCAGACGGTCGCCGACCGCGACAAGCCGAACAGGCCGCCGCGGCCGGAGCCGGACGACCTGGGCGTGCGGGCCGGCCGCACCACCGTGCTCGACGTGCTGAGCAACGACGTCGACCTCGACGGCGATGTCATGACGGTGTCCGTGCTGGAAGGGCCGGACGAAGGGTCCGGCATCACCGTGGACCGCGTGCTCGACGGCGCCGCGCTGCAGGCGAACGTGCCCGCGGACGCGA
The DNA here is from genome assembly GCF_054782975.1 of Myceligenerans halotolerans. Classification (NCBI taxonomy): domain Bacteria; kingdom Bacillati; phylum Actinomycetota; class Actinomycetes; order Micrococcales; family Promicromonosporaceae; genus Myceligenerans; species Myceligenerans halotolerans. Next base: position 45,867 of record NZ_BAAGRL010000006.1, read on the forward strand.
CCGGCACGATCACCTTCACGTACCTGGTCGACGACGGCCGCGAGAACGGCACCGCCGAGGCGGACGTCAAGCTCACCGTGCGCCCGGACGACAAGAACGAGCTGCCCGTGCAGCCGGGTGAGCCCACGCTCAAGGTCGGACAGGGCGGCACCGCGAAGATCAAGGTGCTGCCCTACTTCAAGGACCCCGACGGTGACGACCTGTTCCTGTCGAGCGCGACCACCCAGGACCCGGACGACGACGTGCGCTTCCGTCCCGACGGGACGATCGAGTTCCTCGACGGCGGAGGGACGACCGGCACCAAGGTCATCGAGGCCACGGTGTCCGACGGGACCGGCGTGACGGCCGGGCGCGTCAACGTCTCCGTCGTCGCGGACAACCAGCCGCCGATCCCGGTGCAGGACCACGTCACGACTCTCGTGGGTGAGCCGGTCACGGTGCGTCCGCTGGAGAACGACTCGGACCCGAACGGGGACAAGCTCCGGCTGACGAAGATCGGTGACGTCAAGGGCGCGGAGCTCACGCCGTACCACACGGCGGGCACGTTCCGGTTCGTCAGCGAGAAGGCAGGCGCGTACGACATCCCGTACACGGTCAGCGACGGCCCCCAGGCCGTGACCGGTCTCGTCCGGGTGGACGTCGTCGAGCCGCCCAGCGACGCCGGCAAGCCGGTGGTCGTGACCGACCAGGTGCTGCTGCCCAAGGGCGGCGACGGCCTCGTGGACGTGCTCGCCAACGACACCGACCCGGCCGGCGGCGTGCTCGTGGTCCAGGAGGTGGATGTCCCCGAGGAATCCGGCCTCACCGTGGCGGTGCTGAACCACCAGGTCCTGAAGATCACGGAGAACCGGCGGCTCGACGCCACCGCGACGATCGGCTACACCGTGTCGAACGGGGAGTCGACGGCGACCGGGCAGGTGCACGTCGTGCCGATCCAGCGGACCGACCGGCTGCGGCCCCCGGAGGCGGGCGCCGACGAGGTGGACGTGTACGTGGGCGACACGGTGACCATCCCGGTGCTGAAGAACGACTCCCACCCGGACGGCCTGCCGATCGAGCTCGCCGGCGAGCTGGTCGAGAAGCCGGAGTCGGAGCTCGGGGAGGCATTCACCTCCAAGGACGCGATCCGCTTCAAGGCGGGCGACACACCAGGCGTGGCGCACGCCGTCTACCAGATCTCGGACCCGAACCAGCAGCGTAGCTCCGCGCAGGTCACGATCAACGTGCGGGACGGTAAGGACAACGCCGCGCCGCAGCTGCCGGATGTGACCGCGCGCGTCCTGTCCGGCGGGACGGTGCGGATCGACGTGCCGCTCGACGGGATCGACCCGGACGGTGACTACGTCATGCTGTCGGACATCTCCGGGGCACCGATGCTGGGCCAGGCCCGGATCACGGACGGCTACATCGACTTCGAGGCGTCGCCGGACGCCGTGGGAACGGACACGTTCACCTACACGGCGACCGACACTCGCGGCGCCGTGGGCATCGGGTCTGTCCGGGTGGGTATCGCTCCGCTCCCCACCAAGAACCAGAAGCCGGTCGCGCAGGACGACCAGACGCTCGTGCGTCCGGACCGGACGGTGGCGATCGACGCGCTGGCGAACGACACCGACCCGGACGGCGACGAGATCGGCCTCGTGGAGTCTCTGTTCGGCAGCACCGGGGAGCTCGAACCGGCGGTCGTGGAGGACCAGGTGGTCGTGACCGCGCCCGGCGAGGCCGGCGAGCACCCCTTCTACTACGGGATCCAGGACACCTACAAGGCGCGGGCGCAGGCCGCCATCACGGTCAAGGTGTCCCCGGACGCGCCGCTCCTGCCTCCGGTGGCGAACGACGACGTCCTCTCGGTCCCGGATGTGGTGGGCAAGGAGTCCGTCACGGTGGACGTGCTGGCCAACGACATCGACCCCGACGGTGTCGCCTCGGATCTCGAAGTGAGCCTGGGTGCGGACGCGGGGGAGGCGACCCTCGGGGAGGACGGGAGGATCACCATCCCGATGGCGCCGGACCTGCAGATCATCACCTACACGGTCACCGACATGGACGGGCTGGAGTCGAGCGCGTTCGTGCGGGTGCCGGGCGACGCGCTGACGCCGCACCTCAAGCCGGGCATGGATCCGCTCGAGGCGTTCAGCGGGGAGCCGCTGGAGATCGACCTGAACGAGCACGTCGTGGTCGAGGAAGGCCGGAAGCCGCGCATCACCGAGGAGTCGACCGCGAGCGCGGTCGAGGGTTCGGTCGACGTCACGGATCTCACGAGCCTGACGTACCTCTCGGAGGAGGACTACATCGGCCCTGCCTCGGTGAGCTTCGAGGTGACCGACGGCGAAAGCCCGGAGGATCCCGACGGGCGCAAGGCAACGCTGACGCTCCCTATCGAGGTCAAGTCCACCGACAACCAGCCCCCGGAGATCAAGGGAAGCCCGGTGCTCGAGGTGCCCGCGGGTGACGAGGGCGAGGTCGACCTGGCGGCGTACGTCCAGGACCCGGAGGGCGACGACCTGACGTTCGAGGTGCAGGGCGGCGGCGACGGCGTGGCTGCCACGGTGCAGGGCAGCACGGTGACGGGGCAGGCGGAAGCATCGGTCACGAAGGGTGTCTCGCAGACCATTCCGTTCACGGTGACCGATGGCAAGACCGACCCCGTCCACGGAGAACTCACCGTCGAGGTCGTGGCGTCGGTCAGGCCCTTGGCCGTGGCGGGTGAGGACGTCGTGGACGGTGCGCACGAGGGTGTGGCCGAGCGCGTCGAGGTACTGGCCAACGACAGCAACCCGTTCCCCGAGACGCCGCTGGAGCTCTTCGGTTCTGCGGTGGTCGAAACGGGCGACGGAACGGCGGAGTACAGCGGTGACGCGGTGGTCGTGACGCCCGCCGAAGGCTTCCACGGCGCGATGCGCGTCAAGTACACGGTGCAGGACGCCACACAGGATCCGGACCGCCACGTCGATGGGGTCGTGAACCTGACGGTGCTCGGCAAGCCGGAGGCGCCCCGAGCCCCGCGCGTGGAGGAGGTGCGTTCCGAGACCGTCGTGCTCAGCTGGGACGAGCCGAACAACAACGGCGCTCCCATCGACAGCTACACGGTGAGCTCGTCGGAGGGTGACGAGCAGCAGTGCCCCACCACCACCTGCACCATCTCGGGCCTGACGAACAACGTCACCTACACCTTCACTGTGCAGGCGGAGAACGAGGTAGGCCTGGGCGAGGCGTCTCCGCCGTCCCAGGAGGCGCGTCCGGACGAGAAGCCGGATCAGCCCGCGCCGCCGGAGCTGGAGTTCGATGACCAGGCGCTCGACGTCACCTGGACGAACAAGACCTACACCGACCGTTCGGCGATCGAGTGCGTGAACCTGGAGATCTCGCCCGCGCCGCCGAGCGGAGCTCCGCAGAAGACCTGCCTGGGCGGCACCAGCACCACCTGGGAGGGGTTGGAGAACGGCACGGCGTACACGGTGCGGGTGCAGGCGGAGAACGAGGCCCCGGACCCGTCGGAATGGTCGGAGCCGTCGGCCCCCGAGGTGCCGGCCGGCCCGCCGGAGCGGCCCGAGGCGCCGACCGCGACGCGCGTGAACACCAGCCTGGGTGGACAGGTCGAGGTCACGTGGACCGCGCCGCCGAACAACGGTGACGCGATCTCGATGTACTACCTCGACGTGCTGCAGGGCGGGTCGAAGGTCAGGACCATCGACGTGACCGGCACTCGCCAGACCGTGGAGAACCTGGACACCGACAAGAACTACACGTTCCAGGTGACGGCGGAGAACAAGGCGGGCACGTCCGAGACGAGCCCGCAGTCGAACGCGGTCCAGCCGTTCGGGACGCCGGACCGTCCCGGCGCCCCGAACGCCTCGCTGATCTCGGGCGACACGAGCGGCAAGGCGAGGGTGAGCTGGAGCGGCATCGGTGACTTCCGAGGCACGGGCGGGTTCTACCGGGTGCGGTCGAACCCCGCGACGACGACGAAGCAGACGACCAACACGTCGATCGACTTCAACGGGCTGACGAACGGCACCACCTACAGGTTCAGCGTGCGGGCCTGCAACGCCCAGGGAGCTTGCTCGGACTGGTCGGCGGAGTCCAACCAGGTGAAGCCGTACACGGTGCCCGGTACCCCAGGAGTGTCCTGGCAGAAGCTCAGTGCCACCGACGGCAAGTTCAGGGTGACGAACCCCAGCTCGGACGGCGGGAGTGCGATCACCCGCATCGAGTGGGTACTGAGCGGTTCGCAGACCGGATCCGGCTCGAAGGCCTCGGGCCCGTTCGACGTCAACGTGAACGGGGGATACGACAAGAGCTACACGCTCAAGGCACGCGCCTGTAACGCGGCAGGCTGCGGGTCGTACCGCACCGCCAGCGGATCCACCGACTCCGCTCCGAACCCGACGGCGACGGTCTCGTCCGGCTCGAAGGTGAACAACTCGAACTGTTCCGATGCGTCGTGCGCCTACTTCTATGTGAACTACAGCGACTTCTCCAGCGGTAGTCACCGCGTCGAGTGCTGGTCGGGTACCAACCCGGACACCAGCGGATGGCACAACATCGTCGACGGGAGCACCAGCCCCGGCGGAGCCGGGCAGACGCTCAACTTCGGTGGTTCCGGTGGAGTCCAGCTGAACTGCTACTACGGATACCCCGGCACCTCGGTGGCCGTCGTGATCGATGGGACGAGGTACGCGGCATCGACATGGAGGTGAACCGGGGGCGTCCACACGCGACGGTCGCCGGAGCGGGGCGCGACAACCCGATGGGGACATGTCCCCATGCGAGTTTCCTGTTCGATTGTCAGTGCTCCTTGTAAGGTGAACTCCGGGAAATCTGGGGTGATCAATTCAGATCATTCGGACAGGTCGGTAGCGGGCCGTGCGGCCGCCGCGGCCACGCCAGCCACAACAAATCCAGCATTCGAGGGGGGAGACTCGTGTCCTTGGTGTCACGTCTCGTGGAGAACAAGCGCGCGGTCGCATCCGCGAGCGTCGTGACCATCTTCTCCGGTGCCCTCCTCGGTCTCGCGCTCTGGTACGACGGCGAGGCGACTGCCGACGTCGTGCTGAACGACTCCGGGATCTGGGTGACCAGGGCGGGCCACGGTGAGCTCGGCCGGTACAACTTCGAGGCCGGCGCGATCGACGGCATCCTGCCGACGAACTCCACCAGCTTCGACGTCTCGCAGAGCGCCGGCAGGGTGCTCCTGGACGACGTCGGTCAGGGGGAGGCGGGGCCGGTAGACCCGGCACACGTCCAGCTCGGCGGAACGCTCGCGATGCCGTCCGGAGCCCAGGTGGCCTCCGGGGGCCCGGCCTTCGCGGTGTACGACCCGGCGGACGGGCGCCTGTGGGTGCTGCCGTTCGACGGCATGCTGGCGTTCGACGAGGACGAGCTCGAGCCCACCGCACAGGTCGGCAGCGGCGGCGTGCTGACCGTCGGCACCGTCGGCACCGTGTACGTCGCCTCGCCCGCGGGCGGCACGCTCACCTCCGTCGCGACGGGTGCTCAGGGGGCGCCCGGCGAGGTGACGGAAGAGTCGCTCACCGTCGAGGACGGCGCCGACATTCAGGTCACCGCCGTCGGTGACCGGCCCGTCGTGCTGGACCGGAGCGGCGAGAGCGTGATCCTGCCCGACGGCAAGAGGGTCAGGCTGGACGGGCTCGCCGAGGCGATGCTGCAGCAGCCCTCGGCGGAGGTCGAGACGGTGGCGATCGCCGGTACGGGATTCCTGGTGAACCAGCCGCTCGACGGCGGCGACGCGCTCAAGCAGCCCGCGTCGGGCAGGCCTGCCGCGCCTGTTCAGCTCGGCGGATGTAACTATGGTGCCTGGTCGTCCAGCGGCGAGGTGATACGCGACTGCCCGGGTGTCGACGACGACAGCCGGCAGACTCTCGAAGGGCTCCCGCCGAACGCGATCCTGCAGTTCCGGACCAATCGCGGGCGCATCATCCTCAATGACGTGATCGGCGGCGGTCTGTGGCTCCCTACCGAGGACTACCGCAAGGTGGACGACTGGGAGCTCACGGTGAACGAGAGCGACGAGGGTGAGGAGACGGACTCGGAGGAGACCGTCCAGGAGCTCGTGGATCAGTTCGTCGCGCCACGTGATCAGCCGAACAACCCCCCGGAACCGAAGGACGACGACATCGGGGTGCGGCCCGGCCGGACGACGGTGCTCAACGTCCTGGGTAACGACGTCGACCCCGACGGCGATGTCATGACCGTCACCCTCGAGGGCGATCCGGAGGTGGGCCGTGAGATCACGGTGCACGAGGTCCTCGACGGCAAGGCGCTGCAGGCCGATGTGCCCGCCGGCGCCACCGGGACCGTCAGTTTCGAGTACACCGTCGATGACGGTCGTGAGGGTGGTACTGCCACCGCGAACGTCGAGCTCACGGTCCACCCGATGGAGGAGAACGAGCCTCCGGAGCAGACCGGCGAGCCGGTGCTCAAGGTCGCGCAGGCGGGGACCGAGAGTGTCAGCGTCCTGCCCTACTTCAAGGATCCCGAGGGCGACGACCTGTTCCTGTCGAACGCCACCACCACCGATCCGACCGACGAGGTGCGCGCGCGGCCCGACGGGTCGCTCGAGTTCCTTGACGGTGGCGGGGCCACCGGCCGCAAGATCGTGGAGGTTCAGGTGGCCGACGGCGAGGGCGGAGCCGCCCAGGGCCGCGTCCTCGTCGACGTCGTGGCGGAGGACGAACCCCCGATCCCGGTGCAGGATCATGTCACGACGCTGGTGGGCGAGCCGGTCACGGCGTGGCCCCTGCGCAACGACTCCGACCCGAACGGTGACAAGCTCCGGCTGGTCAACGTGGCGGGGCCGGAGGGCGTCGAGATCACCCCTGGGTACACCGCCGGGAACTTCGCGTTCTTCAGTGAGAAGGCGGGGTCGTACGACGTCACCTACCAGGTCTCCGACGATTCGAGCTCGTCGGTGGGGCTGGTCCGGGTGGACGTGCTCGAACCGCCCGACGAGGCGGGCAAGCCCGTCGTCGTCTCCGACCGCGTGCTGCTGCCCCAGGGCGGTGAGGGCCTCGTGGACGTGCTCGCCAACGACAGCGACCCGTCAGGAGGCGTGCTCGTGGTCCAGTCGATCGACGTGCCCGAGGATTCCGGGCTGACGGTCGCAGTGCTGGACCACAGCGTCCTGCGGATCACGGAGAGGCAGCGGCTCGGCGCCACTGTCACGCTGGGCTATACGGCGTCGAACGGGAGCTCTACGGCGGAGGGCCAGGTCCAGGTGGTGCCCATCCCGACGTCGTCCCGTCTCCGGCCCCCGGAGGCCGGCGCCGACGAGGTGGACGTCCACGTGGGCGACACCGTGACGATCCCGGTCCTGAAGAACGACTCGCATCCCGACGGGCTGTCGGTCGAGCTCGAGTCGGAGCTGGTCGAGGAGCCCGACGCGGCGAAGGGCGAGGCGTTCGTCTCCGAGGAGGTCGTGCGTTTCAAAGCGGGCGACGAGGCGGGAGTGGCGCACGCGGTCTACGAGGTGACAGACCCGAACGGCCAGCGCGACTCGGCGCAGATCACGATCAACATCAACGGTGACGAGGAGAACACGGCTCCGCAACTGCCAGAGGTCACGGCACGCGTGCTCTCGGGCGGGACCGTGCGCGTGGACGTGCCGCTCGACGGCACGGACCCGGATGGCGACTACGTCATGCTGTCGGACATCTCCGGTGCCCCGGCCAAGGGCCAGGCGCGGATCGTCGACGGGTTCATCGACTACCAGGCGTCCCCCGACGCCATCGGGACCGACACGTTCACCTACCAGGTGACGGACAGCAGGGGCGCGGTGGGCGTCGGCCACGTCCGGGTGGGGATCGCCCCGCTCCCGATGACGAACCAGAGCCCCGTCGCCGAGGACGACACGACGCTGGTCCGCCCGGGCCGTACCGTGGCGATCGACGCGCTGGCGAACGACTCCGACCCGGACGGTGACCAGATCGGGCTGGTCGAGTCACTCTTCGGGAGCGCCGAGGACCTCGACCCGCGCGTCGTGGACGACGAGGTCGTCGTCACCGCGCCGGAGCAGAACGGTGAACACCCCTTCTTCTACGGGATCCAGGACACCTACAAGGCGCGGGCCCAGGGCGCCATCACGGTCCAGGTCGACGACGACGCGCCCCTGGAGCCGCCCGTCGCGCACGACGACGTGCTGTCCCGCCCCGACGTGGTGGGCAACGAGTCCGTCACCGTGGATCTCCTGGCCAACGACGTCGACCCGGACGGCGTGGCCGCCGACCTCGTGGTGACGCTGGACTCCCCGGCCGACGGGCTGACGCTGTCCGAGGACGGGAAGCTCTCCATCGACGTGCAGCCGGACCTGCAGATCATCACCTACACGGTCACCGACATGGACGGGCTGACCTCCAGCGCGTTCGTCCGCGTCCCCGGAGACGAGCTGACGCCTCACCTCAAGCCCGGACTCGACCCGATCGTTGTCTACAGCGGCGAGCCGGAGGAACTCGACATCGCGGAGTACGTCGTGGTCGAGGACGGCCGCGAGCCGCGCATCACCGAGGAGTCCACGGTCAGTGGTGTCGAAGGAGCCGTCGAGGTCATCGATCTCACGGGGATCACGTACACGGCCAAGGAGGACTACACCGGGCCGGCGTCGGTCAGCTTCGAGGTGACCGACGGCGACGGCCCGGACGATCCGGACGGCCGCAAGGCGACCCTGACCCTTCCCCTCGAGGTGAAGGCCACGAACAACCAGCCGCCGGAGTTCCGCGGCGCACCGAAGCTCGAGGTGCCCGCCGGTGACGAGGGCGCCGTCGACCTCGCGGCCTACGTCGACGACCCGGAGAACGACCCGCTGACGTTCGACGTCAAGAGCGGGGGCGACGGGCTCGCGTTGTCGGTCGAGGGCAGCACGGTGACCGCGCGGGCCGATGCCTCGGTCGCGAAGGGGTCATCCTCCACGATCGACATCAGCGTGACCGACGGGAAGACCGATCCGGTCCGGGGAGAACTCACCGTCGCCGTCGTGGCGTCGACCCGGCCGCTTCCCGCGACCGGTGAGGACCGTGTGGACGACGCCCACCAGGGCGTGGCGACCAGCGTGGCCGTCCTCGTGAACGACACCAACCCGTTCCCGGACACCCCGCTCGACCTTGTCGGCGTGCCGCGGATCGAGGCCGGCGACGGGGCCGTGGACTACAGCGGGGACCAGGTCGTCGTGACGCCCGACGAGAACTTCCAGGGCCTCATGCGGGTGCGGTACACGGTGCAGGACGCCACCGACGATCCGGACCGACAGGTGGACGGCATCATCAAGCTCACGGTGCTCGGCAAGCCCGAGGCGCCCCGGGCGCCGCGCGTCGAGGAGGTGCGGTCCGAGACCGTGGTTCTGACCTGGGACGAGCCGAACAACAACGGCGCCCCCATCACGGGCTACACCGTGACCTCGTCCGAGGGGGACGAACGGGCCTGTCCGACGACGACCTGCACGGTGGGTGGCCTGACCAACGACGTGACCTACACGTTCACGGTGCAGGCGGAGAACGAGGTGGGCCTGTCGCAGGCGTCACCGCCGTCGCAGCAGGCGCGTCCCGATCAGAAGCCGGATCAGCCGGCGCCGCCGAAGCTCGAGTTCGGTGACGAGTCGCTCACGGTGACATGGACGAACGAGAAGTACTCGGACCGCTCGCCGATCCAGTGCGTGAACCTCGAGATCTCGCCGGCGCCGCCGAGCGGGCCGATCCACAAGTCGTGCCTCCCTGGCACCAGCACGGTGTGGGAAGGGTTGCGGAACGGCACGTCGTACACCGTGCGGGTGCAGGCGAGGAACGACGCTCCCGACCCGTCCGAGTGGTCGGATCCGTCGGCGCCGGAGGTCCCGGCAGGGCCGCCGGCCCGTCCCGCCGCCCCGACCGCGACGCGCGTCAACACCGTGCTCGGCGGCCAGGTCAACGTGAAGTGGACGGCTCCGGCGAACAACGGTGACGCGATCAAGCGGTACCACCTGGACGTCCTGGAGTCCGGTTCGACGGTACGCACCATCGAGGTCTCCGGAACCAGCCAGACGGTCGAGGGGCTGGACACGAAGAAGGACTACACCTTCCGGGTGACGGCCGAGAACAAGGCGGGGAAGGGCGAGACCAGCCCGCAGTCCGGCGCGGTGACACCGTACGGGACGCCGCCGCGGCCGGCCCGGCCGGAGGCCTCGCTGGGGAGCAACACCAGCGGCCAGGCGAACGTGAGGTGGACCGACGTCGGCGACGCGCGCGGCACCGGGAAGTACTACCAGGTGCGGCGCAACGGCTCGGGGGCAGTCTCCGTCGGGAACACGACCTCGTACACGTACAAGGGCCTGAACAACGGCACCTCCTACACGTTCCAGGTCCGGGCGTGCAACGAGTACGTCTGCTCGGCCTGGTCAGAGCCGTCCAACGCGGTCACGCCGTACACGACGCCCGGCACACCGCGCATCTCGTGGACCAAGTCGGCGTCGACCGGTGGCTACTTCACGGTGCGCGGGCCGAGTTCGAACGGCGGGCGCGCGGTGCAGAAGATCGAGTGGTCGATCTCGGGCTCGCGCAACGACAGTGGCACGAAGACGTCCTGGCCGTTCGACATCAGTGTGACCGGCGGCTACGGCAAGAGCTGGACCGTCAAGGCGCGTGCCTGCAATGCGGCCGGGTGCGGCGCGTACGCCACGAAGAAGGCCGACATCGCGGACCTCAAGGTCTGGGTCACCGCGTCCAGCAACGGTCCCGACTGCAGCGAGGTGTGCAAGTACTGGGCCGTCCACTGGCAGAACCTCGAGGGCAGTCACAAGGTGGCCTGCTGGGCGGGCGACACATCGAACAACGGCGGGCCGCGTGCGTGGCACGACATCCACCCGCCGCACCCGACGACCTGGGCCGCCGTCCCTTCCAGCAACAAGTACGACATCAGCGGTGCCAGCGGAACGAAGCAACTGCCGTGCTACATGGGCAGGAGCTACAACGGCACCCAGGTCGCGATGTATGTCGACGGAGTCAGATACACCGTCTCCACCTGGAATGTCTGAGATCGGGCGGGGAGAAACCCGCCACGGCCTCACTCGATACCCGCTCCCATGACGCAAGAAAGCAGGAACACATGAGTACGATGACCCCGGAACAGGCGGCCTGGTTCGCGCAGACCTTCGACCGTCTGGTCGGCAACGTCGGGCAGGCGGTGCTGGGTAAGTCCCAGGTCATCCGACTGGCACTGACCTGCATGCTCGCCGAGGGTCACCTCCTGCTGGAGGACGCCCCCGGTACCGGCAAGACGGCCATGGCCCGTGCGATCGCGGCGTCCGTCCAGGGCACGCACAACCGCATCCAGTTCACGCCCGACCTCCTGCCGTCGGACGTCACCGGCGTGACGATCTACGACCAGAACACCGGCAAGTTCGACTTCCACCGGGGCCCGATCTTCGCGTCGATCGTGCTGGCCGACGAGATCAACCGTGCCTCGCCGAAGACGCAGTCCGCGTTGCTGGAGGTCATGGAAGAGGGCCGGGTCACCGTGGACGGCGTGGGCCACTCGGTGGGTGACCCCTTCATGGTGATCGCCACGCAGAACCCGATCGAGCAGGCCGGTACCTACCGCCTGCCCGAGGCGCAGCTCGACCGCTTCCTCATGAAGACCTCGGTGGGCTACCCGGACCACGCCTCCACCGTCGAGATCCTCCAGGGCTCCTCGGTGAAGGACCGGAGCCTGGCGCTGCAGCCGCTGATCACCACCAAGGCGGTCACGGAGATGTCGGCGCTGGGGCACACCGTCTACACCGACACCGCCGTGCTGGAGTACGTCTCCCGCCTCGCGGAGGAGACCCGCAACGCGCCCGAGGCGCGTATCGGCGTCTCGGTCCGCGGCGCGCTCGCGCTGGTGCGCTGCACCAAGGTGTGGGCGGCCGCGCACGGCCGCAACTACGTGCTGCCCGACGACGTGAAGGACCTGGCCCAGCCCGTGTGGGCGCACCGCTTCGTGCTCGACCCCGAGGCGGAGTTCGCCGGCGCGCAGCCGGACATCATCCTGGGCCGCATCCTGTCCGATGTCGCCGCTCCGCAGGAGCGTGTGACCGCATGACGGCGACGGCGACCCGGCCGCCGGTCACCACCAGCGCGACGTCGCGGCCGGGGTACGGAAAGCGGACGGAGGCCCCGGGCGGCCTCGGGGCGCGTGGCGCGGAGATGCGGCGTGCCACCCGGCGCGGCTGGGTGACGTTCTGGGGAGCGGTCCGGCAGGGACTGTCCGCGGTCCGTGAATGGCTGCGCCCGCTGACGGAGGCGTTCAGCGGCTTCGGCCTGGCCGTGCTGGTCATGGCCGTGGCGGCATGGGTGGCAGGCCTCCTGCTCTCCTGGGTGGAGGTGCTGATCGCGGCGGTGCTGCTGACGGTGACTCTGATCGCGGCGAGCGCGTTCGTGCTCGGCAGGATCCGGTACACCGTGGTGCTCGACCTGGCGCAGCGGCGCGTGACCGTCGGCGACCGCGCCGTCGGCCGCCTCGATGTGCGTAACGAGGCGAGGCACCCGGTGCTGCCGTCGGTGATGGAGTTGCCGGTCGGGACCGGGACCGCGGCGTTCCCGGTGCCCCGCCTGCGCGGCGGGGGCTCCCACGAGGAGATCTTCACGATCCCGACCCGGCGCCGCAGCGTCATCGTGGTGGGCCCGGTGAAGTCGGTGCGCGCCGACCCGCTCGGGCTGCTGCGTCGCGAAGTGACGTGGACCGATCCCGAGGAACTGTTCGTACACCCCCAGGTGAAGAACCTGATGGGGTCGAACACCGGCTTCTTCAAGGATCTCGAAGGCCGGGTCACCCAGGACATCTCCAACTCGGACGTGTCCTTCCACGCGCTGCGCGACTACGTGCCCGGTGACGACCGCCGCCACATCCACTGGAAGACCACCGCGCGTACCGGCCAGCTCATGGTCCGCCAGTTCGAGGAGACACGGCGCTCCCACCTCGCGGTGCTGCTGAGCACGCGCGCCGCGGACTACGCGAGCGAGGAGGAGTTCGAGCTCGCGGTCAGCGTCTGCGGCTCGCTGGGACTCCAGGCGATCCGCGAGGACCGGGGCGTCACGGTGATGGTGAACGACACCGGCAACCTGCGCGGGGACCACCGCACGCGGCTGCTGGACGACCTGTCGCGTATCGAGCTGACCTCGACGAAGAGCACACTCGCCGACCTGGCCCGGATCGCGGGCACCACGATCAACGACGCGTCGGTGATGTCCTTCATCACCGGGAGCCTGGTCACGCCGACCGAGCTGCGCTCGGCCTCCGCGCGCCTCCCCGTGGGCGTGCAGGTGATGGCCATCCAGTGCGTGCCCGGGGCCTCGCTGTCCAGGCACGCCATCGCCGAGCTCGGCGTGCTGACGCTCGGCAAGCTCGGCGACCTGCCGCTCGCGCTGCGAAAGATGAGTGAGGGATGAGCCACGACGAGACCACCCGCGGCGGAGCACGCCGCGGGATCAACCCCGACGGCCGGAGGCCCTCCGGCCTGACCGGGTCGAGCACCAGAGGAAGCGGCACCACACGGCGTGCCGACGACGCGCGCCCCCGCGCGGTGAAGAAGGGCGCCTGGTTCGACCTGGGCGCCATCGCCGTGATGTGCGGAGCGATCATCGCCGGTTTCGGCCCCGTGTGGGGATCGCTGGGGTACCTGCTTCCCGCGGTCGGCGGCACGGTCGTCGGTCTGTTCGTCGCCTGGCTGTGCGCGTGGCGCCGCTGGCCGGCGGTGACGGTGGCCGCCCTCGCCGTCGTCGGCTACCTGCTCTTCGGCGCCGTGCTCGCGCTGCCCCGTGACGCGTTCCTCGGCTTCGTGCCCAGTCTGACGACCTTGCGGGACCTGCTGATCGGCGCGATCCAGGGGTGGAAGGCGTTCGTCACGACGGTCTCCCCGCTGTACTCGTTCCCCGACCTCGCGGTCGTGCCGTACCTCATGATGCTGCTCGTGGCCCTCGTCGCGGGGACGATCGCGCTCCGCGTGCGGCAGGCGTCCTGGGCGATGCTGCCGATCACGGCGGGCTTCGCGGGAGTCATCCTGCTCGGCACCCTGGAAACCGCGCTGCCGATCGTGCAGGGGCTGGTGATCGCCGTCGTCGGCCTGCTGTGGGGTGGCGTCCGTGCGATGGGCGCCCGGGTCGGTACCCACTCGATCAGCACCGAGCAGAGCCGCGAGGCGACCCGTCGCCTGACCTGGTACCGCGTTCGCACGGGCGCGGTCATTCTCGGCGTGGCCGCGGTCGCCGCGGCCTTCACGGGTCCCGCGCTTCTGCCGGACGGTCCGCGAACGGTGCTGCGCGAGGAGATCACGCCCCCGTTCGACCTGCACGAGTTTCCGACGCCGCTCGCCTCCTTCCGGTACTACGCCAAGGACGAGAAGGAGACCGAGCTCCTCAGTATCACCGGCCTCCCGGAGAACGCCCGGGTCCGCCTCGCCACGCTCGACGAGTACGACGGCATCGTCTACGACGCGGCCGGCAAGGGCGGGTCGACGGGCGTCTACACGCGGGTCGGCCAGGAGATCGTCACGGCGGCTCAGGGCACTCCGGCGACGGTCGAGGTGACATCGCTCGCGTACCAGGATGTGTGGGTACCGGAGGCGGGTGACCTGACCGGGGTCGACTGGACGGGTGCGCGCGCCGCGGACCAGGTCGGGGGCACCTACTACAACAGCGAGACAGAGACGGCCGTGACGCTCGCCGGTGTGTGGCCGGGCGACACCTACGAGCTCGACACGCTGTTCACGTCGTACCCGTCGGAGGAGGACCTGGCCGGCGCGACCATGGCGGAGGTCGAGCTTCCGGAGACCGCGCGGCGGGCGCTTCCGGGGAACGTGTCCGCCAAGGTCGCCCAGTACACCGGTGAGGAGACCGACCCCGTCGAGAAGCTGTTCATGCTCCGGGACGCGCTCGAGGCGGACGGCATCCTCTCCAGCGGCCTGGAGGGCCAGCCACCGTCGCGCCCCGGCCATGCCGCCGAGCGCATCGACAGCCTCCTCGAGAAGGACAAGATGGTCGGCGACGAGGAGCAGTTCGCCGTCGCCCTCGCGCTGCTCGCGCGGCAGACGGGCATCCCGGCGCGGGTGGTCATGGGCTTCGCCGAGGACGAGGAGTCGGACCGCGCCGCGGGCGAGGAATGGGTCGTGCGCGGTGAGGACGTGCACGCGTGGATCGAGGTGCCGTTCGAGGAGTACGGCTGGGTTCCGATCGACGTGAACCCCGACGAGGACACGAAGCTCCAGCCCGTGCCCCGGACGGAGCCGCGGCCCAAGCCTCCGGTGCTGCAGGAGCCCGAGCCGCCGGAGGAGCCCGAGCAGAACAAGGCCGGCAGCGTGGAGGACGAGGAGCAGGACGAGGCCGAGAACGAGGGCTTCGACTGGGCGATGCTCCTGACCATCGTGCTCGCGGTGGCCATCCCGCTGGCGCTGATACTCCTTCCGATCCTGCTGATCCTCGCGCACAAGGCGCGCCGCAGGACGCGGCGTCGTACCGCCGAGGAACTCGCCGACCGGTTCAGCGGTGGCTGGCACGAGGTGGTCGATGCCGTCACCGACCTGGGGACGCCCGTGCCGAGATCGGCGACGCGGCGCGAGGGTGCAGGACTTATCGCGACAAAGCATGAAGCGCAGGGGACGCTTATGCTTGCCCATCGGGCCGACGCCACCGTGTTCAGCGGGAGACAACCGACACAGCACGAGGTCGACTCCTTCTGGGAGGAGGTGGACACGGTCCTCGGGGGCCTACGCTCTTCCGTGGGCACCCGGCAGAGGATCGCCGCCGCGCTGTCGTTGCGCAGCGTTCGTGCGCGCATGGCGGGAGGCCGCGGCATGCGGGGGGTCCTGCAGGACTTGGTGAAGCGAGGCTCGAAGGAGAACCGATGACGGACGTGGTGTGCAGCGGCTGCCTGTCGCGCCAGGCCGCGGGGACGCAGTACTGCGGTGTGTGCGGGCGGGAGTTCCCGCGTACCGGCAGGCCCGTGGTCGAGCAGCAGCCCGGGCCGCAGAGCGCTGTCCAGCAGATGGCGGGCGGCGGGTACGGCGCGTCCCGGGGCAGCCAGGACCTGCCGTACCACCACGGCGGGCCCGCGGTCGACGACGAGTTCCATACCGGGACGTACGTCCCGGTCCGCGACCCGGGTCCCGCACCGGCCGCGCCGGGGCCCGTGTACGCGCACGTCGGACGCCGGATCGTCGCGCTGCTGGTCGACGGGGCGGTGGCGGGCGTCCTGTACGCGATCGTGGGACTGTCCATGGCCGTGGCGATCGAGGCCCAGGTGCCCGAGGGCGCCAACTCGGTCGACGCGAACACGATGCAGACGATGCAGACGATGGCCCTCGTGGGCTGGGCCGGCGGCCTCACGCTCATGTTCCTCTGGGGCCTGTCGATGTGGATCTGGGAGGGGAATTCCGGCAAGACGCTGGGCAACGTCGCGCTCGGCATCCGCACGCTGTCGGCGGCCGACCCGGAACGACCGGTCGGCTTCTGGCGCGTCGTCCTGCGCGCGCTCGTCGTCGGTGCCGGCAGCCTGGCCTGCGGCGTCGGCCTGTGGGTCGTGCTGCTCAGCCCGCTGTGGGACAAGAGCGGCCGCAAGCAGGGCTGGCACGACAAGGCGGCGGGCGCCGTCGTGATCGACATCAAGAAGAAGCCCGCACCCGTGGTGGAGGGCTTCGACCCGGACTCCCGTCCCCACGCGCCCGGTCGGGGTCCCTCCGGGCAGGGCGCCGCGGGCCGGAGCGCCCCCGCTCCTGGCCGCGCCCCGGCCCTGGGTACCTCGGCCCCCGGCTCGCCGGCGGGTCAGACACACCCGGCTGCGTCGCCCACAGGGCAGGCGCCCGCCTTCGACCCGGTGCAGCAGTCCGGGCAACAGGCTCCGGCAACGTTCACGCCGGGCGGCTCGCCCGCACCGGCTCAGCCGGACCCCTGGTCGTTCCCCAAGGCATCCGGACCGCCGTCCGGCGGCGGGCTGATCACGGACGTGCCCGCCGGCCCGGACGTGCCCGCCGGCCCGTTCCCGCCCGTGCGGTCCGGCCAGCCCGGTCAGGAGCCGTCGGCCCAGCAGTGGCCGGCCCAGCAGCAGCCCCCGGACCAGCCGCAGC
This sequence comes from Myceligenerans halotolerans, assembly GCF_054782975.1. Taxonomy (NCBI): domain Bacteria; kingdom Bacillati; phylum Actinomycetota; class Actinomycetes; order Micrococcales; family Promicromonosporaceae; genus Myceligenerans; species Myceligenerans halotolerans. Next base: position 62,944 of record NZ_BAAGRL010000006.1, read on the forward strand.
GGCCGATGCTGCCCGGCGCGCCGCCGTCGTCCCCGCCCGAGGCAGGGCCGCCGACGACGGCGTCCACGCCGTCGCCCCCGGCGACGCCGAACTCGCCGCGGCCGATCACGGCCGCGAACACGATCCCGGACCATCCGCTGCTGGAGACGTCGCGGTACCCACCGATCTCCCAGCCGCGGCAGCGGGACTCGCAGCCCACCCGCGCCGTCAGCATCGACGGACCCGGCCAGAGACAGGGTGCTGCCCCTGGCCAGGCGCCGCAGGGCCGGTACGCCGCCCCGCCGGCTCCCGGCCCGGACACGGCCGGCGTCGAACAGGCGCCGGACGAGACGGTCATGCAGCTGCCGACCGGGTCGAGCGGAGCGATGGACCCGCCGCCCGTCCTGAGCGCCCAGCTGGAGTTGGAGTCGGGCGAGAGGGTCTCTGTGGACGGCCCCACCCTGGTGGGACGTAACCCGCAGGCTCCGGGCAGCTCCGGTGTGCGCCTGGTGCAGCTCCCCGATCCGACGCGCTCGGTGTCGAAGAACCACGCCGAGCTGGGGGTGGACTCGGCGGGCCTCTGGCTCACGGACCGGGGGTCGACGAACGGCACCGTGGTGTCGGTGCCGGGTCTGCCGCCCCGGGTCGCGGAAGCCGGGGCGCGGATGCGTGTCCCCGTCGGGTCGACGATCCACTTCGGGGATCGGCGCGTGGTCGTCCACCCTGGGGCGGAGGGGTGAACTCCGGCAACCGGCCGTCGTTGATGTGGGGTGCCGCATCCGACCGTGGCCGGCGCCGGAAGATCAACGAGGACGCCTACCTGGCCGAGAACGGGGTGTTCCTGGTCGCGGACGGGATGGGCGGGCACGACGCCGGAGACATCGCGAGCGCGACCGCGCTGGGCGCCCTGAGCTTCCTGCTCGAGGCCGAGAAGATCGAGCCGGAACTCGTCGACGTGCTGGTGGACGTCGCCCAGAAGGAGGTCCGTGCCATCGAGACCGGCCCGAAGGGCCGCGGTGCCGGTACCACGCTCACCGGCGCGGTGCTGGCGTACGTCGACGGTGCCCCGTACTGGCTCATCGTCAATGTCGGCGACTCGCGCACGTACCTGCTCTCCGACGGAGAGCTGGAGCAGATGAGCGTGGACCACTCGGAGGTCCAGGAGCTGGTCGACGCCGGCATGCTCACAGCCGAGGAGGCACGCCATCATCCCCGGCGGAACGTGATCACCCGGGCGCTCGGTGGGCCGGACGAATTGGACGCTGACTTCCGGTATGTTCCGGTCGAGGCGCACGAGCGGATCCTCGTGTGCTCCGACGGCCTGACGGCCGAGCTGGACGACGAGCAGATCCGCGAGATCCTGCTCGCGGTCCCCGATCCGGGGAACGCCGCCCGGGAACTGGTCGACTCCGCCCTCGAGGCGGGTGGTCGCGACAACGTGACGGTGCTGGTCGTGGACGTGACGGGAGTCCCCCACGACACGGACGGCGTCACCGCCGAGCGCGACCACGACGTGGTGCCGGGGGGCAGACGACTGATGGAAGACACGCAACCACGTAGCGGCGGATGACCGAGACGCCGGAGGGACCGAGATGACTGTGCACTACACCGAGGGACCTGCCCGCGCGGTGATCCGGGGAGAGACCGTGGTGGTCCTCCCGGACAAGGCCGACGCCACCCTGCTGACCGAGCTCTGGTCCGAGTTGGACGGCGCGGCCGACGGCGTCGCCGCCGCGCTCGGCGTGCTCACGTCGGTGCCCGGCGGTCTGCGCGCCGTGCCGCCGTTCGCGGTGGTCACCGTCCAGTCCACGGGAGCGGCGCACGTGGCCGTCCGCGGCCTGGGCGTGGACGTGACCGTGACCACGGCCGGCGGCCCGGTCCAGGTGACGGGTCAGGACGTCGTGTCTTGGTCGGAGCGTGTCATCGAGGAGCCGACGTCGTTCGTGGTGGGGGTTCCGACCGACCGCGCCGCCGCCGGGGTGACCTCGTCCGACGGCGGTCTGCCGGTCGAGTCCGCGGTGGTGCCGGCGTCGTCGGTCCGCCGGGTGCTCGTGGAGGGCGCGCTGAGCGGCTCGCCCGTCGGCTCGTCGGCGTCGGGCTCCCCGGAGACCGGCCCGGCCGGCACCCCGGAGCAGGACGAGGCGTCGGTCTTCGCGAGGATCCCCGGGGTCGGCAGCGCTCCGCCCGTCCCGCCGCCACCTCCCTCTCCGGGACCCGGGCCGGCCGATCCCTCCGTGAGCCCTGGCGACGGGTCCGCGACACCGTTCGCCCCGCCGGCCGGGCCGACGCCGGGCAGCCCGGCGTCGGACAGCCCGGCGCCGGGCAGCTCCGCGCCGGACAGCCCGGTGCCGGAGGCGACGCAGATCGGCGGCGACGACGAGTACGAGCACCTGTTCGGCGAGACGATCATGCGCAGCGTCGAGGACGCCGCCGTGCGCGCCGCGGAGGAGGACGAGGAGGAGGGCGACGAGAGCCCGGCCGCCTCCGGACCTGCCTCCGCCGTGCCGGCGGCGGACCTGCCGCCGGCGGCCGAGCCCCCGGGGGCGCACGCCGCGCCGGAGCCGGCCGACGAGCCATGGCAGGCGCCGAGTCTGATCTCCGAGATTCCCGGCAGCTTTCCGGGGCCGTCTCCGGCGGTGCCGGGCGAGACCCCCGCCGCCGCGCACCGCGCCGCGGCCGTGGACGAGGCCGGGGCCGGGGCCGAGGAACCCGACGACCATGACGGCCACACCGTGATGCAGTCGGACCTCGCCGCCCTGCGCGGCCCGGGCAGCTCGGCGTCACCCGCTCCCGTCGTCGAGGCCCAGCCGGTCTCGGGCGGCGTCCAGATCCTGGCCGTCACCTGTCCGAACGGCCATGCGAACCCGCCGGCGCGGCCGACCTGCCGTACCTGTGGCGAGGGCCTGTCCGGCGAGCCGTCCACCGCGGCGCGCCCGCCGCTGGGCCGGCTCGTGGTCACGACCGGGTCGGCGCAGGGCGGTGCCGCCGGTGCGAGCGGGGAGCAGATCGTCCAGCTCGATCGCGCGGTCGTCGTGGGACGCCGCCCGCGGACGTCCACCACGTCCGCCTCGGAGATACCGCGGCTCGTGACGGTCTCGAGCCCCAACCAGGACATCTCCCGCTCGCACCTGGAGATCTCGCTCGAGGAGTGGCACGTCCTCGTGGCGGACATGGCCACGACTAACGGCACGACGCTGATCCGCCCGGGTCAGCCGCCGCGCCGCCTCCACCCGAACGAGAAGGAGATCATCGCCGACGGCGACGTGGTCGACCTGGGCGACGGCGTCACCCTCAAGTTCGAGGGGATCTGGTGAATCTCCGGATCCCGCGCTGAGCGCACGGTACTTGTGGGGTTCACGCCCCAGAGCCCACGGGCACGGTGCACTCGACGAAGAGAAGACACGAAAGGAACCGAGTGAGCAGCAAGCGAGCGCCCTCCGCGCCGCCTCAGATCGATGGTTACGACTTCAAGAGAGTCATCGGTTCGGGCGGCTTCGCGGACGTGTTCCTCTACGAGCAGCGCCGCCCGCGTCGCCAGGTGGCGATCAAGGTGCTGCTCAAGGAGTGGTCGAGCGCCACGCAGAGGGAGACGTTCGACGTCGAGGCCGACCTCATGGCCACGCTCGGCAACCACCCGTCGATCGTGACGATGTACGAGGCGGCCGTGGCTGGGGACGGCCGCCCGTACCTGGCGATGGAGTTCTGCTCGCGCCCGAACCTCGGGGCGCGCTACCGCAGCGAACGCTTCTCCGTCGCCGAGGCGATGCGCACGACGATCCAGATCGCCGGGGCCGTGGAGACCGCGCATCGCCTGGGCATCCTGCACCGCGACATCAAGCCCGCGAACATCCTGGTCACGCAGTTCGGCCACCCGGTCCTCACCGACTTCGGCATCGCGTCGACCGTCGACGAGGCGTCGGCCGCCGAGGGCATGTCCATCCCGTGGTCGCCGCCGGAGTCGTTCCAGGACCCGCCGGTCAGCGGGATCGCGACGGACGTGTGGGGCCTGGCCGCGACGTGCTACACGCTGCTGGCCGGCCGGACGCCGTTCGAGGTTCCCGGCGGGTCGAACCGCTCGGCGGACCTGATCGCCCGGATCGAGACGGGCGCGCTGCCGCCGATCGGCCGCACGGACGTGCCGCCCTCCCTGGAGCGCGTGCTGGCCACGGCCATGAGCAAGCGGCCTGCCTCGCGCTATCCGACGGCGCTGGCGTTCGCCCGGGCGTTGCAGCAGGTCCAGGTCGAGATGTCGCGCGACATGACGACGATCGACATCCTCGACGAGTCCGGCCAGATGCACCAGGAGGAGGATGACGCGGAGGAGGACGGCACCAGGTTCCGCAGCGTCGTCTCGATCGACCCGGGGCAGCAGGCGCCGTCGGCTCAGGTGCCGGCCCAGCCGCCGATGGCCGGGCCCGGTTCGGTTCCCGGCTTCGCGCCCGCCGCTCCGACGGCGGGCGGTTTCGGCCCGCCGGCGTCGGGTACCGGGATGCCGGCGCAGACCGGGGCGCCGTCGTCGTCCATGAGCCGCGCCTCGGCGCCCGACCTGCCGTTCGTCGCGGGCGACCGCTCCGGCGTCGGCACCGTCGAGGAGACGGTGGCGCGCACGTCGCTGCCCGCCGGGCAGCAGGGCGCCCAGGAGTACGTCGCGCCCGCGCCGAAGGAGGAAGAGCCGAAGCCCAGCCCGTGGCGGCTCGTGGCGCCGATCCTGGGCGTCGTCGCGCTCGTGGCGGTCGCGGTGCTGGTCTTCAACCTGAAGCCGTGGGAGGGCCGGGACGACGACGGGGATCCGACGGTCGCCGAGTCGAACGCCGGGCCGATCGACATCGCGTCCAACCACGTGGCACCCCCGCTCCAGGTCACGGCCGAGGCCGACGGCGACCAGGTCGTCGTGACCTGGGAGCCCCCGGAGTCCTTCGAGGAGGGCGACGGGTTCGGGTACCGGGTGGACAGCCTGACCGAGGAGATCGTCCTTTTCGAGTCCCTGGGCAACGAGACCACGGTCACCGTGCCGCGCGAGGCCGGCGCCACGTGTGTCGAGGTCGTGACTCAGCGTGACAACAACCAGTCCAACCCCGAGCGCGCCTGCGTAGCCGCCGAAGGGGCGGATGGATGAGCACGCTGTCGATCGAGTTCTGCGGGGAGTGGTTCCGGCCGGACGGCGACAGCGACAGCTTCGACATCGGCCGCGAGGGTGACCTCACCGTCGACGACAACCCGTACCTGCACCGCCGCTTCCTGCGCGTGACGCACGAGGACGGGATCTGGTGGCTGTCGAACGTCGGCTCGCTGATCGCGGCCACGGTGTGCGACGCCGGAGGCGGGGTGCAGTCCTGGCTGCCTCCGGGCAACCGGCTGCCCATCGTCTTCCCGAGCACCTCGGTGGTGTTCACGGCCGGCCCCACCACCTACGAGCTCGGCCTGCACCTCGAGGACGCGCCGTACCACGAGATCTCGTCCGACGACGACGCGGGCACCGGCGCCACGACCATCGGCGCCATCCGGTTCACCACGAGCCAGCGCCAGCTCATCGTCGCGCTCGCCGAGCCGATGCTGCGCCGCGAGGGCAGCGGGCTGAGCGAGATCCCCAGCTCCGCGGCCGCGGCCCGGCGGCTCGGCTGGGCGAGCACGCGGTTCAACCGCAAGCTCGACAACGTGTGCGAGAAGCTCGACCGGATCGGGGTCAAGGGCCTGCGTGGTGACTCCGGATCCCAGGCCACCAACCGCAGGGCGCGTCTCGTCGAGTACGCGGTCGCCTCACGCCTGGTGACCGCCGACGACCTACCCCTGCTCGACCTGAAGGACGACGCCTGACGTGCGGATCAAGCTGACACTCAACCGCCCCGACCAGACCTCCGCGAACGTGGCGGTCACGGCCGACGCGACGGCCACCGTGCGGGACGTCGCCGAGACCCTGTTCTCGGCCGACCCGACGCGCAACGGCGCCACCGCACCCGAGAACCTGACCCTCCAGGTCCGCGGCGAGTCCGGGGGCAGCGGCGCCGACAGCCGCGTGCTCCGCCCCGACAGCGACCTCACGCAGGCCGGCCTGCGCTCCGGCTCGACCGTCGAGATCGTCCGGGTCTCCGACCAGTTCATGGTCCCCGGCGCGGACCGCGGCGCCGCCGTCGCCACGCTCCGCGTGATCGAAGGGCCCGACGCCGGACGGGAGTTCCCGCTCCCCGTCGGGACGTCCTACATCGGCCGCGGCCGCGACATGGACATCCGGCTCTCCGACAAGCAGGTGTCCAAGCGGCACGCGCGCATCGTGGTCGGCGAGTCGATCGAGGTCCACGACCTCGACTCCGCCAACGGCCTCGTCATGGGCGGCCAGGCGGTCACCCGGGCGACGGTGACCAGTTCCGACATGATCACCATCGGGAACGACGTCGTCTCCGTCATTGCGCTGCACCGGACCACCAGCATCGCCCCGACCAGCCCGGCCGTCGAGTTCAACCGGTCGCCGCGGGTCGTGACCCGGTTCGGCGAGCACGAGATCAAGGCACCTACGCCGCCCGAGCCGCCCAAGCCCCGCCCGCTGCCCTGGATCATGATGGTGATCCCGTTCATCATGGGCCTCACGATGTTCCTGATCTTCGACAACGTGCGCATGCTCATGTTCATGTTCATGGGCCCGATGTTCATGATCGGCATGTGGTATGACCGCAGGGTCAACGCGAAGAAGGAGTACGAGAAGGCGACCGAGCAGTTCCTCGAGGCGGTCGAGTACACCAAGGAGCGGATCCGCCGCACCCACGCCGTCGAGCGCGCCGTGCGGATCGCCGAGACGCCCTCGCTGGCCGAGGCGATCGACAACGTCCGCCGGCTCGGCGGCCTGATGTGGACGCACCGGCCGGAACACCGCGGATTCCTCACCGTCCGCCTCGGGCTCGGGCGCGCGCCCGCCCGCACCGGGTATACCGAACCACGGGAGAACAACGCCCTCCCCGAGCACTGGGAGCAGGTGCTCGAGCTCAAGCAGCAGTGCGTCTTCATCGACGACGTGCCCTCCCCGGCCGCGCTGCGGTTCGGGGGCAGCGTCGGCATCGCCGGCCGGTCCGGCGCGGTCGAGGGAGTCGCACGGTCCGTCATCCTGCAGATGATCGCGCTGCACTCGCCCGCCGAGGTGGTGATCACCGCGCTCACCTCGAACCGGTCGCGACAGGACTGGGAATGGCTGCAGTGGACTCCGCACACCGGCTCCCCGCACAGCCCGCTGGGCGCCAGCGACCACCTCGCCGCCGACCCCGGTCAGGGCGCGGCCCTGCTCACCCGGCTCGAGGAACTCATCGAGGCCCGGGGCATGAAGCTCGACGGCCCACCGCCCCTCGAGGGGGAGCGCGACCCCGAGAAGGACCGCGGCGACCAGCCGCCCAAGCCGATCCTCCCGTCCGTCGTCGTCCTGGTCGAGGACGACGCCCCGCTCGAACGCTCGCGCCTCGTGCGCCTCGTCGAACGCGGCCCCTCCGTGAACGTGCACGTCGTGTGGGTGGCCCCGACGGTCGAGCAACTACCTGCCGCGTGCCGCACGTTCGTCGTGCTCGACCCCACCGCCGGGGCCGACGGCGCCACCTCCGGTCAGGTGCACTACGGACTCCTGTCCTTCCCGGTGCGCTCCGAGACCGCCGACCTGGCCACCGCCCACGAAATCGCTCGCATCCTCGCGCCCGTGGTCGACGTCGGCGCCGCGGTCAGCGACGAGACGGACCTGCCCCGATCGGTGTCGTACCTGGCGCTCGCCGGTACGGAGGTCGCGTCGGAGGCCGGCAGCATCATCGACCGGTGGAAGGAGAACCTGTCGCTCACGCCGCGCGACGGGTCGCCCCCCGTCCGGCGCAAGAACCCGACGAACCTGCGCGGTCTGGTGGGACACAACGGCATCGAGCCGTTCTACCTCGACCTGCGCACCCAGGGCCCCCACGCCCTCGTGGGCGGCACCACCGGTGCCGGTAAGTCGGAGTTCCTGCAGTCCTGGGTGATGGGCATGGCCGCGGCGCACAGCCCGGATCGCGTGACGTTCCTGTTCGTGGACTACAAGGGTGGTGCGGCGTTCGCCGACTGCGTGCACCTGCCGCACACGGTCGGCCTGGTCACCGACCTGTCGCAGCACCTGGTGCGACGCGCCCTGACGTCGCTGCGCGCCGAACTGCACTACCGCGAGCACCTGCTGAACCGGAAGAAGGCGAAGGACCTCGCGTCGCTGGAGAAGACCGGCGACCCCGAGGCGCCACCGAGCCTCATCATCGTGGTCGACGAGTTCGCCGCCCTGGTCGGCGAGGTCCCGGAGTTCGTGGACGGCGTGGTCGACGTCGCCCAGCGTGGCCGGTCCCTCGGACTGCACCTGATCCTGGCGACCCAGCGCCCGGCCGGCGTGATCAAGGACAACCTGCGCGCCAACACGAACCTGCGCATCGCCCTGCGCATGGCGGACGAGTCCGACTCCAAGGACGTGCTCGGCGACAAGATGGCGGCGCACTTCGCGGCGTCGATCCCGGGGCGCGGGGCGGCGAAGACCGGCCCGGGCCGCATCACCACGTTCCAGACCGGTTACGCGGGTGGCTGGACCTCGGACGAGCCGGAAACCCGGCAGATCGACGTCGAGGAGCTGGACTTCGGCGTCGCCCGGAAGTGGGAGATGCCGGCGGTCGAGTCGTCCGACGACGGCGGCGACCCCGGCCCCAACGACATCTCGCGGATGGTCCGGATCATGCGCGAGGCAGCCACCGTCGCGGGAGTCCCCGAGCCTCGCAAGCCCTGGCTGCCGGAACTCGCGGAGACCTACGACCTGGCGCTGCTGCCGAACCCGCGCACCGACGCCAAGCTCCTGCTCGGCGTCATGGACGACCCGCACGGCCAGGCGCAGCCCACCGTGCACTACGAGCCGGATGCGGACGGCAACCTGGCCGTGTACGGCGCCGGCGGTTCGGGAAAGAGCACCACGCTGCGCACGATCGCGATCTCCGCGGGACTGACCGTGCGGGGCGGACCGACCCAGGTGTACGGCATCGACTGCGGCTCGGGCGGTCTGACGATGCTGGAGAACATGCCGCACGTCGGTGCGATCATCGACGGCGAGGACGAGGAACGGATCACCCGTCTCCTGCGGAGGCTGACCGAGGAACTCGAGTCCCGCTCGGCGCGGTTCGCCGAGGCGCGGGCCGGCAGCATCGCCGAGTACCGGAAGATCGCGAACAGGCCCGACGAGCCGCGCATCTTCGTGCTCGTGGACGGATTCGCGGCGTTCCGGGAGTCGTACGAGATCAGCGTGTCGCGCGGGTTCTCGATCTTCGGCGCGTTCACACAGCTCGCCACTGACGGCCGCCCCGTCGGGATCCACATCGTCATGACCGGTGACCGGGCGCAGAACATCCCGCCGTCGCTGGCGTCCACGGTGCAGAAGCGCATCATCCACCGCATGGCGCGGGAGGACGACTACATGATGCTGGCCGTGCCCAAGGACGTCCTCAACCCGACGTCGGCGCCCGGCCGGGCCATCATGTTCGGGCAGGAGGCGCAGATCGCCGTGCTGGGCGGCGACTCGAACGGCGTCGTCCAGTCGCGCGAGATGGGCAAGCTCGAACACGCGATGGAACGCGCGGGAACGCCCAAGGCGCCCGGAGTCGAGCGCCTGCCGGACGACTTCATGCTCTCGGCCCTGCCGCCGACGGTCGGCAACCGGCCCACGATCGGCCTGCGGGACCTGGACATCACGCCGATCGCCCTGCCCGAGCGGTCGCCGCTCATGCTCGCGGGCCCCCCGGGTTCGGGTCGCACGACGACGTTCGTGACGATCGCGACCTCTCTGCGGCGGAGCACGAGGACGAGGCTGGTGTACTTCTCGTCGCGGCGCAGCAGTGTGGGCTCGATGGACCTCTGGGACAAGGTGGCGCAGACCCCCGAGGACGTCCAGGAGGCCGTCAAGGAACTCACCGAGGCGCTTCAGGCGGACAAGTTCCCCCCGGGGAGCCTCACGGTCATGATCGAGAACTACACCGAGCTGACCGGTACGCCGGCTGAGAAGCCGCTGGAGGCGTTCGTGAAGGCCGCGGTCCGCAAGGAGATCATGATCATCGGCGAGGCGGAGTCGTCCACCTGGTCGAAGGCGTTCGCGCTGGCCGGTCCGTTCAAGTCCGGCCGCAACGGCATCTTGATGACGCCGGGCGACATGGACGGAGACTCGCTCCTGAACACTCCGCTGGGCCGGCTGCGGCGCAAGGATTTCCCGCCCGGGCGCGGGTTCCTCATCAGCGCGGGCCGGCAGGCCAAGATCCACGTCGCGCAGCCCGGGTGAGGTACCTGGGATCGTGACGGACCGGGATGGGGAGCTCTCCCCATTCCGCCGTGCCACGGACTCTGATTGAGTACGTGGTGTCGAAATCAACCGAGGTCGCCCAGCAGGGGTGGCCACCGATGGAGGAGTAAGAAATGCCCCTTGACCACAGCTCTGCCAACGTTTCCGGTCTCGATGTCGAGGCAGTCCGGGCGCTTTCCCAGCTCCTGCAGCAGTCTGCCGACCAGCTCCGGCAGATCGGCGACCAGATCAACTCCACGATGGAGCAGACGCAGTGGAACGGTCAGGACGCGTCCCAGTACGAGGAGCTGTGGGACGGCCAGTACTACGTGACGCTGCAGCAGCTCTCCGAGCAGTTCATCGAGCACGGCCAGACCGCTGAGCGCAACGCCAGCGAGCAGGAGGGCACCTCGAACGCTCTCTGACGCGTTCCTCCTCACGGCGTGAACACGATGGGTGCGGTGCCGGTCCGGTGCCGCACCCATCGCTCGTCGGTGGGCGATCAGGTGGTGACATCCGGGAGAATCCCCGGGTAGGTGCGTAGCGGTGATCCAGGCGAGGCCCCTCGACCCATGGGCGGCCGGTAGTGAAGGAGAAGGACATGGCGGGAGACATGCTCGGCCTCGACATCGAGGCGGTCCGGGAGATGGCGAACGTCCTGCGTCAACAGGCCGAAGAGGTCCGTTCGACGGTGCAGGAGATCACCCAGCAGCTGGGTGAGACCGACTGGATGGGGCCGGACGCGGATCGGTTCGAGGACGAATGGGTGAACACCCACGCGTCGAAGCTGAACGAGATCGCCGCGGCGCTCGACGACTTTGCCGGGTCGGCGGACGCCAACGCCGCCGAGCAGGAAGGCACCTCGAGCTCGTACTGAGCCCGGGGCGCGCCTTCGCAGCAGAGTGCAGCGGCGGGGGTTTGAGCGGCAGCTGAATGCGACGGCCCGTCACAGGCCGTGTGGACCGAGGGAAGAACTCTACCGCCGGGGCGCGGAAGACTTTAAGGAGAAATCATGAGCGGAGGGCTTTACGGCGCCGATATCGAGGCGCTGCGGTCATTCGCCGACCGAGTCGCCCAGGGCGGTGAAACGCTCGCCAATGTCGTCAACGTCGTCGACTCGGCGATGCCGGCCGCCGATGGGTGGAGCGGCCCGGACGGCGAGGAATTTCGCGCGGAGTGGACCGACTTGCACGCGGTCCGGCTGCGGGAGACGGCGGCCGCGCTGCGCGACGTCGCGTCCACGGTGCGCGAGAACGCCGACGACCAGCAGGAGACGTCGGGCGACCTGTCGGGTGGCGGGGGCGGCGTGGGCAGTGGTGTGGGCGGCGGCGCGGGTGCCGGCGGAGGCGGCGGTGCCGGGTCCGGCGGTGACGAGGGTTACGACTACGAGGGTGGCCTGCCGGACGTGGGCTCGGACCCGACGGCGGTGAACGACCCCGACGACCGGACGTCGGGCAGTGTCCACAACGGCAGCCAGCACAGCAACGAAGGCGGCTGGGTCGAGGACGAGAACGGCAACCTGGTCCGTGCCGAAGGCGACCAGGACACGGCCAGCACGTCCGAGAGAGGCGACATCCACCACACCCTCGCCGAGGGCGAGGCCGGCGAGTTCTACGGGTACGAGGAAGGCGTCGGGGGAGAGTTCGGTGACGAGGACGGTGCGCACGGCTCCGGCTCGGCCGGTGTGTCCGCGGGAGCAGGGTGGGACACCTCCGGCGAGGTCAGCCTGTCCGAGAACGGCCTGGTGGCCGAGGGACAGGTCGGTGGTGAGGTCGGGCTCGGCGCGAATGCCGAGGGCCAGGTCGGATACGGCGACCACCTGAGTGCCGAGGGCTCGGCCGGGGCCTTCGTCGGGGGCAGGGCCGACGTGAACGGCGGCCTGTCGATCGGTCCGGACGGGCTCGGCGCCAGCCTGGGTGGTGAGGCCTTCGTGGGTGCGGAGGCGGGCGCCGACGTGTCCGGAACCGTCGCCGGCGTGACAGCAGGCGTGGGAGGCCAGGTGTACGCGGGCATCGGTGTCAACGCCGGATTCGACGCGAACGTCGGGTGGGACGAGGTGAGCGTGGACTTCGAGCTCGGTGCCGCTCTCGGCATCGGGGCCGGATTCGACGTCTCGCTCGACTGGTCGCCGGCTGACACGGTCGACGCCATCACCGACGTCGGCGGTGACGTCCTCGACGCCGGTGGCGACCTTATCGACGGGGCCGGTGACCTGGCCGGCGACGCCTGGGGCGCCGTCACCTCGCTCTGACACGACCGCGGTACAAACCTGATTGGATGGAGAGATGAGCACAGTCACCTACCCGAGCGAGACCTTCCCGGGTTTCCCCGCCGTGGTCATGGACTGCCCCGAGGGCTGGGTCACGCACTCGGTGCCGCAGGCGCAGATGGCCATCATCCAGGAGCGGCCCGAGGGCGAGTTCCGCCCGAACGTCGTCGTGGTGATCCAGCGGATGCCGGCGGAGCAGAGCATCGAGGCCGTGATCGAGCAGGCCGTGGCGAAGTTCCAGGCCACGCCGGGGTACGAGGAGGTGGGCCGGCTGGACACGACGTTCGGCGGCCTGCCCGCGGTCCGGATCGAGGGCGCCTGGACCACTCAGCAGGCCGGCACGATCGCGCAGGCCCTGCGGATCGCCGTCGTGGAGCACGACGGCGTACGCGACATGGTGGAGGTCACCGGTACCTGCGCGGGCCCACAGGCCGCGGAGATCTGGCCCCAGGTCCGCGAGATCCAGGACAGCGTCAAGCTGGCCGAACAGTGACGGACGACCGCGCCGCTCAGTCCGGGGGCCCGGTCCAGAGGATCGTCTTCCTCGGTGGCCTGGCCCTCGCTGCCGGCGGTGTCTGGGCCATCCTCCAGGGGAATGTGTTTCTGGGCGTCGCCCTGCTCGTCGCCGCGGGCATCATGGTGCTCGCGCGCGGGATATGGGTGACGCGGCGCGGTCTGAAGGCTGTGTCCGAGCGGGAGAAGGCACAGGTACCGGAGCCGGCCGGCGGTTCGCCGGCCGCCCCGACCCCCGTCGACCGGGTGGTCGCCGATCTCCTGAGCATGAACAGCGACGGGCTGCCGTATCTCGTCGAGGCGTCGCGGAAGGCCGGCGGCGTGCGCGTGGACGTGCGCTGGAAGGTCGAGGAGGTGCGCTGGCAGACCCTGTTCGTCCGGGGGAAGAGGGCGTACGCGTGGCGCATGGAGGTCGACCTGGACCCGGCGACCGGACAGTACAAGTTCGTCGAGTACTCCGGGTCGGCGTCGGTCCGGTCCGCGCTCAGTCCGGGCGGCGGGTTCATCCATGCCAGCTGGAAGTGAACCCGCGGCAAGACCGCCGGTCAGGTGTCCGGGAGCGTCGTGCAGGGCGCCGACGGCGAGGTCACGGTGCGGGGCCAGGCCGGTCCGCGCACCTCGTGGGAGGGCGTCGCCATGATCAGGCCGGCCGACGCCAAGGTCCCGGTGTTCACCGTGCTGCGCCAGAACGGCTGGCGGCCGCGTTTCGACTGGTTCGGAGCGCGGATGTTCGAGAAGTAGCCCGAAGCGACCGGTCGAACCACGGCCGTACCGACGTAGTGGGCCCGGCGCGCGGCGCGATAGTTTTCACCCGCGTGGCCGAACTGCCCTCAATCCAGGAAGTGAGTGATTCACATGCGAACCCGACGTTCCCTGCTGGCCGCCCTGACGGCCGGGGTTCTCGCGTCGACCCTGACCGCCTGCTCCTTCTCGGTGGGCGAGCTGGAGGAGATCGGCGGGGACTCCGCCACGGCCGGCACGGACACCGAGAGCGCGGACGAGGGCGCGACCGACGAGACCACGGCGGGAGGCGACACGGCCGCCGCGAGCATGCAGACGATCCAGGCCTCGCACATCACGGCGCAGGTCCCGACCGACTGGGCGCCCTCGGCCGACGAGGACCCGTGGAAGTACATCCACCAGAAGCCGAACGACCAGGGCGGCGTCGTGGGCCGGATCGCCTTCATGCCGGGCGGCCAGGCGATGGATGCGCAGGAGTCCGTCAACTGGTTCATCGACCAGGTCGACGGCACCGGATCGACCGACGACAACTTCGCCCCGGTCAACACGCTCCGCACGGACGGCCAGCGGGCGAACACGTCGTACACCTATCAGTCCGGCGGCGAGACGTACGTGGCTGTGGTGTGGGGCATCACCGACAGCCAGGGCGCACCCTCGCTGATCCAGCTCTCCGGCGTCGAGACCGTCATGACGCAGGACTTCGTCACGCAGGTGGACCAGTCGCTGGACCTCACGGGCGACTGGCAGGGCTGATCGCCGCCCGATGACAGCCCGGTCCGACAGGCGGCCTCCGCTGCGTGCGATCGCCGTCTCGTTCGGCGAGGACGCGGAGCGTTACCACCGCACGCGGCCCGGCTACCCGCCGGCGCTGGCCGACGTTGTACTCGACGGCCTCGGCGGAGCCGGTGCACCCGACGTCCTGGACGTCGGGATCGGCACCGGCTCCGCCGCGGCCCTGTTCCGCGACGCGGGCTGCGAGGTGGCCGGCGTCGAGCCCGACGAGCGCATGGCGGCCCTCGCGCGGCGCGCCGGATTCCCCGTCGAGATCCGGGCCTTCGACCACGGGTACCCGGCGGAGCGGCAGTACGACGTCGTCGTCTCCGGACAGGCATGGCACTGGGTGAAGCAGCGCGGGGGCGCCGTCAAGGCGGCCGAGCTGCTCCGGCCCGGCGGTCGGCTCGCCGTGTTCTGGAACGTCTGCGTGCCGGAGCCGCGGGTCGCGGCGGCACTCGCCGACGTCTACCGCGGCGAGGACATGGGCCTGGACTTCGTGCCCTGGGAACGGTCCCCGCTGACCGGCTACGAGAGGCTCGCCGAGGCGGCCACCGCCGGCATCTGGGGCTCGCGCGCCTTCGGTGCGGTGCGGCGGGTCGACATCCCCTGGCAGGTGGAGTTCACCCGCGACGCCTGGGTCGACCAGGTGCCGACCCTGGCCTGGCACGAACGCCTGTCCCCGGAAGCGCTGTCCCGCGTCCTGGAGGGCAACGCGAAGGTGATCGACGGCCTGGGCGGCACGGTCACGATGCCGTACACGACACTCACCGTCCTGACGGACCGCCGTCCTGACTGAGGCCGGCGTGCCGCCGATGCTCGTGCGGCGTGCGGCGTGACCGGTGCCCACGTCCGGACCGACCGCGGCCTGGTACGACGACGGCCGCGGTCACCTTCCGTAGGGAAGGGGCCCCGGCCGTCGTGGTACTCCGCGTCGGGTCTACCGCTCACCCTGGGTGATCGCGATCATCTCCTCGCGGGGGACGACCTTGATCCGCTCGCGGTCCTCCGCCTCGCCGAGCGCGCGCTCGTGGGCGTCGAGCAACTCCCAGCCGGACCACTCGACGACCCGCACGCCCTTGTCGGCGAGGAACGTCTTGATGGCCTCCGGGTCGCCCTGCGGCGCGGTGCGGCCGCCGTCCAGGTCGCCCTCCGACACGGCGGCGCCGTCGGCGACGCCGACCACGTCCTCGACCAGGTGCTTCACGGTCTCGGACGCGTCGGACTTGGTGTGGCCGATCAGGCCCACCGGACCGCGCTTGATCCAGCCGGTGGCGTAGACGCCGGGCACGTGCTCGCCGTCCATGTCGACGACGCGGCCCTCACGGTTGGCGATGACGCCCTTGTGGTCATCGAACGGGATCTCGCTGAGCGGCGACCCGAAGTAGCCGACCGCCCGGTACACGGCCTGCACGGGGAAGTCGTGGAACTCGCCGGTGCCCCTGGCGGTGCCGTCGCCCTGCAGCGCGGTGCGCTCCGTGCGGAAGCCCGTCACCTTCCCGTCCTCGCCGAGCACCTCGGCCGGCTGGTGCAGGAAGTGCAGGTGGATGCGGCGGGAGGCCGTCTTGGCCTCCGGGTCGTCGAGCGCCCAGTCCGTGAGCGTCTTGACGACCTGCTTGGTCTGGTTCGACGAGTTGATCGCGGACTCGGACCCCTCGTCGAAGTCGTAGTCCTCGGGGTACACGATGATGTCCACGTCCGGGACGTGACCCAGCTCGCGCAGCTCCAGCGGCGAGAACTTCACCTGCGCCGGGCCGCGGCGGGCGAACACGTGCACGTCGGTCACCGGCGAGGCCTTGAGACCCTCGACCACGTTGGCCGGGACCTCGGTGGGCAGCAGGTCCTCCGGGTGCTTCGCCAGCATGCGCGCCACGTCGAGCGCGACGTTCCCGGCGCCGACGACGGCGATCTCGCGCGCCTCGAGCGGCCAGGTGCGGGGCACGTCGGGGTGGCCGTCGTACCAGGAGACGAAGTCCGCGGCCCCGTGGGAGCCGTCCAGGTCGATGCCCGGGATGTTCAGGTCGGCGTCCTTGATGGCGCCGGTGGAGAAGATCACGGCGTCGTAGAACTGCCGCAGGTCCTCGAGCTTGACGTCGGTGCCGAAGTCGACGTTCGCCAGCAGGCGGATGTCACCGCGGGAGAGAACCCTGTGAAGCGCCACGATGATCTGCTTGATGCGCGGGTGATCCGGCGCGACGCCGTACCTGACCAGCCCGAACGGCGCCGGGAGGCGCTCGAACAGGTCGATCGAGACGTCGAGGTCGGTCTTGGACAGGATGTCGCTCGCGTAGATGCCGGCGGGTCCGGCACCGACGACGGCGACGCGCAAAGGTCGGGTGCTCACGAAGAGGCGCCTTCCGGTCGATGGGCTGTACACAATCGAAGGCCAGGAGCGATTCTACCGACCGTGTCAGGTGACCCTCATCGCTGTCCACAGGGCGAGTTCGTGAGGATGTCGCGCGGGGGACAAAAGCCGGTGCTCAGCGGCACAGGTTCGCAATCCGGAAGTGACGCGCCCGCTGGCGGACGCGTGGTGGATCACGTGGGAGCGATCCCTGTGGCCGCGGGCAAACCTCAGTCCGGCAGTTCGCGGATCCGGACTGCACGCCTCGACTGCGGTCCGTCGTCGTCGGGCATCATGCCGACGGCGAACCGGGGAACCGTTCGCCGCGACGAGCCGTTCAGCGGGGTGGGTGGAAAGGAAGTAGCGATGCATCGGCACTACAACGGTCTGAAGACCGCCGCGATGTTCGGCGCGATGTGGGCAGTGCTCCTCGGGATCTGGGTCCTGACGGGCGGGCGCTCGGGCTTGATGTGGATCTTCGTCCTCGTCGGTCTCGGGACGACGGCCTACAGCTACTGGAACTCCGACAAGCTCGCGATCCGCGCCATGCATGCCTATCCGGTCACGGAGCTGCAGGCGCCGGAGATGCACCGGATCGTGCGCGAGTTGTCGACCCAAGCCCGCAAGCCCATGCCCCGGCTGTACATCTCGCCCACCAAGGCGCCCAACGCGTTCGCCACGGGCCGCAACCCTGCCAACGCGGCCGTGTGCTGCACCGAGGGAATCCTGAGCCTGCTCGACGAGCGGGAGCTGCGCGGTGTGCTGGGACACGAACTGATGCACGTGTACAACCGCGACATCCTCACGTCGTCGATCGCGTCGGCCATGGCGGGAGTCATCACCTCCGTGGCCACCATGCTGATGTGGTTCGGCGGCAGCCGCGAGGGCGGTAACCCGCTCGCGGCGCTCGCGACGGCGCTGCTCGCACCGATCGCGGCGACGATGATCCAGTTCGCCATCTCCCGCACCCGCGAGTACGACGCCGACGAGGACGGGGCCAAGCTCACCGGCGACCCGCTCGCCCTGGCGTCCGCGCTGCGAAAGCTGGAGCGCGGGACGCAACTCGCCCCGCTGCCGCAGGACCGCGAGCTGACGAACGTCTCGCACGTGATGATCGCGAACCCGTTCCGCGGCGCCGGCATCGCGCGTATGTTCGCCACGCACCCGCCGATGAAGGAGCGCATCGCCCGCCTCGAGCGCATGGCGGGCGGTCCGGGCGGCACCTACGGCAGCCAGTACGGCCCGGGCGGCTTCGGAGGGTTCTGACGAAGCGGGGCCCGCGCCGCGGTCGGTTGGTTGTCGAGATCGGTCGGTCGGATGTCGTGAAATCGGCCCCCCGAGCGGCCGACCGCTCGACAACGAACCGACCGGCGCCGACGACGGACCGACCGCATCCACCCGTCAGTTCTCTTCCTGCCGGGGGATGCGTGCCAGCGTGCCGTCGTCGTCCAGGCGGCTGCGGGCCGCGGCGAGTTCCGCGCGGAGTGCATGGACCTCCTCCGCCCTCTCCGCGCGGAGGATGCGGACCTCCTCGGCCAGGACGTCGACCTGGCGGCGGGTTGCCGCCTCCTCCTGCTCGTTGGCCTCCTCGACGGTCTGCACCATCCACGAGGCGAGCGTTGCCGTGACCACACCGAGCAGGGCGACGCCGCCCAGCATCAGGCCGGCGGCGATGAAGCGTCCCGTGACCGTGACGGGATAGAAGTCTCCGTACCCCACGGTGGTCATCGTGACGATCGCCCACCAGAACCCTTCCCAGAGGTTCGTGATGTTCGAGCCTTCCACGTGGCGCTCGGTGTCCGTGATCGCCAGGGCGCTGGTGAGGATCAGCAGGGCGGTGCCGCCGGTGGCGTAGGTGACGACCCGGCCGCGCAGCCGCTGCACGCCCGTGCGGCTGAACCGCTGGATCACCTTGACCAGCAGGAGGAGCCGGAGCGGGCGCAGCAGGGGCAGCACGACGACCAGCAGGTCGATCCAATTCCTCCGGACGAACTCCCACGAGTACCCGGACAGGTGGAGCCGGACCATGTAGTCGGCGGCGAACACCATCCAGGCGATCGTCATGAACGTGTTGCACGCGGTCTCCACCAGCGCGGGAACGCCGTCGAACGCGATCGGCAGGCCGTAGGCGACAAGAAAGAGCACGGCGACCGCGACGAGGGGCCACTCGGTACGCCGGCGCCAGGTATCGAGGTCAAGGCTGCGGAACATGGTTCGCCACTGTAGCGAAAGGGACGACGGCGGTCGGCGGGCCGGGCCGAGCGGAGCTGACGACGGCGGTCGGCGAGTCTGGTCCGCGACCTGTTACGGCCGGCCACAACGGATTCCGTTACGGTCGGCCGTAACGGACTCGCGGTTCCGGCAGGGCGACTACGGTTGACCCAGTAACTGACCCGCGAGGAAGAAGGAGCACGGTCGTGGCCGACTCGTCGTTCGACATCGTCAGCAAGGTGGACCGCCAGGAGGTCGACAATGCCCTCAACCAGGCGTCCAAGGAGATCTCGCAGCGGTACGACTTCAGGGGCGTGGGCGCGTCGATCTCGTGGAGCGGCCAGGACAACATCGTCATGGTCGCCAACTCGGCCGAGCGCGTACTTGCCGCACTCGACGTGTTCCAGACCAAGCTGATCAAGCGTGGCGTCTCGCTCAAGTCGTTCGACACGGGGGACAAGGAGCCGCAGGCCTCCGGCAAGGAGTACCGCCTCGTCGGGTCCCTCAAGGAGGGCCTGGCCGGCGAGAACGCGAAGAAGATCACCAAGATCATCCGCGACGAGGGCCCCAAGGGCGTCAAGACCCAGGTCACCGGCGACGAGGTCCGCGTCACGTCGAAGTCGCGCGACCAGCTCCAGGAGGTCATCGGACTCCTCAAGGGCGCGGACCTGGACGTGGCGCTGCAGTTCACCAACTACCGATAACGGTGCTGGTCAGGGGCCGTTCTTGGCCCCTCGGTCCGCAGGGAGTCCGCAAGTCGGTTCGGTGAGGACCGTGGGCGGGCGGTCGCCAAGGTTTCGGGCCGCTCGCCTCAGGAGGTTTGCGCCGCCTTGGCGGCGGGCTTCGCGGACAGGACGGTGCGCATCAGGGATGTCGCCGCCGCCCGCGTCTTGTCCTCGGCGCTCGGCCACAGGTGTGCGTACGTGCTGAGGGTGAACACGCCGTCAAGGCCGGCGAGCCCTGGACCCGTCACCTGCCGCCGCGCCCCACCGGACGAGGCCAGGCCGCATGGCTCCGCGCCGCCGTGGCTGTCTACCGTGACAAGCACCACATCACCAGCGACCACCCCTTCGGGGATGCGCCCACCACACTCGTCCAGTAACGCGACGCCGAACACGCCGCAACCGCGCTCCTGCACGCCCAGCCGACGCCGCCCAGTCCCGGCGGGTCGCCGATGCGGGAACCCGGCCGCGACGGCCCGGGCCTGTCGCTGTGATCGCAGTGAGGCGAACGACGTCCTAGTCGTGAAAGCGCCCCCGGCCAGGTGTGACCTGGCCGGGGGCGCTGCGCGGCGTGTGAATCAGCCGTCGTGCTCGGCGCGGTCGGAACCGGCCGACTCATTCTTGTTGGAGCCGGGGCACTTCCCCGTGCCGGGGCCGCCCTTCTGGTGCATGGCGATCTTGCTGCGGACGATGCCGACGCGCTGTCGGCAGTCGGGACACTTCACGCTGTAGCGCTTGGCCATCAGAATGCCTCCGATATGTGGTATCTGGACTCTTCGGTCCGGCGCTGGCCGGGCTTGAGGGTGTAGAACGGCGTCGAGTACGTGCGTTCCAGGCTGTGCCAGTAGATGCAGAACCCGAACTGCGGCTGGTACATCGCCTCGCGGGTGGACAGCCGCCGAACACGGTCCATCTCCTTGTTCCCGGAGTTGTTCAGGACCACCACCAACCACTCCTCCAGGTCGTCCATGCGGATGCGACCGTCGGGAGAGATATTCAGATCGATGGGTGCGACCGGCTCGGGCGGGTCGCCCTCGACGATCTGTTCGGGCTCGTCGTAGCTGTCACCGGAGGGCTTGAAGTTGGCGTTCGCTATGCCCATGTACATGACCCCGCCTGCCGGTGAGCGCAGCACGATCCCATCGGTGTGTTCCCCCACGCCGGGGTCCTTGCCGATGCCGGTCTCGGCCCAATCCAGGCGCTCGACCCCCTCGGGCAGGTTCGCATCGATGACAGGCCACAGCCACGGCAGAAAACGGTAGAGACGCATGAGCATGAGCCTACGGCGGGCTCTCTCCTCTCGGTCGTGTTGCGGGTCATGCCCGCTGGATTGGGGTGGGTGGGCCGGGACTCGGGGCGCGAGTCCCGGCCCGTCTGGGCCCGCCGGGGGTGGCGGGCCTGCGGCCGGGCGTTGTGCATGGAGGTGCAGGGATTTCGGGGGTGCACGCCCGACCGCAAGTTCTCAGGTGTCGCCTGTGGCGCGGATCGGCAGGTTGTCCTTGGTGTGTCTGCCTCGGGTGACGGCGTCGAGGTCACGGCGCGGCATCACGCGTTCCATCGCCGCCCGGGCGGGGGAGTTCGGAGCACCGAGCACGACACACGCGGCGTTGAGGTGTGCGAGTTCCTTCTCCAGCCGGTTGCGCGCGGCCGACAGGAGCGCGGCGCCGGGCAGGATGACGACATCTGCGTGCGCGTCGCGGGCGTGCTGGGTGATCTGGCTAATCGTGGCCGCGTCGTACTGGTCCTCAACGATCTGGACGAGCGCGTAGCCCTGCGATGCGGCATAGCCGCGCACCTCGGCGTATTGGGATCGGTCGTGGGCGTAGCCGACCGCGACCGGATGCTTGGACGCGTGCTGGGACATGAGCGGTTCTCCTGTCAGCGGAAGGCAGAGGGGTCCGCGGCCTGGCTGGGGGTGGGCGTGATGATTGGGAGGATGCGGCTCGGCGTGCCGGGCTCACCGCCGTACCCGTGAGGCGCGCAGCACGCCCAGCAGTACGGCGAGCACGACGACGTACCCGATCAGCACCCAGGTCATGAGGTCGCCTTGTCTGCGGGTTCCAGTTCGTCGGGTGCCAGGATCGCCCGGTCGAAACCTCCGCGATCGATGCGGACGCGTACGGGCCAGAATCCGGGGACGTCGATCTCGACGACGGTCCCGGTGGCGCCGATCAGCATGCGGGGCCCGTCTATCACCCGCACCCGGTCACCTACTGACCAGCGCGTGGACGGTTGTGCGGGCTGGTGGGCCGTCTCGGCGGTGAAGTCTTCCTCGCCATCGAAGGTGCTCATCGCGTACCCGCCCCGCTCGGCGTCGGCAGCGGCGGCTGCTCCCGGGTAGACAAGGTCAGGGAGTCCAGCGCAGCCGCCGCGCCATGGTGGTCAATCGTTCCGGTGATGTAGTTGGCGGCGTCCTTGACGTCCTGCGCCGATTGCCCCATGGCGAACCCGTGCTGCACCTGGCGCAGCAGGCGCACGTCGTTGGCGCCGTCGCCGATCGCGGCGGTGTCCTCGGGGTGGATGCCCCACCGCTGGCGCAGCGCGTCCGCCTCGCTCGCCTTCGACAGCCCTCGCTCGGTGACGTCGACCCAGTCCTCGGCGGCCGGGGTCGCGGTGAACCCGGCGCCCTCGATCTGCGGGGCGAAGGCCGCGATCCCGGGAGCGTGCACGACGGCGCGGGTGGTGGGCTGCGACCACAGGACCTTCTCGTGCACGACATGCTGCAGGCCGTTCAGCCGTCCCGTGGGGAAGGGCTGGTTCACGTGCCAGCCGACACCGACCTGCTCGACGGCCATGAGCACCTGCGGCTCCACGGCCATCGCCACCGTCAGCGCGGCCCACGGATCGAACACCCGCTTGCGGATCACCGTGAACGGGCGGCGGCGGTTGCCGGTCAGCTCGGCGGTGATCGCGCCGTTGGAGGCGATGAAGACACTGCCCTTGCCCAGCCCGAGGTGTTCGGCGATCGGCAAGACGCCCACTACCGACCGACCCGTACACGGCACCACCCTGATACCCCTGGCGACCGCCGCCGCCACCGCTCGACGCGTTCGCTCCGGCACCACGTTGTCCCCCTCGCGCACGATGGTGCCGTCCAGATCGATGAAGGCAACCCCCACCGGGCGGCGGGGAGTCAGGGACTCGTGTGGGGTAGTCAGCATTTCGTGCTCCGGTCGATCGAGTTCGCGGACTGGTCCTTCACTGGCGTGACGTCCTGCAGCGGCCAGCGGGACTTGGTCCTTAGGGACGCGATTCAAGGCTGCGACCGGGAGTGACGTGGTTGAACTGACTGGTGGTACGAGTTTCGTGACGTCGTGCGAGGCGCATGAGAGCCTGACGGACGTGAGGGGGCCAACAACCATGACCTACGTGCGGGGTGAAGACCCCGCCTTGGAGATCGGGGTGATCTCCGGCTTCGTGCTCAAGGCGTTGCGAGGAGCGGTCGGTCACACACAAGCCGGTCTCGCGGAACGTCTCGCAGTCGACGTGTCCACGGTGCAAGGCTGGGAGTCTGGCCGACGCCCGCTGGCCGCGCTGCGAGCCGCTGACCTGATGCGCCTACGTCTCCGGCTCGTGGCACTCGGCGCGCCGCTTGATGCAGCGGCCATGCTGATCGAGGCCGTCGACGCCGACATGATCCTCACTATGCTGGCCCAGTCCTCAAGCAGGTCGTTGCCCTCGGCGGCGCACCCGCTAGGGACATCGGTCCACCGACGCACATTGGTCTCTCTGCTCACGTGGCCCTTCACCGGGATCGCGCCCCGTGCACTGCGCCACTTGCCCCGCCCTCGTAGTCGCGGTCCTGTCAGCGATCGGCCAGTGCTCGATCCGAGTCTGCGATCAGCGATCTTCGACCACGTGCTCGCTGCAGCTGAGCGGGCACGGCACCCAGAGGGCGGGCTTCTCCGGCGTCAGGCCGCGTACTTGCTCGGCTTCGACCAACGTTCCGGGACCGACGAATGGCTCTTGGGCGAGTACACGCGGGCGATCGAGACGGCGCCCGCACGCGGCGACGCGGTCGCGACGATCCACGGCAGATCTGCTGCCCTCGCCCTCGCGCGACTCGGCGATCGCGACCCACTACGGAGGTTCATCGACGTCACACTCGCCGACGACGCTCATGCCGAGGTCAACCTCACCTATTGGGCCTACTGGCTCGGCGAGATCCCCGCTGAGTACGCCGACGACCACTCCATGGTTCGCCACGGCCAGCACGCGTGGGCCGGCAACCGACTGCTCGACCACCTGCTCCACCACCTGGACGATCCGCGCAACGGCCCGCTGAACATCCACAGCCTCGCCACCGTGGTTGCCGCGCGTCCCGCACTACTCAGCCAGAATCCCGCCGCCCGCGTCGAGGCAGCCCGGTGCGTCGAGGCCGCACTCGATGGAAACATGGGACGCCATGCCACCAGCGACCTGAACAATGTCCGCTACGCCATCCGGCTCGCCGCACGATGAACCGCTGCACGACGAATCTGTCATGAAGGAGTCCACCATGACCGCTCCGCACGAAGACTCTCCCGCCACCGGGGTCGCCACGTTCGCCTACGAGATGGGTGTGCTCAAGCGTCTGCGCCGCGCCGGTTGGTGGCACGTCGGGGTTCGCGACCCCGAGTCCGTGGCCGAGCACAGTCTCCGTGTGGCTCAGCTCGCGGCACTCATCGCCGCTGAGGAAGGCGCTGACCCTGCCCGGGCTGCCTACCTCGGGCTCTGGCACGACTCGCAGGAGACGCGCGTCACCGACATCCCGCACTCAGCTCGCCCCTACATGACCAAGCCTGACAACGTCGCCATCTCCCGCGACCAGGTCAAGCCCCTGCCGGATGCCGCCGCCAGCACCGTTCTGGACGCCGTGACCGAGTTCGAAGCCCAGGAAACACCCGAAGCGCGGTGCGCCCGCGACGCCGACAAGCTCGAATGCCTCATCCAGGCCATCGAGTACCGGCACAACGGACAGCAGGGGGTCGAAAACTGGATCGAGTCTTCCCGCGCCGCCCTCACCACCGCCTTCGCCGCCCGTGTCGCCGACGCCGCACTCCAAACCGACCCCCTCGTCTGGCGGTGACCGGCAACCAAGTCGCAAATCGTTCCGTCTTCCGTCGCAGGATCCTTCACCCCGCGTGTGGGTCAGGGTTTGTTGACCCTCGCATGCCCCTCTGGCTCTGAATGCCCGATCCACGTCGGGAAACTCGTACCGCCGGTCAGTTCAGCCACGTCTTGCTTGGCTGCAGGCTTGGTCCAGCACCACGGGACCGTCCCGTGGTGCTGGACCAAGGAGGCCCGTCATGGAGCAGAACATGCCGCGGGACATCGCACCGGCGGAGACCGACACCGTCGTCGAACTCGGCGACGTGGTCGCACTGACGCTGGGCAGCAAGCAGAAGGCCGGCACCGAGGACAAGCGCTACACCTACCGCTGAGGGTCTTGCGCTGGTGGGTTCGGCTGCGGCCGAAGCTCACCAGCGCGAGTACACGGGATGCGCGAAGGAGCGGACAATGTACTGGTTTGCGGGATTCCGCGGGGCCGGAACGACTCGGAGCCCAGCGGCAGCGGTTCGGTTGGACATGACGAACGGCCCGGTCTGGCAGGTCGGGCGGTCGCCGGCACGCTGGGTGCGGACGGCGGTTGGGCCGCTGCGGCAGGTCGTGGTGCTGGGAGTGTGTGGCGCGTCCGACGCCGAGATCGACCGGCTCGCGTGCCTCGGCGTCTGTGACGACGTGGCCTGGCGGTGGTCCGGTGCATACGCCGTCGTGGAACTCACGCCGTCGTCCACGACGATCTGGACGGACCTCGCCGCCGCCGTTCCGATCTACACGACCGAGTTCGACGGCGGCTCCTACTGGTCGACATCGGCTCGTGGCCTGGCGGGACTGGCAGAGGCTTCGGTCAACACCGATCGACTGGCCGCTGAGCTCTTGGCACCGTCGTCGCCACTACTGGCCGGGAACTCCACGTTCTTCGAGAACGTGGACATGGTCCCGGCCGGGCATCGGCTGCGGATCGAGCGGAGCGGCGCGATGTCGATGCGGCGGGTGTGGTGGCCGGCGGACGTGGCTGTGCCCTCCGACGTTCCACTTCGTGATGAGCTGGACGCCGCGGTTGGCGTCCGGGTGGATGACGCGGTGTCGCCATCGACTGATCTGTCCGGCGGGCTGGATTCGACCACGCTCACTCTTCTGGCGGCCCGGCGTCGCAGCCCGGACCGGTCCGTGGCGGCGTTCACCGTCCACGCCCCGTTCGACGAACCCACCGGTGACATCCGCTACGCCGTCGAGGCCGCAGAACATCCCGGCATCCGGCACCACATGCTCTCTCTCGCACCAGAGCACCTCCCGTACCGGGATCTGAGGCGGCTCCCCGTCACGGACGAACCCGCACCCTCGACCCGCGCATACGCGCGCTTCTCCTACCAGATGGACGCCATGGCGGACCACGTCGCCAGCGACGTGCACCTCACTGGAGACGGAGGCGATTCGCTGCTGTGTACGCCGGACGCCTGGATCGCCGATCTGATCGCGACCCGACGGTACGCCGAGGCGGGCGGCCTGGCCGTCCAGGTCGCGCGGGTGCGTCGTTGCTCGCCTCGCCGGACGTTGAGCGATGCGGCGGTGCTGAGTCGAACTGAGCCAGGCGATGCGCTGACCAGTTGGGCGATGCTCGTTCGCCGGCAGGCGTCGAGGCGTGCAGCCTGGCGAGCCGCTGCGTACCTGCCGATTCCTGACCAGGCCGCATGGGTCACATCGCTGGCCCGACACCGCGCGGCACAGGTTGCCGAGGCGGCAGCCGACTCGGCGCACCCGGTCCGTGAGCCGGGTCATCGTGCAGCATGGGACGTGGCCCAGCAGATGACCGACGTCGGGCGTACCGCGCACGCCGACGCGCAGCTCGCCGCCGCCCACGACATCAGCCTGCACAACCCGTTCGCCGACTCCCGCGTCATCGACTCCTACCTATCGGCGGTCTCCGGAAGGATGCCGAGTCCAGCCGCATACAAGCCCGTTCTGCGTTCGGCAATGCGCGGCGTCCTGCCCGAGTCCCTGGCGCGGAGAACCACCAAGGGCGTATACACCCCCGACTACCACCAAGGGCTTCGAGCAAATCTGCCATCGCTCACCGACCTGGCCGATGGCCACCTGGCCGCCGCCGGACTGATCGACGTGGCAGCCCTGTCCGGTGCGCTCAAGCGCGGCGCTGTCGGAATCACCGGTGGGCTATGGCCCCTCGATACGACCCTCGCCATCGAGGCATGGCTCCGCACACACCACGCCGCACCCCTAACTACCTGGGAAGACGCTCGAACGAAGGTGCCATCGCCATGAGGGATGCTCGAACCAGCCGCTCGGACAAGGTCGTGGCAGCATTCGACGACGTCACGGTACGCGTCGACTACTGCACCGGAGCCGTGACCGCCGCAACCGGCCATACCGCGCGTGTCTGGGCCAACGCCCCCGGCGCCGTCGTCGGCTCGGTCTGGGGCCTGTCCTTCGGAACCGACGAGACCGATCTCGAACCACAGGCTCCGTCTCCGGTGCTCGCCCACGACTTCGCTGCCGCTGTAGCCGCGCTGGCCGTCACACTGACCGCCCGCAGCCTCGGGCGGCGAACCGCATCGATCTCCCGGTTGATCCGGCTGATCGAGGTCACCGTCCGACACGCACCTTCAACAGCGACGCCCGCTGAAGCCGAACGTGCAGTGCGGGTCGTGCGTCGAGCCGCGCGGTGGATGCCTGCCCGCGTCGCCTGCCTCGAAGAGTCCGTCGCTGCCGTCCTCCTGCTCTCGATGCGCCGCCGCCGGGCCACCTGGTGCCACGGCATTGCGCCCGACCCGATCCAGTTCCACGCTTGGATCCAGATCGACGGCCGCCCGGTCGCCGAACCAGCCACAACCAGCAAATACACCGTCCTGTACACGACAACCTGACCTGGAGTCCATCATCAACACGAACACCAGCCCAGACCTCTGGCTCACCCACGACGGTGTCGGCCTCGGCCCTCTGCGCCCGGATCTGGCCGAGACCTACTGGCGCTGGGAGAACTCCCTGCCCGTCATGGCCGGCTACGCCCGCCAGACCCCCGAATCCCTCACCGAACGCACCATCGGACTCGAAGCCCAGATGGAAGGCACCGCCGGCCAGACCCGGTTCACCATCTACCGCAACCACGACAGCGCCTGGAAGCCCGTCGGGATGACCTCCCTCCTCATCGACGACCGCTACCGCACCGCGGAGTTCTTCATCTACATCGGAGAACCCGACCAGCGCGGACGCGGCACCGGCACCATCGCCACCAGCATGGTCCTGGACTGGGCCTTCCACGTCACCGCGATGGGCTGCGTCCACCTCTCCGTCATCGCGAACAACACCGCAGCCGTCCGCGCC
This sequence comes from Myceligenerans halotolerans, assembly GCF_054782975.1. NCBI lineage: Bacteria > Bacillati > Actinomycetota > Actinomycetes > Micrococcales > Promicromonosporaceae > Myceligenerans > Myceligenerans halotolerans. The sequence continues at coordinate 91,167 of NZ_BAAGRL010000006.1, forward strand.
TACGAGAAGGCAGGCTTCCGCACCATCGGCACCCGACGCCGCACCGCGACCTGGCTCGGACAACCCGCCGACGAAGTCCTCATGGACGCCATCCCCGAGGACTACCCCGGACCACGCCTGGTCGAAGCCGCCATCAACGACGGCCAGTCACGGCCCGAGCACGCACTGGCCCCTGAGGGGTAGTGGGTGGGGTGCGTGCACCGCCACCGAGGACGAGCCGGCACGGCGGTCCGGGCGCTCTGAAATCTGTCCATGTGACCAGCGCTACGACGTGTATCCGAACCCCCCCTCGCCCCGATCAGCGCCCCGCTTTCCCCCGATCCCACCGCCTTGTCTGGCAATCCCCGCCTGACTACTGTCGACGTCATGGCCGAGCCCCGTTCCTGGCAGTCCGAGACCGCGCGGCTCGGCAACGCCGACCCGTCCGATCCGACCGGCTGGTTCGAGCGGCTCTGGTCGTCGGCCCGGGACGGCGACGTCACGATGCCGTGGGAGCGGGTCGACCCACACCCCGCGCTGGCCTCGTGGCCGGGCGCTCCGGATCCGGGCACGGCGAGCGGCACCGCCGTCGTCGTCGGGTGCGGGCTCGGGGCTGACGCCGAATATCTGCCCCGGCTCGGCTACGAGACGACGGCGTTCGACATCTCACCTACCGCGGTCGCCGCGGCCCGCGACCGGAACCCCGGCTCACCGGTGACCTACGCCGTCGGGGACCTGCTCGACCTGCCGCGTGAGTGGATCGGCGCCTTCGACCTGGTGGTCGAGATCTACACCGTCCAGGCGGTGAACCGCAGCGTCCGCGACGAGCTCACCGCGGGAGTCCGCTCCTTGGTGGCGCCGGGCGGTACGTTGCTTGCGGTCCAGGCCATTGCCGAACCAGCCGACGACGACGGCCCGCCCTGGCCACTGACCCGGCCGGAGATTGAGGCATTCGGCAAGGACGGACTGTCGGCCGTCTCGATCGAGGAACTCACGATCCCGGGCGTCCCCAGCCGCCCCGGAATCTGGCGTGCGGAGTTCCACCGGACCTGAGGTCGACCTCACGTCATCGCGAATCACCTGCGCTGACGTTCCGTCGTCCATCCATCCCTAAGAGGCAGCGTGCCCCTCGGCGAGCCAGCCGTCGAGAGCCTCCTGCACCCGCGACGCCGCCTCGACCGGCGCGAGGTGGCCGACCCCGTCCAGCGTGGTCACGCGGGGACGCCCGGGAAGGAGTGCCTGTAGCTGCGCCGCCTGGTCGACCGGGATCCACGGGTCCTCCTCGCCCCATCCGATCGCCACCGGGCAGCACACCTGGCCCAGGCGCGCCGCGACCGGACGGGTGTGCTCGGGCCGGAGCGCGGCGATCTGACGGTAGAAGGCCGCCTGCCCCGCCGCCTCCAGCCACGGCCGGCTCAGCGTCTCCACCCAGCCCGCCGTCAGGCGGTGACCGGCCGCACCGGCGATGTACTCCCTGACCAGGGCCGCGTGGAGCGGAGGCGGCAGTGCCAGGAACACGTCGGTGTGCTCGGCGACCAGCCGGAAGAACGGCGATCCCCACGGTTCGAGCGTCACCACGTCCCAGAGGAAGAGGCCGGCGTACTCCCGGTCGTGAAGCAGGTGGGCCCCGAGCGCCACGGCTCCTCCGATGTCATGCGCGACGACGTGCGGCCGCTCCAGGCGCCAGTGCTCGAGCAGCTGGGCGAATCGCGACATCTGGGAGGCGAGATCGACCGGCACCGCCGGATCCTGCGCCGAACGGCCGTACCCGGGCATGTCCCACAGGTACACCCGGCGTCCGCTGCTCAGGTGCCGTGCCGCCTCCGCCCACACCTCCGCCGACCACGGCGTGCCGTGGCAGAACACGATGTCCCCCACCGGAGCCTCCCGCTCAGGAGCCAGGACGTACGTCGCGATGCGCGCCCCGTCGATCGTCACGTGGTCGGGACCCGGCAGCTGTTCCTCCGTGCTCATGCCACGAACCTAGGCCCTGGGGAAGTCCCGGGCCCACCCGCCCACGCGCCTACGTCGTCGTCCCCTCCAGCAGGCCCTGGCCGAGCTCCGTCAGGACGTCCACGACACGCCGCCCGTCGCGCTGCGACGTCACCAGCCCGGCGCGGCGCAGCACCGTCGTGTGCTCCGACGCCGACGCCGGCGAGATGTCCATGCGCTGCGCCAGCAAGGTGGTCGACGCCGACCCGGCGAGCTCCCGCAACGCCCTGGCCCGCGTACGCCCGAGCAGCGCGGCGAGCGCACCCTCGCCCCGCGCGGGCTCGCCGCCGCGCCGCCGTCGGCCACCCGTCACTCGCATCCGGCGTCGACCCGACGGTCCCCACGAGCAGAGCACCGCAGTACCGTTGCGGGGTGATCATCCCTCCTCGCCCCGCATCCCCGGACCGGCCCCGCGTCATCGCGACCGACCTCGACGGCACCCTGCTCCGCTCCGGCGGCACCGTGTCCGAACGGTCCCGCGAGGCGCTCGCAGCCGTGGAGGCCGAGGGCATCGAGGTCGTGTTCGTCACCGCGCGCCCGGCACGCGCCCTCGGGCACCTGGCCGACCTGGTGGGCGGGCACGGACACGTGATCTGCTTCGGCGGGGGAGCGGTCTGGGACCTCGACAGCGACGAGGTGATCGAATCCTGGGGCTTCGCCGACGACGTCGTCGGCTCGCTCGTCACCGAGCTGCGGACCACGCTGCCCGACGTCGCGATGGTCGTCGAGCGCGTCAGCGGACCCGCGTACGACCCCGCCTTCGTGTCCTCACCCAACTTCGCCGAGCCCGGCATCACGGCCGCCCACCGCGCGGTGCCCGTGGAGCAGACCCTCGGCCTGGACCCCGTCCTCAAGCTGATCGCGCAGTCCCCGATCACGGAGCCGGGCGCGCTGCAGGACGTCGTCGGGGGAATCGCCCGGGGCCGGGCGAACCTCGCCTACTCCGGGGCGGTCGGCCTCGCCGAGCTCAACCCCCTCGACGTCACGAAGTCCGCAACGCTCGAACGCTGGTGCGCCCGGCTCGGCGTCGTCGCGCGAGACGTGTGGGCGTTCGGCGACATGCCGGTGGACCTGCCGATGCTGCACTGGGCCGGCCGGGGCATCGCCGTCGCCAACGCGCACGCGGACGTGCTGGCCGGCGCGGACGACGTCGTCGGCTCCAACGACGAGGACGGCGTGGCGGTAGCCCTGGAGAAACTCCTGGCGGAAGGCTGAGGCTGCGCCTGACCGGCGCCCCTGCGACCTGGTCGGTCGGTTGTCGAGCGATCGGCTCCCCGGGCGGCCGATCTCACGACAACCGGCCGACCATGCGACAAGGAGCCGACCACGGGTGCTACCGCGAGCGGCGCGGGCGCGGGTTGCGGCGCGCCACACGCAGGCCGTCCCACGACAGCACCGTGATCGCCAGCCAGACCAGCCCGAAGCCCGCCCAGCGAGCCGGCGGCATCTCCTCACCCAGCACCAGCACCGCGACCAGGAACTGCAGCGTCGGGCCGAGATACTGCAGCATCCCGATCATCGAGAGCGGCAGCCGACGGGCAGCCGCACCGAACAGCAGCAGCGGCAGCGCCGTGATGATCCCCGCCGACACCAGCAGCGCCGCATGACCGACGCCGTGATCCCCGAACGTGTTCGCCGCACCGAGCCAGATCAGATACCCCGCGGCCACCGGGGCCGCCAGCATCGTCTCCACCGTCAGCCCCGGCAACGCACCCACGGAACGCCCGGTCCGGTTCTTCACCAGCCCGTACACCGAGAAGGACAACGCGAGGCAGACGGCGATCCACGGCAGGCCGTTCATCCCCGCCGCGATCACCCCGACCGCCGCGAGCCCCAGACCCACGGCGACCCACTGCGCCGCACGGAGGCGCTCGCGGAGCACGAGGACCGCGAGCAGCACCGTCACCACCGGGTTCATGAAGTACCCGAGCGCGGCGTCGAGCACCCGGTCGGTCAGGACGCCGTACACGTACACCGTCCAGTTCACGACGATCAGCGCCGAGGCGATCCCCAGCGTCCCCACCATGCGCGGGCTCGAGAGGATCGGCCGCAGCTCGCCCAGCGTCCGCGTCGCGACCAGCGCCAGCAGGCAGAAGACCAGGCTCCACAGGATCCGCTGCGCGATGATCTCGATCGCCCCCGCCGGCTCCAGCAGCGGGAAGAACAGCGGCATGCCGACCCCCCAGAAGAGGAAGGCGGCGACGGCGAGGGGCAGACCCCAGCGGTCGGTGTTGCGCTCGGCCTCGTGGTCCGGTCCCGCGTTGTGGTCCGGTTCGGCGCCGCGGCCGGTGATGTCCGACGACGGCCGGTCCGGCCGGGCGGTCCGGTGCGGGTCCGTGGATGCCCCGTCAGGGGCGGTGGTGCTCACCTCGCCACGATAGGGCGCGGGCCGGAGCATCCGGCCCGGCGGGCCTGTGAGGGTGATCACCGGCGGAGACGCGACTTTCGATTTCCCGTGCGGGCCCGGATCAGGTTAGTGTTGCTCCCGCACCACGGCGGGTTACCCGAGCGGCCAAAGGGGGCTGACTGTAAATCAGCTGGCACAGCCTACGGGGGTTCGAATCCCTCACCCGCCACTCGACAGCAGGCGGCGTGTGCTCTCCACGGGAGAGTCGCGCCGCCTTCGTCATTTCTTGTGGGGGGCGCAGCCCCCCCACACCCCGCCCGGGGGCACGCCCCCGGACCCCCCTGTGGGGCTTCGCCCCTTGCCCCGCCGGGGTTGCGTGGGGTGGATCGCCGGCCTCGCGGCGCCGCCCCGCTTGGCGCCGCTGCTTCCAGGCACTTGCGGGTGGGCAGGTGAGTGCCGGTGTGGTCCCTGTGCCCCGTCCCTGGGGCTTCGCCCGGGCCCTTCCGGGTGGGGTCGGCGGAGCGGTTCAGATCACATCCGATTCGATTTCACACCAGGCCCGAGGGCATGTAGAGTCTTCCTCGCTGCCCCGATAGCTCAGTCGGCAGAGCGTCTCCATGGTAAGGAGAAGGTCAAGGGTTCGATTCCCTTTCGGGGCTCTGTGCATCGGCGCGGGGTCGCCCACCGGAATACGGAGGGGTGGCCTCGCGTTCGGTCACGTGCGGCGGGGTAGCTCAGATGGTTAGAGCGCACGACTCATAATCGTGAGGTCGCGGGTTCGATCCCCGCCCTCGCTACCGCCTCCGTCCGGCGCCGGTCGTCGGGCGGAATCCGTAAGACATCATCCGCACACATGGCGCCTCCCTCGAGGCGCGAGAGGTGAGAGCCATGGCCAGCAAGAGCGCTGACGTCCGCCCCAAGATCACGATGGCCTGCGTGGACTGCAAGGAGCGGAACTACATCACGAAGAAGAACCGCCGGAACAACCCGGACCGGCTCGAGATGGCGAAGTTCTGCCCGCGTTGCGGCAAGCACACGTCGCACCGCGAGACTCGCTGAAACCCACGCAGCAGGATTCCACCGACGGAGCTGTCACGTGGCGAACGCCGACTTCCAGGGCCGTGAGTACCCGGCCACTGCTCCCTACTCCGTAGGACGCGAGAAGGTCCGTGAGTTCGCCGACGCCGTCGGTGCCACCGACCCCGCGCACCACGATCTCGTGGCGGCGCGGGGTCTGGGCTATCCGGACCTCGTCGCGCCGCCGACCTTCGCGGTGGTGATCGCACAGCGCGCAGAGGGGCAGTACGTCTCCGACCCGGAAGCCGGGATCGACTTCTCCCGCGTGGTGCACGCCGACGAGCGCTTCACGCACCACCGTCCGATCGTCGCCGGCGACGAGCTCGTGACGGTCCTGCACGTCGACTCGGTGATCAGCCGCGGTCCGCTCTCGATGGTCACGACCCGCTGCGAGATCTTCGCGACCCCCACCGAGGCGAAGAGCGACCCCGGTACGCCGGTCGCCACGGTGATCTCGACGCTCGCGGTCCGCGGGGAGGACGCATGACGACACAGACCGGCCGCCCGGAGACCCAGCCCGCCGGCACCCGGCCCACGCTCACCGGCCTCGCCGTCGGGGACGCGATCGGCACCCGCACGATCGAGTTCGACCGGGCGCGCCTGGTGCGCTACGCCGGTGCGAGCGGCGACTTCAACCGCATCCACTGGGACCAGGCCTTCGCCGAGGCGGTCGGGCTCCCCGGCGTCATCGCCCACGGCATGCTGACGATGGGCAGCGTCGTCGGCCTCGTCACCGAGTGGGCGGGCGACCCCGGCGCCGTCGTCGACTACGCGACCCGCTTCTCGCGCCCCGTCCCCGTGCCCGCCGACGGCGTTGCGACGGTCGAGGTCAGCGGCAAGATCGGTGCCATCGATACGGATGCCGGCACGGCCCGCGTCGACCTGACCGTCACCTTCGAGGGCGCCAAGGTTCTCATGAAGACCCAGGCCGTCGTCCGCCTCGAGCCCTGAGCCAACTCCCACGCTCTGCGGCCATCCCTCGGGAACCGCCGGCGACGCCCTGAACCGTGGCGCGCCCGGTCGGCCTCCGAATGACCGGCAGGACGATCCGAGACCGTGATCGTTCCGCCCGTGAGCGATCGGCAACGTGGATCGCGCGGGTGGGTGCTGCTCGTCCATTGTCCGTGCTGCCGTGCTGCCGTGCTGCCGTGCTGCCGTGCTGCCGTGCTGCCGTGCTGCCGTGCTGCCGTGTGGTCGGGGGTTTCCCGTGTGGTCGGTCAATCACTTGACCGACCACACGGGAAACCCCCGACCACACGACAGGTTGCCGACCGCATCGCCTACCCGCGTGATCCTCACGTTGCCGATCACTCATGCGCGTCCCGATCAGCTGTTGCGTTCGTCCCGTCTGCTGCCTACCTCGTCGCCTTGCCGCATGGTTCGTTCTCCCCCTTCCGGATAGATTCGTCTCGCGATCTGATGCTCGGACTTGTCCGTACTGTCCGGCTAACGAGAGGAACCTTCCGTGAGACACGTCCGACGACGCACCACCGCGCTGGTCGTTGCCGCCGCCCTCGCGAGTACCGCGGCCCCGCTGACCGTGGCGGCCGCCCTGGAACCAGAAGCCGGCGACGGCGAAGCCGCCTGCGCGCCCGTCGTCGCCGCAGGCTCGCTCGACGAGGCGTTCGACGACGCCGCCAGGTCCACAGGCGTTCCGTCCCAGCTGCTCAAGGCCGTCTCCTACCTGGAATCCCGCTGGGATCAGCACGGCGGCCGCCCGAGTGTCGAGGGCGGGTACGGCCTCTTCAACCTCGACGCCACCGGCTACCCCGCGCGCCACTCCCTCGCGGGCCTCTCCGGCATGAGCCATTCCGCCGCCTCCCACATCGCCGCCGCCCGCGACGGCCTCCCCGGAAACGACCACGCCACTAGTAGCGACGCCGCTGGCAACGCCGCCGGGCATGACGCCACCGGTCACGCCACCGGCCACCGCGTCATCGGCAACGCCACCGGCCACGACGCCGCCGCGAAGGCGGGCGCCCTCCGCGCCCCCGACAGCGCTCTCGGCAGCGAAGCAGGGTCCGGACTCGGCAGCGAACTGGCGCGGGCCGCCTCGCTGGCCGGTGTCCCGGTCGCGGAGGTCAAGAAGGACCCGCGTATCAACCTGTGCGCCGGTGCGGCGCTGCTCGCGTCGTACCAGATCCAGGCGGTCGACGACGGCGTCGCCGCTCCTGAGTCGATGCCTCGCCCGGTGGACGAGGCACACCGAACGGTCGAGCGGCCAGCGGCTGCCACCGACATCGTCGAGTGGGAGGTCGCCGTCTCGCGCATGAACGACTCCGAAACCTTCACCGACCAGGTCTACGAAGTGCTCCGCACCGGCGCGGGCGAGGTCACTCCGGACGGGGACACGGTGATCCTGGAGGGCGACCCGTCCGTCGTCGTCCCCGGACAGGAAGAAGCCGCAGCGTCCGGGAAGCCGGCGTCCGGGAAGCCCGCGGCCGGGAAGCCGGCAACCGGCGATCCGGCAGCCCGGGAGCCGGCCGCCGCCGGCGCGCCCACGACCGCCGTCGAGCCGGACTGCCCCGACACCGTCGACTGCGAGTGGCTGCCCGCACCGTACGAGAAGCACGATCCCGACGCCCCCGGCGACACCACGGACTACGGCAACCACGACCAGGCCGACCGCACCGGCGCGGGCGGTCCGAGCCTGGACTACATCGTCATCCACGACACCGAGGGCTCCTACCAGAGCTCCGTGAACCTGGTGCTCGACCCGGAGTACCTGGGCTGGCACTACACGATCCGCTCCGAGGACGGGCACGTCGCGCACCATGTCGACAACGAGGACGTCGGCTGGCACGCGGGCAACTGGTACATGAACATGCATTCGATCGGGATCGAGCACGAGGGCTTCGCGGGGACCGCGGGCTGGTACACCGAGGCGATGTACCGGTCGTCGGCGGACCTGGTGAGGTACCTGGCGGAGCGGTACGACATCCCGCTCGACCGGGCGCACGTCATCGGCCACGACCAGATCCCGGGCATCCTCGAGGGCTACACCCGGAACGTGCACTGGGACCCCGGCCCGTACTGGGACTGGGACCACTACTTCGAACTGCTCGGCGCGCCGATCGGCGGCGACCGGCCGGCGACGACGGACGTCTCACCGGGCGACGTCGTCGAGGTGCGGACCGGCTACGCCGACAACCCGCAGGAGGTCACCGGCTGCGACCAGGCGTCACCGGGCAGCGGGCCGTGCGCGGACGGCGCCGGGACGAACTTCCTGTACCTGCACCAGGAGCCGTCGTCGGACGCGCCGCTGGCCCGCGACCCGGGCTGGAAGCCGGACGGCTCGGACGGCAGCACCTACGCGAGCGACATCAGCGCCCGGGTGCAGTCCGGCCACAAGCTGGTGGTGGACGAGGTCGACGGCGAATGGCTCGGCGTCTGGTGGGCCGGAGCCAAGGCGTGGCTGCACAACCCGGCGTCGCGCCCCGTCGTGGTGCCGACGACGGCACAGACCATCACGGTCGCGGGCGACGAACCTGCTCCCGTCTACGGCCGCGCCTACCCCGAGCCGGAGGCGTACGCCCCGTACCCGGACATCCCGGTCCAGACGATCGGCGACCTGGAGTACGAGATCGGCGTCGGCCAGCGGTACGCGGTCTCCGACGACGACGTCGTCACCGACTACTACCGGGCCGCGACCTTCGACGGCACGGGCCCGGACGACCGCACCGACGTGCTCGGTGAGTCGCGCTACTACCAGGTCTGGCTGGCGCACCGGCACTTCTTCGTGAACGCCGACGACGTCGAACTGCACGAGCCCGCCGGCGACGACCCGGGCGACGGCGACGACGACGGCGACCGGATCACCACGACCCACTGGTCCGGGGCACGGGGACTCGCCGAGGGCACACGCGAGAACCTCCGGCCCGGCAAGGGCGGCGCGCTCACGATCCGCGGCGCCGGACCGACGCGCGAGTACACCGACCCGCACGGGGACGGCGTCCCGGTCGAGTACGAGACGGGCACCTGGACATCGCCGGTCGTGGAGCCGGGATACGCCGTCGACGAGTCGGTGACGTCGTGGAACGCCACCACCCCGACCGGCACCTGGGTCGAGGTCGAGTTCCGGGGCCGCAAGGACGACGGCGAGTGGACCAAGTGGTTCGTCATGGGCCGCTGGGCGAGCGGCGACGACCACACGCCCCGGGACGGCGCCGTCGGCGACATCCACCGCACCTCGGTCGACGGCCAGCACGACGACGACGCCTACCTCTTCACCGACACGTACGTGGCGAGGACCGGCCGCGAGCCCACCGCGTTCCAGACCCGCGTCACGCTGTACCGGCCCGTGGGATCCCGGGTGACGCCGCGGCTCTCGTCGGTGTCGACCATGACCAACGAGTACCTGCCCGACGGCCGCTACGCGGGCACCAGCGAGTTCACGCTGGACCGCGCCGTCGAGCTCGACGTGCCCGGATACAGCCAGCTCACGCACATCGGCGAGTACCCGGAGTTCGGCGGGGGCGGCCAGGTGTGGTGCTCGCCGACGTCGACCACGATGGTCGTGTACTCCTACGGGCCGAAGCACGAGGTCCCCGAGGAACTGCTCGAGGACATCCACGCGCCCGCCGGCGACCCGCAGGTCGCCTACGCGGCGATCAACACCTGGGACCACGCCTACGAGGGCGCGGGGAACTGGCCGTTCAACACGGCGTACGCGCACCGGTTCGGGCTGGAGTCGTTCGTGACACGGCTGCGCTCGCTGGCCGAGGCCGAGAGGTTCGTCGCGGCGGGGATCCCGCTGGTGGTCTCGGTCAACTTCGCCGAGGAGGAGATGCCGGAGGCGGGGTACGGGACGAACGGGCACCTGCTGACGATCGTCGGCTTCACCGAGGACGGCGACCCGGTGCTCAACGACCCGAACAAGGACACGAACGACCAGGTGCGGAGTGTCTACACCCGCGAGAACTTCGAGCGCGTCTGGCAGACCTCCACCGACGGCCTCACGTACGTCCTCCACCCCCGCAAGGTGAAGCTCCCGCCGAACATCCCGGGAGCCACCCCGAACTGGTGAGTCCGCCCCGCCGCGGGGTGGGTGAGGTCGGCGGGTTGTCGTGAGGTCGGTCCCCCGACCGACCGACTTCACGACAACCCGCCGACCGCTCGACAACGGACGGCCACTCGACACCTTGCCGCGGCCTCCTACGCCGCGGGCCTCGCAGTGGCCGGCTCCCGGATCGCCGCCGAGACTGCCAGGCCGAGGATCGTCGGGACCGCGAGCACCAGGACCGCCAGGCGGTAGCCCGTGTGGTCGGCCAGGAAGCCGATCAGCGGCGGGCCGATGAAGAACGCCCCGTAGCCGATCGTCGACACCGCGGCCAGCCGCATCGGCGCGCGCTCCGGGTCGTCCGACGACGCCGACATCCCCATCGGGAAGCCGAGCGCGGCGCCCATGCCCCACATCGCGACGCCCACCAGCGCGAGCCACAGCCACGGCACCAGCGCGAAGATCGCCACGCCGGCGATCGCCAGCAGCATCGTCACGCGCAGCATCGGCACCCGCCCGAACCGGTCGATCGCGCGCGTCCCCGCCAGCCGCATCAGCGTCATGAAGACGAGGAACACGGCCAGCCCCACCGCGCCGACGCCGTTGGAGACCCCGAACCCGTCCACCACGGCGAGCCCGACCCAGTCGTTCGCGACGCCCTCCGTCAGCGCCGCGGCCAGCACGACGAGCCCGACGGCGATGGTGCGCGGCTCGCGCCAGGCCCCCAGCATCCCGCGCAGCCCGGTGCTCGTGGCGTCCGACGGCGTGCTGGAGGCGGGGTCCGCGTACATGTCCGCGCCGTCCGCCGTGGCGCCGCCCGGCACGTCGGTACCGGCGGCACGCACGGCGGACTCGGGCAGGAAGTACCGCACGGAGACGACGACGGACACCAGCGCCGCCGCACCACTTCCGACCAGGTGCCACTGCAGCGGCACCCCGAGGAACGCGACACCCGCGCCGGCCCCCGCGCCGAGCACGGTGCCGAAGGAGAACCCGGCGTGGTAGTGCGGCATGATCGACCGGCCGAGCTGCTTCTCGACGGCCGCGCCCTCGAGGTTCATCGCCGCGTCCCACACCCCGGCGCCGACGCCCCCGAGGACCATCCCGGCGCGGACGACGAGCTCCTGGTCCCAGAACGCGCCGAACGCGGCCAGCGCGATCCCCGACGTCATCACCACGGCGAAGACGAGCACCGTGCGCGCGGTGCCGATCCGCTGGACGATGAGACCGGACAGGGGGATCGCGGCGACGGACCCGATGGCCGCCGTCAGCAGGAGCAGACCCATCTGGTACTCGGACAGGTCGAGGAGGTCGCGGACGGCGGGCAGGCGGGCCGCCCAGCTCGCGAAGGCGAAACCGCTGGCGGCGAATACGACGAAGACGGCGCGGGACGCTGCGTTGAGGTAGGGCACAGGATATTCTCCCGCGAAACGATACGGTCCGAGAACCTATTTCCACGCGTGAGGGAGTTGTTCATGAGCCGGCAGTCCGGCAGCAAGCCGACACTGGCGAAGGTCGCCGAGCGTGCGGGTGTGTCGGTGTCCACGGCGTCGCTCGCGTTCTCCGGCTCAGGTCCGATCACGCCGCAGACCCGGGACCGTGTCCTGGCCGCGGCGAAGGAACTCGACTACTCGGGGCCCAACCCGCTGGGCCGCCAGCTGCGCCAGGGGCGCTCGGGGATCGTGGGCGTGGTCATCGGCGACCAGCTCGGGCGGTCGTTCCGCGACCCGGTGGCGGTGCAGGTGATGCACGGCCTGGTCTCGTCGATCGGGGAACAGGGCATGGGCGTGCTGCTGATCCCCGGCCAGCCGCAGGGCGCCAAGGCGCCGGCCGTGGGCGGGCTCGGGGACGCACCGGAGAGCACGGCCGCCGTCGACCCGCTGGTGGAGACGGCCGCGATGGACGTCGCCGTGCTCGTCTGGGGCGCGCTCACGGACGACCCGAACATCGCCGCACTGCAGCGGCGTGGCGTGCCGATCGTGATCGGCGAGGGCGCGAAGGTCGACGACGTGCCGGTCGTGGCGATCGACGACCGCTCCGGCACGGCGGAGGTGGTGCGGCACCTGGTGGACCTGGGCCACACCCGGATCGCGGAGATCACCATGCCGTTCGGCCGCGGCGAGCGGTCCGGGCCGGTCGACGCCGAGCGCCTCGAGCAGGCGGACCGGACCCCGACCCGCAACCGGCTGGCGGGCGTGCGCGACGTGATCGAGCCGGTGATGTCCTGGGAGACTCCGGCGTCGCTCGTGGAGCACGGCCGCGACGCGGCCACGGAGATCCTGGGGGAGTGGGCGCCGGCCAACGACCGCCCGACGGCGATCGTGGCGCACTCCGACCTGCTGGCCGCCGGCGCGGTGATCGCCGCGCGGGAGCTGGGGCTGCGCGTCCCGGAGGACGTGTCGGTGGTCGGGTTCGACGGACTGGACCTGCCGTGGCTGTCGCCGGACGTGCTGACCTCCGTCAGCCAGCCGCTCGTCGAGAAGGGCCGGGCTCTCGGTGCCGCCGTGGCGGCGGTGCTGACCGGCGACGACCCGGACGACGTCGTGCTGACGACGACGTTCCAGGAGGGGACGACGACGGGCCCGGTGCCGGAGCTCTGAGACCACCGGCGGGCCGGGCTGAGGCGTCCGACCGGCCTCCCGGTCGCGCCGCCCCGTCGCTCACGTGTCCGTGTGGCACTCCCCGCGGCCGGCGAGGGCCAGTCCCTCCCGGTCACCGTCGCCGAGCTCCCGCACGTCGAGCGACCCCTCCGGGTACATGACCTGCGTCGGATCGTCGACGTGGCCCAGCCCGAGCGCGTGGCCCAGCTCGTGCACCGTCACCGTCTCGATGTAGTCCCGCCCGCCGGGCAGGTGCAGCCAGCGGTCGAGCACGTCCTCGTTCAGCGTGACCGCGCCAGTGACCAGCCGGGACGCGCCGTCGATGGTCACCATCGTCGCCCCGCCGAGCCCGGCCACGTCGCCGTCGAGGGCGGCCACCTCGTCGGCTCCCGCCCACGCGATCAGGAGCGGGGCCCAGCGGTCGCCGTACCTGTCCGGCTGGATCGGCCTCCGTTGCGCGCCCGGCGCCTCCTGCGTGGCGCCGTCCTCCTCGAACTGCAGGCCGGTAGCCTCCTCCACCCGTTCGACGGCGTCGCGGATCTCGACCAGCACGGACGCGGGCATGTCGTCCGTGCGCACCACGTAGTGCAGCGGGCGGCACGGGTCGTGGCGCACCGGGGTGTCGTCGTCGGCCATGTGCTCGAAGGCGTGGGTCCCGCCCGGGCCCGGGTCGACGGCGGGCAGGATGCGCTCGGACCGTGCGTCCTCGGGAACGGGCGGGATCGGGACGCCGTCGATGCGCGGCCGGAGCGCGGGTGCCTCGGCCCCGTCGGGACGCCAGACGAACGGCTCCATCGAGGCCTGCTGCTCGAGGTCGAGGACCTGCCGCAGCTGGGGCAGTCCGACGACGATCAGCAGCGCCGCGAGGACCGCGAAGACGGCGAGCGTGAACAGCGTGCGAGCGACTCGTCGCATGGTCACCTCCCGGAACCAGCATGGACCACCCCGGGGACACGCACGAGACGTCCGAATGGTTCCCACAAGATCGACGGACTTCACCCGCGGCATGTCGAAGATGTGCACAATCTCCGGCGCGCGTGTAGATAGGCTTGCATGGTGACCGCAGACCAGGACGTGCTTCCACACAGCGCCGTCGTCCCGAGTCTCGCCGACCTCACGACGCTGAGGGTCGGCGGGCCAGTCGCCTCCTACGTGGAGGCCACGACCGAGCAGGAGTTCCTCGACGCCGTGCGCACGGCGGACGAGACCGGAACCCCGCTCCTGGTCGTCGGCGGCGGTTCGAACCTGCTCGTCGCAGACGAGGGCTTCGACGGGGTGGTGGTCCGCGATGTGCGCACCGGCCTGGACGTCGTGTCCACGGACGCGTGCGGCGGCGCCGTGGTCTCCGCTCCCGCCGGGCAGAGCTGGGACGAGCTCGTCCGGGAAGCGGTCGACTCCGGCTGGTACGGGGTGGAGGCGCTGTCCGGTATCCCGGGGACCGTCGGGGCCGCGCCCGTGCAGAACATCGGCGCGTACGGCCAGGAGGTCGCGTCGACGCTGGCCAGCATCCGCGTGTGGGACCGCGCGCAGTCCCGGGTGCGCACGCTCGCGAACAGCGAGCTCGGGTTCGGGTACCGCACGTCGACCCTCAAGCGTTCCATGCATGCCGCCGGCCGCCAGGAGGGCGCGGGCGACCCGCTGGCGCCCTGGTACCCGACACCGCGCTACATCGTCCTGGACGTCACGTTCCAGATGCGGCTCGGCACGCTGTCGGCCCCGATCGCCTACGGTCAGCTCGCGGCCCGGCTCGGCGCCGCGCAGGGTGACCGGATGCCTACCCAGGACGTGCGCGAGGCGGTGCTGGCGCTACGCGGCAGCAAGGGGATGGTGCTGGATCAGCCGGACGCACCGGACCACGACCGGTGGAGCGCCGGGTCGTTCTTCACGAACCCGATCGTGCCGATCGACCTCGCGGAGCGGTTGCCCGCGTCGGCGCCGCGCTTCCCGGTCCGGGAGACCACCGAGGCGGGGCGGGAGACAGCCGTCGACCCGGCCGTCGTGAAAACGTCCGCCGCCTGGCTCATCCAGCACGCCGGCTTCGAGCCCGGGTTCGGGCTGTCCGGCGAGCACAGCCCGGCACGGCTGTCCACGAAGCACACCCTGGCGCTCACCAACCGGGGCAGCGCCCGCGCCGAGGACCTCATCGCGCTGGCCCGGGCGGTCCGCGACGGTGTCCGGGACCACTTCGACATCACCCTGGTCCCGGAGCCGGTCCTGGTGGGCGTGGCGCTCTGACAGGACGCCCGCGCAGGAGTTCCCTGCGCGTTGTCAGTACACGAGCACCCGCGTCCCCGGAGGCGCCCCCCAGGCGTCCCAGATCCAGTTCATCGCGGCGTTCGACACGCGCACACAGCCGTGCGACGCCGGGAACGGCGGCACGGACCCCGACCCGTGCACCGCGATCGCGCCGTTGAAGTACTTGGGCCGCCACATGTCGCCCAGCTCGAGCGTCGAGGAGTGCATCCCGTCGATCTGGTTGTACACGGCGAAGTCGCCCCGCGGCGTGGACGCCGTGTAGGTCCTGCCCCGCGCCTCGAACCGCTCCCCGTTGCCCGAGGCCGCGTTGATGGTCCTGACGACCCGGCCGTTCTCCACCGCCAGCACGAGCTGCCGGGCGATGTCGATCTCGATGACCTTGCCCGAGGAGCTTCGCGGCTGCGGCACCACCCCGTTGTCGAGCGCACGCTGCGTGTTCGGGCCGACGACGCCGTCCCGGTACAGGCCGCCCGCCTTCTGCAGCGCCCACAGGGCCTGCTGCGTCTCGCCGCCGTAGACGCCGTCGACCGCCGTGATGTAGTAGCCGAGATCCTGCAGCCGCTGCTGCACGTCCGCGACGCGCTCGCTGTCCTCGCCGAACGCGATGTACGCGGGAAGCTCGGGCTCCTCGTCCGTCGTCTCCTCCGGGTCGCCGTCCGCGTCGCCGTCGTCGGCCTCGTCGTCCCTGCCGTCGTCACGGTCGCGGTCGCCGCGCTCGCCGTCGTCGTCCCCGCTCGCGTCGTCGTCGGCGTCGTCGGCGTCGTCCGCGTCACCGGACGGACCGTCGGAACCCTCGTCGTCCGGCTCCTCGGACTCCCCGGCCCCGCTCGGCTCCTCGGAGGGTGAGGGGCCCGGATCCTCGGTCCCGTCGTCCGTCCCGCTCGGCGACGGCGAGGCCGTGGGCGAGCTCGCGGGCGACGACGCCGTCGCGTCGGCCTCCGATCCGCCGTCGGCGGAGCATCCGGCCACCACCGTGCCGCTCAGCAGCAAGGCCGTGAGCAGTGCTACCGCGCGTCGGGCGGAGGTCCCGCCGTCTGTCCTGGACATGTCGTTCCCCTCATGAGGCCGCCCGATCGGGGCGCCTGCCGCCTAAGGGGTCGCGCCGGCGCGACCCCGTGAAGTGCCTCGGCACTCGTCGCGAGTGTCCGTCACTGAGAGCTGACGCGCCAGTACCGACATTCGTTGTCCCAAGAGATCGTCACACAACCGTGACCGGCTCGTCCTGATTCCTGCCAAATCTACCGTGACCTGCGGCGATTCCGGGGTCAGGAGTGGCCAGCCAGGTGTCCACGCCGTCAAGCAGTCGCTTCTTCGTGGACGACGACGCGCGGCTCGCCCGGATCGACGACCGCGCCAGCTCGGCCAGCTCCGCGTCCGAGAACCCGTGCATGTCCCGGGCGGTCTCGTACTGAGCCAGCAGGCGGGAACCGAAGAGCAGCGGGTCGTCGGCGCCGAGCGCGATCCGGGCTCCGGCGTCGGCCAGCCGGCGCAGCGGGACCTCCGCGGCCTCGTGATAGACGCCGAGGCTCACGTTGGAGGCAGGACACACCTCCAGGGCGACCTCGCGGTCCACGATCTTCTCGAGCAGCCGGTCGCTCTCGGCGGCCCGCACGCCGTGCCCGAGGCGGTCGGGTTCCAGGTCGCGCAGCACCACGGCGATGTGGTCGGGGCCGAGCAGCTCGCCGCCGTGCGGCACCGCCGCGAGGCCGGCCCGGCGGGCGATCTCGAAGGCGCGGGCGAATCCGCTCGTGTTCCCGCGGCGCTCGTCGTTGGACAGCCCGAAGCCGACGACGTCGCCGACGCCGTCACCCGCGTAGCGCGCGGCCAGCCGGGCGAGCGTCCGGGCGTCGAGCGGGTGCTTCATGCGCGAGGCGGCCACGATCACCGCGACCTCGATGCCGTGGTCGGCGCTCGCGCGGCGTGCGGCGTCGATGACGACCTCCACGGCGGGCGTGATCCCGCCGGTGAACGGGGCGTACGACGTCGGATCCACCTGGATCTCCAGCCGCCCCGAGCCCTCGGCGGCGTCGTCGGCGGCGGCCTCGTCGACGATGCGGCGCATGTCGTCCTCGGAGCGGACGCACTTGCGTGCGGCGTCGTAAAGACGCTGGAAACGGAACCAGCCGCGCTCGGTCGCCGGGAGCTGCAGCGGGTCGCCGTCGGTCAGCGCTGCCGGGAGCTTGACCCGGTACTTCGCCGCCAGGTCGGTGAGTGTCCCGACTCGCATGGATCCCGTGAAATGGAGGTGTAGGTGGGCCTTCGGAAGGAGCGCCAGGTCTCGCATCTGCGTAGTCTGGCAAAGCGGGCTGAGCGTGGCATGCGCCGTCCGTGATTGTTTCCACCACATCGATCTCCGAAACAAGCGCCTGGCGTCGCCCGCCGGAACTCCCGGGAGAAATGACCAGTACACCGAAAACGCCTGGCGAGGGCGTGCCCGACGACCACGACATCGAGGCCACCCAGCCGGAGCACGAGAGCGCGGACCCAGGGAACGGGCCGGACACCGAGCCCCCGGCCACCGGCGACGCCGGCTCCGACGCCCGGGCCGATGATGACGGCCCCGATGCCGGCGGCCCCGACAAGGGCGAGGATGACGCCGCCGCGGACGCCGAGCGCGACGACGTCGCCATGCGCGACGACGCCACCGATGCGACCACTGCCGGCGACGCCGGCTTCGGTGGTGACGGCCCCGACGCCGGCAACCTTGACAAGGGCGAAGATGACGCGGATGCCGAGCGCGACGCGGACGCCGACGCGACCGGTGTCGGCGACGCCGGCACCGATGATGACGGCTCCGCCGCCGGTGACGCCGACAAGGACGACGCCGACGTCGACAACGCCGAGCGCGACGATGTCGACGGCGTTCACCACGACGGCGGCGAGCGTGCCGGCGGTGACCGCGAGAGCGGCGGCGAGGATGACGACAGCTCGCCCGAGCCCGACGGTGACCGTACCCAGCCCGACCTCGAGGGCGCGTCGGCCGAGCCCGAACATCACGGCGGGCGCGTCATGCTCGGAGGGCGTTACGAGCTCGGCGACGTGCTCGGTACGGGCGCCACGTTCACGGTCTACGAGGCCCGCGCGGTCGACGAGGCCGGCACCGGCGACGCGTGGCCCCTGGTGGTCAAGGTGCTGCACCCACACCTGGTCGACGACGAGTTCGCGCGCACGGCCCTGCTGCGCGAGGTCACCGCGTCGGCACGGGTCGAGCATCCCGGGGTGGTCTCGGTGCTGGCGACGGGGGAGGACGACGTCGCCGGCGCCGTCGTGCCCTGGACGGTCATGGGCCGGTTCCCCGGGACACTGCTCTCCGACGCGGCTGCGAGCGGGGGCCTGCCCTGGCAGGCCGCGCTGGAGATCGTCGCCGACCTGCTGGACGGGCTCGCCGCGGTGCACGACGCCGGGCTCGTCCACCGCGACATCGCACCGCGCAACGTCTTGGTGGACCGGCGCGAGGACGGGACGTACGGCGTCGGGCTGCTCGACCTGGGGCTGACGGCACCGACCGGAGGCCCGGGCGACGGCGAGACCGTCTCCGGCTCGATCATCGGCATGTCACCGGAGCAGGCCAAGGGGCAGCCGCTCGACGCGCGCAGCGATCTGTACTCGATCGGCGCCCTGACCTACTACGCGATCACGGGGCACGCCCCGTTCGAGCGGGCGGCGGCACAGGACGTGCTCCGGGCCCACGTCGAGGCGCCGGTTCCCGCGGTGTCCGCGCGCAAGCCCACGGTGCCGGGACAGGTCGACCGGATCGTCGCCCGGGCGATGGCGAAGAACCCCGTCCGCCGCTACCCGGACGCCGTAGCGATGGCAGCCGCGGTCCGATCCCTGCTCAAGGGCTTCGACGGTCCCGGCGGCCGCCCGGTCGTCGCGCTGCCCTCGGGGGACCCGACGGTCGACCTCGCGCAGCTCGGCAGCGACCCCACGGAGAAGCTCGACCAGGTCGGTGGCGGCACGCTCAAGGTCGGTCAGTTGTCCGACGACGTCGCAGGCGGGTCGCGTACCACCGTCGTCGGCGCCTACGTCCCGGTGGCCGACACGGCGTCGACCGAGGTGCTCCCGCCGGCCGTGCCGGCCGCGGGCGGGGGGCGGCCACCCATCGGCCCGCCCCCGGTCGCCGTCCCCGAGGAGGGGCAGCCGGCCCGGCGCGGGCGTGTCGTCGCCCTCGTGGTGGCGATGGTCCTGCTGTTCGGCGCCGGCGGGCTCGCGCTCACGAGCCTGCTGAACAACGACTGGACGTGGACTCCTGCCGACGAGGTGACGCGGGAGGCCTCGAAGCGGCCGAGGCCGTCGCCGCCGTCCTCGCCGCCGTCGTCGGATCCCGTGGTGCCCGCCGTGCCGGAGACGGACCCCGGGACGACGGAACCGGCGCCGTCTCCGACGCCGTCCTCGACGCCGTCGTCGTCCCCGTCGTCGTCGCCGACCGAGCCCAGCGAGGAGCCGACCGAGGATCCCACCGAGGAACCGACGGACGAGCCGACCGACGAGGTGTCCGACCCGCCGGACGATGACGGCGGGACCGGTGGCGACGGCACGGGCGACGGCGGCACGGGCGGCGACGGGACCGGTGACGACGGCACGGGCGACGGCGGCACCGGTGGCGGCGGGACCGGTGCCGACGGCGGCGCCGGCGGTGGTCTTGAGCAGGATGCGGGCTGAGGCGAGCGGCACGGGACGATCGGGCTCCGGCTGTCGCGCTCCGGGAGGTGCGCGGGCGGATTCGGGTTCGACCCACCGCCTCCCGTGCCGTACAGTTGGGCACCGGTGATTGGCTCGTCGCCAGCTGGACCGCGCCCCTGTTGGCGTGGTGGCTGGATGGTGACGATGCTGCCGCCGAAGGGTAGTGGCGCAATTGGTAGCGCAGCGGTCTCCAAAACCGCAGGTTGCAGGTTCGAGTCCTGTCTACCCTGCCAGCGTTGGTCCCGCCGGGGTCACGCAGAGCGGGGCCACGCGAGTGGCGCCGGGCCAGACCGTTCCGCCTCCGTGGCGGGGCAGATGCCACAGGAGTGGGGTTAGCAGTGAGCGACACCGAGGTGATGAAGAGCACTGCGGAACGTCCCAGTGAGGGCCGCCGCAACATCTTCGCGCGGATCGCGCTCTTCGTGCGTCAGGTGATCGGCGAGCTCAAGAAGGTCGTCACGCCCACACGCTCGGAGCTGCTCAACTACACCTGGGTCGTCCTCGTGTTCCTGGTCGTGGTCATGCTGTTCGTGACGGCACTCGACTTCGGGATCGGCAAGCTCACCTTCCTGGTCTTCGGAAACTGACGCGAGCACGCTGAGCCCTCGAGGCTCGCCGGGCCCGCGGTGCCGTGTCACACGGCACAGGTCTTCGGGCGCGATCGGTAGCTCGTCACCGCGCACACTGCGCGACAATGGGAGCCGGGTGTGGTGTCGTGTTCCGAAGGCCGCATCCGAGCCACCGGGTTCGCAACGTTGTGCCGGGTCCTTCCCGGCCAGGAGAAGAAAGCAGGTTCGTACGTGTCCCAGGATTCTCTGGACCAGACGGAGAACGTCGAGCTGCCCGACGCCGAGAGCGCCGAGGCGGGCGATGACGTGACCGTGGACACCGAGAACGCCGACGCGCCTGCGGACGTCGCCGATGACGAGGAGGTCCCCGCCGAGGAGCCGACCCCGGCGGACGAGGCCGCTCCGGCCGAGGCCGTCGACGAGGTCGCCGAGTTCAAGAGCATGCTGCGCTCGCAGCCGGGCGACTGGTACGTCATCCACTCCTACGCGGGCTACGAGAACCGTGTGAAGGCCAACCTGGAGAACCGCATCCAGAGCCTGAACATGGAGGACTACATCTTCCAGATCGAGGTCCCCATGGAAGAGGTGGCCGAGATCAAGAACGCGCAGAAGAAGATCGTGCGCCGGGTCCGCATCCCCGGGTACGTGCTCGTGCGCATGGACCTCACCGACGAGTCGTGGGGCGCCGTGCGCCACACGCCGGGCGTGACGGGCTTCGTCGGGCACACCCACCAGCCGGTTCCCCTGACGTTCGACGAGATCTACTCGATGCTCGCCCCGACGGTGGAGGCCCAGCCGGCCGCCGCCGGGAAGGCAGGCGGCGAGTCCGCCGCCTCCGGTGGGCCGGCCAAGTCCGCCGTGCACGTGGACTTCGAGGTCGGCGAGTCGGTCACCGTCACGGACGGCCCGTTCGACACGCTGCCCGCCACCATCTCCGAGATCAACGTGGAGTCGCAGAAGCTCCACGTGCTCGTTTCGATCTTCGGCCGGGAGACCCCGGTCGAGCTGGGGTTCGACCAGGTCGCCAAGATCTGATCCGTCCCCGGTCCCATTGCAACCGGGTCATCGCCCACGGCGTCGGCCCATCGACAGAAAGCGCAGAGAATGCCCCCCAAGAAGAAGGTCGCCGGCCTCATCAAGCTCCAGATCCAGGCCGGCGCGGCGAACCCCGCCCCGCCGATCGGTCCCGCGCTGGGTCAGCACGGCGTGAACATCATGGAGTTCTGCAAGGCCTACAACGCGGCGACCGAGTCGCAGCGCGGCAACGTGATCCCGGTGGAGATCACGGTCTACGAGGACCGCTCCTTCACCTTCATCACGAAGACGCCGCCGGCCGCGGAGCTCATCAAGAAGGCGGCGGGTGTCAAGAAGGGCTCGGGCAC
The DNA here is from genome assembly GCF_054782975.1 of Myceligenerans halotolerans. NCBI lineage: Bacteria > Bacillati > Actinomycetota > Actinomycetes > Micrococcales > Promicromonosporaceae > Myceligenerans > Myceligenerans halotolerans. The sequence goes on from NZ_BAAGRL010000006.1 coordinate 113,051, forward strand.
CCCGCACACGACCAAGGTCGCGAACCTGACCATGGACCAGGTCAAGGAGATCGCGCAGACCAAGATGCCGGATCTCAACGCGAACGACATCGACGCGGCCTCCAAGATCATCGCGGGCACCGCCCGCTCGATGGGGATCACCGTCAGCCAGTGACGGTCCCGCCGCCGGCGGTCGCGTTCTCCGCGACACCGGCAGGCGACCGATCCGAACCAGACCGGGTGCCCGGCGACCGCCGTCGGGCAGCACTGTGGAACTGACGAAGACGCGGCGAACGGCACCGGCCGAGGAACGAGGCCGGAGCCGGCAGCCCGGCTAGGAAGCTCCCCGGTTCAGCACTGTGGCAGGGCCGTCAGGCCCGCTACGACCACGAAGGAAGGGCTCAGAAATGGCCAAGCAGGGCAAGAACTACCGCAGCGCGTTCGCGAAGGTCGACCGCGACAACCTCTACGCGCCGCTCGAGGCGGTCCGTCTCGCCAAGGAGACCGCGACCACCAAGTACGACTCGACCGTCGAGGTCGTGTTCCGTCTCGGTGTGGACCCGCGCCAGGCGGACCAGATGGTCCGCGGCACGGTGAACCTGCCGCACGGTACGGGTAAGACCGCCAAGGTCATCGTGTTTGCGAACGCCGCGAAGGCGGAGGAGGCCCGCGCCGCGGGTGCCGACGAGGTCGGCGGCGACGAGCTGATCGAGAAGGTCGCCGGTGGTTACACCGACTTCGACGCCGCGGTGGCCACGCCGGACCTCATGGGCAAGGTCGGTCGTCTCGGTAAGGTGCTGGGCCCCCGTGGCCTGATGCCGAACCCGAAGACCGGCACCGTGACGATGGACGTGACCAAGGCCGTGACCGAGATCAAGGGCGGCAAGATCGAGTTCCGCGTCGACAAGCACGCGAACCTGCACTTCATCATCGGCAAGGTGTCCTTCTCGGACGAGCACCTGGTGGAGAACTACGGCGCTGCGCTCGACGAGGTCCTGCGTCTCAAGCCGTCCTCCTCGAAGGGCCGCTACATCACGAAGGCGACGATGACGACGACGATGGGCCCGGGCATCCCGCTCGACCAGTCGCGCACGTCGAACCTCATGGAGGCTTCGGCCGCCTGAGCCGGACCACCCGCTGACGACGTCGGCCCGCGCCCCGCACCGGGGCGCGGGCCGACGTCGTTTTCCCGATGTATCAAACGGCGCCCGACACCCTCTGTACTGGTGAGAGCAGGAGGTCGCGTGCAGGCGGGAGATCGTTCCGCCCGCCGCGGCCTTCACATCGTCGCTTCGTCCCAGAGGGGTGGGTGCCGGGTGCATGTACCGGTGAGGAGGGCTCGGACACGTCGTGTGTGTCCGAGTGCCCCCGTATATTTGCAGGGTCCAGTACCGATACGTCCGCGCGCGCGGGCGACGAGACCCTGCATCGAGGCGATGACAAGACGCTGCGACGCTCCGTCGGCATCCGATTTCCACGACGCTCCCGGCTCCACGCTCGGGGAGCGTGCCGCGCATGCGCTGATCGCGTATCGGGAGGGCCGCGCCGATCGCCTGGACGCCGTCGTCCGGGAGGCGACCCCGCTGCTGTGGGCGACTGTCCGCGCCCAGGGCGTGGACCGGGACGCGGCGGCCGACATCGTCCAGAACACCTGGGTGCAGCTCGTCAAGTACGCGGACCGCATCGAGGAACCGCGCGCTGTCCTGAAGTGGCTGCTCACCACGGCCCGGCGGGCGGCATGGGAAGCCGTCCGGAACGACCGCGCCGACGCCGTGCGGCTGACGGACCTGCCCGATGACGACGCCGGTCATACCCGCCTGCCCGATGACGCGCCGCAGCCGGACGCGGAGGTGCTGACCAGGGAACGCGACCGGCTGCTCTGGAAGGCCTTCAGCAAACTGTCCGACCGCTGCCGCGAACTGCTGCACCTGGTCTCCCTTGCGGACCGCCCCGACTACCGGATGATCTCCGCCGCGGTCGGTATGCCGGTCGGGAGCATCGGGGCGACGCGCGGCCGGTGCCTCGCCAAACTGCGGTCCGAACTCGACCGGATGGGGGGCGGGGCATGGATCTGAACGGAGAGGACTTCCCGGAGATCCGGGACGAGGAGCTCACGCTCTCGCCCGCCGAGCCGATGAACGGTGCCGATCGCGCCGTCCTCGCGCATCTCTCCGAGGTTGCCGGCCTGCTCGATCCGGTGCCCGGTGACCTCGTCGAGCGATCGTTGTTCGCGGCGACCCTCGCGGGGCTCGAGGCCGAGATGATGGAGGCCGTGCACCTGCCCGAGCCGCTGGCCGGCGTGCGCTCGGCCACGGCCGAGGGCGTGCCGACCGAGGCGCGGACCATCTCCTTCACGCACGGCGATCTCACGCTGATGATCCAGCTCTCCGCCGAGCGCGCCGGCCGGATCCGCGTGGATGGCTGGATCGCGATGTCGACGCCGTCGTACACCGTCGAGCTGCACCGGCCGGGCGCGGCCCCGGAGGCGACGGAGGCGGACGAGGACGGGCGGTTCTCGTTCCCGGCGGTGCAGCCCGGTCCGGCCAGTCTGATCGTCCACCGCCCGGAGGCCGACGGCGGCGCTGTGAGCACACCCGTGATCGAACTGTAGTGAGGCGCCGGCAAGCATCATCGTGGCCTGAGGGGAGGTCAGTCGCATCGTGGCCTCGGGGGAGGCCGCATCGGCGAGGCGCAAGCATCCGACGAACGAGAGGTGACCCCCTGTGAGCTCTTTCCCCGAGACCCCACATGTACGCGACCACACCGGTGGCTGGCGCCCGGTCCGGGACCTGAACCCGGAATCGGCACACTGCCGCCGGGAGATCTCCCTGGCCCCCACCCGCTACGTGGCGGACCGCCTGATCCTCCGGACCACGCCGGGTGACGACCCGGACCCGTTGCTCGACCTGCTGCGGGCGCGAGCGACGGAACGGAACCTCGAGCTCGAGGAGGAGCGCCTGGAACGGGCCGGGTCGCGCGGCGGGGTGACACAGCCGGGCCTCGCCGTGCACCTCGCCGGGAACGACGGCGACGTGTGGGACCTGCTGGACGACATCGCGTCCGCGGCCGACGCCCACGAGCGCAAGCGCATCGGGCTGGACCACGTGCTGGCCGGGCACCGGAACGGGGGAGGGCTGCCGGTTCCCGGTGACCGCGAGCCCGCCCATCGGATCGGTCCGGCGCCTCGCCGCCTGTTCGGAGACGGGCCCGCACCGTGGCTCACGGTGGACGGGATGCACCGCCCCGTCGTGGCGGTCGTCGACACGGGGATCGGGGAGCACCCCTGGCTGGACGGCGACAGACTGGTGATCCGGGACGCGGAGGTCGACGGCCACCCCATCGGTACCTACACCGAAGACGAACCGGACACCACACCTGACGGCCTCACCCCGTTCGCCGGGCACGGCACGTTCATCGCCGGCGTCGTGCACCAGATGTGTCCGGACGCCGCGATCCTGCCTGTCCGGGCGATGTCGACCGACGGGCTGGTCCGTGAGTGGGACCTGACGCGGACGCTGGAACGCCTGCTGGAGTATCACCTGCGCGGCCTCGCCGGGAGTGACGGCCACGCGCCGGTCGACGTCCTCGTGCTCGCCATGGGCTTCCGCCCCGAGACCGTGGAGGACGACGACTACGAAGGAGTCCTCCGGGGGGTGCTGAGGGATCTGCGCCGGGCGGGTGTGCTCGTCGTGGTGTCGGCCGGCAACGACGGGGACGAGCGCGAGGTCTTCCCCGCGGCCTGGGCGCCGCACGTCCGGCGGCTCGAGGACCGGGTCGAGCCGCTCGACCTGAACGATCTGCGCCCGGAGTACCCGCCGATCCTGTCGGTCGCCGCGTCCAACCCGAACGGCACGCTCGCGGACTTCAGCAACGACGGTCCCTGGGTCACCTGTGTGCGGCACGGCCGGGAGGTGATCAGCACGATGCCGATCACGGCCGACGGCCCTCTCCAGCCCCAGTTCCTCGGGGACGACCCACTGCGCGAGTCGACCGATCCGGATGACTTCACCGGGGGATTCGCGCAGTGGAGCGGCACGTCCTTCGCCGCGCCGGTGCTCGCCGGAGAGCTCGCGCAGGAACTCCTGGAGCGGCGGCGGGAGGGAGCCGAGGACCACCGGGTGGCCATGGCGTGGCGGGCCGTGCAGGCCGTGACGGGTATGCCCGAACCGGTCGCCGCACGATGAGGCCCGCGCCATGACGGTGGACGGCTCGCATCTGGAGTCGCTCGCGTCCCGGATCAAAGCGGCACGTGAGCTGAACAAGCGGGCGCGATGGGCCGAGGGCGAGTCGGCGTTCCGCCGTGTGCTCGACGAGATCGACGCGATCGACGTCGAGCGACTCGGCCAGGCACAGCGACGCGTGTGGGACGGCCTCGCCGTCCGTGGGCATCTGGGCCTCTCGAACTCGGTGCTCATGCGGACCGACTCACTCGACGAGGCGATGCAGCTGTGCGCCCGGGCCGAGGGGTTCGCCGAGGCGTCCGCCGACACGTCCCTGGGAACGCTCGTCCAACTGCAGCGCGGTGTACTCCTGATCCGCACCGGCAGCACGCGGGTAGCGCTCGGCCACTTCTCCGAGGCATGCGAGAACGCCCACATGCTCGAGGACGAGGAGCGGGCGATCCTGCTCCTGAACCGGGGAAACGCGCACAGCGAGCTCGGCATGTTCGACGCCGCCCTGCGTGACTACCAGGAGTCCTACGAGCATGCAGCCAACGCCGGGAACGTCATGTCCACCTCCTTCGCGCTCGGCAACATCGGGTACGCCATGTACGCCATGGGAGACCTGCCCGGCGCCCTCGCGTCGATGGAGCGGTCCCATGACCTGACGCCGGACCGGGACGACGGCATCCCGCTCCTGGCGCGCGCCGAGGTGCTGTTCGACAGCGGCCTGCTCGAGGACGCCGAGCGCCTCCTGAGGACGGCCGTCGAGCAGCTCGCCAAGGTGGGGTGGCGCGCCGACCACGCCGAGGCCGAGTGGTTCCATGCCCGATGCCTGCTGGGACTTCGCCAGTACGACGCGGCGCGCCGGACAGCACGGCGGGCCAGTCGGCGGTTCGCCGACGCGGGGAACCACTCCATGGCGGCGCTCGCCCAGGTCCTGGAACTCGAGGCGGAGCTCGCCGCCACCCGGTTCGAGGCTCCCACACCCGCCATCGCCCGACGCCGGGCGGAGACCGCGCTCACCGTCGCGCGAGAAGGGGACGGGACCGGCTCGTTCCTGGGCTACCACCCGGGCCACGCCGCCCGCCTCGTCGCCGCGCGCTGGCTCGTGCTCGCCGGCGACATCGTCCGGGCCCGCCGGGTGTTCGACGTCGTCGGCCGCGACAGCCCGGGCACCCCGCTCACCTTCCGCATCCAGCGCCTTGTCGTCGCGGCCCAGCTAGCCTTCGCCGAGCACAACCGCTCCCGGGGACTGCGCGCAGTGCGCCAGGGCTTCCGGCTCCTGCGTGAACACCGGTCGCGGCTCGGCGCCGTCGAATCGGTGACCGCGGCCGCCGTGCACGGTGTCGACCTCCAGCTCGTCGACGTCGGAGCCGCGCTCGAGACCGGGCGAGCGCAGGCGTTCTTCGACGCGCTGGAACGAGGGCGATCCACGTTCGCCGGCGCCGGCCGGGTCACCCCGCCCGACGATCCGGCGGCCGCCGAACTCCTCGCCGAGGCCCGCGGCCTCCTCGGACGAGCCCGGGAACTCCCCGCCGACGGCGAGCATGCGGTCGAGCGGGAAGATCTCACCCGGCGCGCCGGGTTGCTCCAGAACCAGGTACGCGAACGCTCCTGGCTGCATGCCGGGGACGCCGAGGTGGACCAGCCCGTCACCGCACGCGAGACGGTGCGCGCGCTCGGCGGCGGCGCCGTCGTCGCCAACTTCGCCGTCCTCGGCGGACACCTCCGTGCCGTCCGGGTCGACGACCGCGGCGCCGCGCTCCTCGACCTCGGCGAGCCCGCCGGCGTCGAGGAACGCGTGCGCCGCGTCCGCGCCGACATCGCGGTCGCCACCAACGAGCACATCCCGCCACCACTACGCGCGGCCGCGCAGGCATCCCTCGACCGTTCCCTCAAGAAGCTGGATGACGCCATCCTCGCGCCCCTGAGAGCCGAGGGCGACCTGCACGTCGTGGCCCGCGAACCCCTGCTCGGCATCCCGTGGGCGGCGCTGCCGTCCCGGCAGGGGAGGCGCACGTCGGTCAACTCGCACGTGGCACGAGGCCGCCGCGACGCACGCCCCGGCACCCGCCACCGCCTGCTCGCCGCCGCCGGACCCGGTGTCGCACACGGCGCCGGTGAGGCCGTCGCGGTCGGTGAGGAGTGGCCCGGCGCCACGGTCCTCACCAGCCAGGCGGCGACCACCGCCGCGGTCCGTGCGGCACTCGCCACGCACGACGTCGTCCACCTCGCCGCCCACGGCCGGCACGACGCCGACAACCCGCTCTTCGCCTCGATCGAGCTGGCCGACGGTCCCCTCTTCGCCCACGAACTCGACGGCATGCGGCTGCCCGGCTCCGTGGTGGTGCTCGCCGCGTGCGAGGTCGGCGGCTCCTCCGAGGTGGTCGGGGGAGAGGTGCTGGGCCTCACCTCGGTACTGCTCCGGCTCGGCGCACGGGCGGTCATCGCGGCGGTCGCGCCCCTGCCCGACGCCCTCGCGGCCCAGGTCATGCCTCGCTTCCACGCCCACCTCCGGGCCACGGACGACCCGGAGGCGGCGCTCGCGGCCGCCTGCGCGGAGGCGGATCAGCCGGTCCCGCTGGTCTGCTTCGCGGCCCTGGAGTCCCTCTGACGAGGATTCCCCTTGCGGTGTGGCGAGGCGCACGTGCCCGCCTGCGTCCGTCGTCGTGCACCTCGTGTAGTCTTGCCCGGTAACCACAGACCGCCGGTTGTCCGATGCTGCCCGGGAACGGGGAGCAGAGGACCGAAGTCCCGCTGACACGCGGGGGCCTGCGCAGGTGAACGACGACGATCCGTCCGGCCCTCGTGGCCGAATGTGTTCCGAGCCCCGTGCGCCTGCGCCGGGGCTCCTTTCGTTTCCGGGGGAGACCGCCCCGGGCTCACGCCCGAGGGGACGGCGGTACCACCACCGGAAGGATTGCCATGGCGAGGCCGGACAAGGCAGCCGCCGTCGCGGAGATCGCGGACAAGCTCCGCGAGTCCAACGCGGCCGTGCTGACCGAGTACCGCGGGCTCACCGTCGCGCAGCTCAAGGATCTGCGCCGGTCGCTCAGCGGCAACGCAACCTACGCCGTGGTGAAGAACACGCTGACGGGGATCGCGGCCAAGGAGGCCGGTGTCGAGGGTCTCGACGCCGACCTGAAGGGCCCGTCCGCCATCGCATTCGTGACCGGGGACCCGGTCGAGGCTGCGAAGGGTCTGCGTGACTTCGCCAAGGCGAACCCCGCGCTGGTCATCAAGGGCGGTGTCCTTGACGGGAACGCCCTGACCGCCGCGGAGATCACGAAGCTCGCGGACCTCGAGTCCCGCGAGGTTCTGCTGGCCAAGGTGGCCGGCGGCCTGAAGGCCACGCTGACCCGTGCGGCGTACGCGTTCACCGCCAAGCCCGCCCAGGTCGCCCGCATCATCGATGCCCTGCGTCAGAAGCAGGAATCGGAGGGTGCCGCCGCGTGATGCGTGGTGGTACCGAGAACACAACCCCCTGCTTCTGGCGGGCGATGCCCCGCGAAGCGCTGAAGTGAAAGGAACGCCATCATGGCGAAGCTCAGCACCGACGAGCTCCTGTCCGCCTTCGAGGAGCTCACGCTCATCGAGCTCTCCGAGTTCGTGAAGGCCTTCGAGGAGAAGTTCGACGTCACCGCCGCCGCGCCGGCCGCCGTGGCCGTTGCCGCCCCCGCTGGCGGCGACGGTGGTGCCGCCGCCGAGGAGGAGAAGACGGAGTTCGACGTCATCCTCACGGCCGCCGGCGACAAGAAGATCGGCGTCATCAAGGAGGTGCGCGCCCTCACGTCCCTCGGCCTGAAGGAGGCCAAGGACCTGGTGGACGGCGCCCCCAAGGCGGTCCTCGAGGCCGCCAGCAAGGAAGACGCGGAGAAGGCCAAGGCTGCCCTCGAGGGCGCCGGCGCCACCGTCGAGCTCAAGTGAGCCACGAGGTCGCGTGACCTCTGCCCGTCTCGGGCAGGTGATCGCCCGGCGCGGCCCCGCGCCGTCGTCGGGCGTCATCGTCAGACACGAGGCCCGCACGCCCGGAATGCCGGGGTGCGGGCCTCGTGCCGTCTTGTCGTGTCGGTGCGGATGCGCACCATTTTCCGAATCCACCTCGATTCGGCGTGCACGACAGACGGCGAGTAGACATACTTGAAGTGAATAGGTATGCTAGCGCTTTGCGCCCGCGTGTGCCCTCGACGCCGCCACATTGCTTCCCGAATGACCTGGTCACATCCTTGGACGGGATGTCCACGGACCACCGGTGAAGCCGGCCGAGCTTCCTGCCGCACCCGAGCGTACAGCGTTCACCCCGTACTGCAGGGAAGGACCCCTCTTGGCTGCCTCGCGCACCCCTTCAGCACCGTCCGCCGACGCCATCGCGAACCGTACCGCCTCACGTCGCGTCTCCTTCGCCAAGATCCACGAACCGCTCGAAGTTCCTGACCTGCTCGGTCTGCAGACCGAGAGCTTCGACTGGCTGCTGGGCAACGCCGATTGGCAGGCCCGTGTCGCCGCGGCGAAGGCCGGCGGCCGGAACGATGTCCCGGAGGCCTCCGGTCTGGAAGAGATCTTCGAGGAGATCTCGCCGATCGAGGATTTCGGTCAGTCGATGTCTCTGTCATTCTCCAACCACCGCTTCGAGCCGCCGAAGTACTCGGCGGACGAGTGCAAGGAGAAGGACTTCACGTTTGCCGCCCCGCTGTTCGTGACCGCGGAGTTCGTGAACTACACGACCGGTGAGATCAAGAGCCAGACCGTGTTCATGGGTGACTTCCCGCTCATGACCGAGCGCGGCACGTTCATCATCAACGGCACCGAGCGCGTCGTCGTCTCGCAGCTCGTGCGCAGCCCGGGCGTGTACTTCGAGCGCACCCCGGACAAGACCAGCGACAAGGACGTCTTCTCCGCGAAGGTGATCCCGTCGCGCGGTGCGTGGCTGGAGTTCGAGATCGACAAGCGCGACGCCGTCGGCGTGCGCGTCGACCGCAAGCGCAAGCAGCCGGTCACCGTGCTCCTGAAGGCGCTCGGCCTGACCGAGGCGCAGATCCGCGAGGAGTTCGCGGACTTCCCGTCGGTGCTGGACACCCTCGAGAAGGACCACGTCCACACCGAGGACGAGGCGCTCGTCGACCTGTACCGCAAGATCCGCCCGGGTGAGCCCCCGACGGTCGAGGCCGGTCGCACGCTGCTGGAGAACTTCTACTTCAACCCGAAGCGGTACGACCTGGCGAAGGTGGGTCGCTACAAGCTCGGCAAGAAGGTCGGTACGGACGCTCCGCTGACGGATTCGACGCTGTCGGTGGGCGACGTCGTCGCCACGATCAAGTACCTCGCCGCGCTGCACGCCGACGTGGACGCCATCGGCGGCCTGCGCAACGGTCAGCCGGTCGAGGTCCGCGTCGAGACGGACGACATCGACCACTTCGGCAACCGCCGTATCCGCGCCGTGGGTGAGCTCATCCAGAACCAGGTGCGCACGGGCCTGTCCCGTATGGAGCGTGTCGTGCGCGAGCGCATGACCACGCAGGACGTCGAGGCGATCACGCCGCAGACGCTGATCAACATCCGGCCGGTCGTGGCGTCGATCCGCGAGTTCTTCGGTACCTCCCAGCTGTCGCAGTTCATGGACCAGAACAACCCGCTGGCCGGTCTGACGCACAAGCGCCGCCTGTCCGCGCTCGGTCCGGGCGGTCTCTCGCGCGACCGCGCGGGCATGGAGGTCCGCGACGTCCACCCGTCGCACTACGGCCGCATGTGCCCCATCGAGACCCCGGAAGGCCCGAACATCGGCCTGATCGGCTCGCTGGCGTCGTTCGGGCGGATCAACCCGTTCGGCTTCATCGAGACGCCGTACCGCAAGGTCGTCAACGGTCGCGTGACGGACGACGTCGAGTACCTGACGTCCGACGACGAGGACCGCCACGTCATCGCGCAGGCGAACACGTCGCTGACCGCCGACGGCGCCTTCGAGACGGACCGCGTCCTGGTCCGCACCAAGGGCGGCGAGACCAACGACGTCCTGGCCACGGACGTCGACTACATGGACGTCTCGCCGCGCCAGATGGTGTCGGTCGCGACCGCGCTCATCCCGTTCCTCGAGCACGACGACGCGAACCGCGCGCTCATGGGCGCCAACATGCAGCGCCAGGCGGTGCCGCTGGTGCGCTCGGAGATGCCGGTGGTCGGTACGGGCATGGAGCGCCGTGCGGCGATCGACGCCGGCGACGTGATCGTGGCGAACAAGCCCGGCGTGGTCACCGAGGTGTCCGCGGACCTGGTCCTCGTCGCGAACGACGACGGCACCACCGGGTCCTACCGCGTGCACAAGTTCATCCGCTCGAACCAGGGCACCAGCTACAACCAGCGGGTACTCGTGGACGAGGGGCAGCGCGTCGAGGTCGGCTCGGTGCTGGCGGACGGCCCGGCGACCGACGAGGGCGAGCTCGCTCTCGGCAAGAACCTGCTCGTGGCATTCATGTCGTGGGAGGGCCACAACTACGAGGACGCGATCATCCTGAGCCAGCGGCTCGTGGAGGACGACGTCCTGTCCTCGATCCACATCGAGGAGCACGAGGTCGACGCGCGTGACACGAAGCTCGGCCCCGAGGAGATCACGCGGGACATCCCGAACGTCTCCGAGGAGGTCCTGGGCGACCTCGACGAGCGCGGCATCGTCCGGATCGGCGCCGAGGTCGGCGCGGGCGACATCCTGGTCGGCAAGGTCACCCCGAAGGGCGAGACCGAGCTGACCCCGGAGGAGCGCCTGCTGCGGGCGATCTTCGGCGAGAAGGCCCGCGAGGTGCGCGACACCTCGCTGAAGGTGCCTCACGGCGAGTCCGGCACGGTCATCGCGGTGCGCGAGTTCAACCGGGAGGACGGCGACGAGCTGCCCGCCGGCGTGAACCAGCTGGTGCGCGTCTACATCGCGAACCGCCGCAAGATCACCGTGGGTGACAAGCTGGCCGGCCGTCACGGCAACAAGGGTGTCATCTCGAAGATCCTGCCGGTCGAGGACATGCCGTTCCTCGAGGACGGCACCCCGGTCGACGTGATCCTGAACCCGCTGGGCGTGCCCGGTCGTATGAACGTGGGCCAGGTCCTGGAGACGCACCTCGGGTGGGTCGCCAAGCAGGGCTGGGACGTCTCCGCCGCCGAGGACCCGAAGGCCGAGTGGCTGGACAACGTTCCGGAGATCGCGCGGTCGAGCACGCCGGGTGACCCGGTCGCCACGCCGGTGTTCGACGGTCTGCAGGAGGACGCGCTGCGCGGCCTCATCGCGACGACCCTGCCGAACCGTGACGGCCAGCGCATGGTCGGTCTCGACGGGAAGGCGCTCCTGTTCGACGGCCGCTCCGGCGAGCCGTTCCCGGAGCCGATCTCGACGGGCTACATGTACATCCTGAAGCTCCACCACCTGGTGGACGACAAGATCCACGCCCGCTCGACCGGTCCGTACTCGATGATCACGCAGCAGCCGCTGGGTGGTAAGGCGCAGTTCGGTGGTCAGCGTTTCGGCGAGATGGAGGTGTGGGCCCTGGAGGCGTACGGCGCCGCCTACACGCTGCAGGAACTGCTCACCATCAAGTCCGACGACGTCCCCGGTCGTGTCAAGGTCTACGAGGCCATCGTCAAGGGCGAGAACATCCCCGACTCGGGTATCCCTGAGTCCTTCAAGGTGCTCCTGAAGGAGATGCAGTCGCTCTGCCTGAACGTGGAGGTGCTGTCCAGCGACGGCGCCGCCATCGAGATGAAGGAGTCCGACGACGAGGTGTACCGCGCCGCGGAGGAGCTCGGGATCGACCTGTCCCGGCGCCCCAACTCGGCGTCCACCGTCGACGAGATCTGAAACCGGGCCCGTCCCGGAAAACCAAGATTTTTCGAGAACTCTTCAGGAAGTAGGACACCTTGCTCGACGTCAACATCTTCGACGAGCTGCGTATCGGCCTCGCCACGGCCGACAACATCCGCGCCTGGTCGCACGGCGAGGTCAAGAAGCCCGAGACCATCAACTACCGCACCCTGAAGCCGGAGAAGGACGGGCTCTTCTGCGAGAAGATCTTCGGCCCCACCCGGGACTGGGAGTGCTACTGCGGTAAGTACAAGCGCGTGCGCTTCAAGGGCATCATCTGCGAGCGCTGCGGCGTGGAGGTCACGCGCTCCAAGGTGCGCCGTGAGCGCATGGCCCACATCGAGCTGGCCGCACCGGTCACGCACATCTGGTTCTTCAAGGGCGTGCCCTCGCGTCTGGGCTACCTGCTGGACCTGGCGCCGAAGGACCTGGAGAAGGTCATCTACTTCGCCGCGTACATGATCACGGCGGTCGACGACGAGGCGCGCCAGGAGGACCTGCCCAACCTGCAGAACGAGATCGACCTCGAGAAGAAGGAGATCACGGACCGCAGGGACAACGAGATCAACACCCGGGCCACCAAGCTCGAGCAGGATCTCGCCGAGCTGGAGGCCGAGGGCGCCAAGGCCGACGCGCGCCGCAAGGTCCGCGACTCCGCTGAGCGCGAGATGGCACAGCTGCGCAAGCGGGCGGACCAGGAGCTGGACCGCCTGGAGCAGGTCTGGGACCGGTTCAAGAACCTCAAGGTCGCCGACCTCGAGGGCGACGAGATGCTGTACCGCGCCCTGCAGGACCGCTACGGCACCTACTTCGAGGGTGCCATGGGCGCCGCCGCGATCCAGAAGCGCCTGGAGACCTTCGACCTGGAGGCCGAGGCCGAGTCGCTGAAGGAGACCATCCGCAGCGGTAAGGGGCAGCGCAAGACGCGTGCGCTCAAGCGCCTCAAGGTCGTCAACGCGTTCCTCACCACGACGAACTCGCCGACGGCCATGGTGCTCGACGCCGTCCCGGTCATCCCGCCGGACCTGCGCCCGATGGTGCAGCTCGACGGTGGCCGCTTCGCGACGTCGGACCTGAACGACCTGTACCGCCGCGTGATCAACCGGAACAACCGCCTCAAGCGGCTCCTGGACCTGGGCGCGCCGGAGATCATCGTCAACAACGAGAAGCGGATGCTCCAGGAGGCCGTGGACTCGCTGTTCGACAACGGCCGTCGCGGCCGGCCCGTCACGGGCCCGGGCAACCGTCCGCTGAAGTCGATCTCCGACATGCTCAAGGGCAAGCAGGGCCGGTTCCGCCAGAACCTGCTCGGCAAGCGCGTCGACTACTCGGGCCGTTCGGTCATCGTGGTCGGCCCGCAGCTCAAGCTGCACCAGTGCGGTCTGCCGAAGCAGATGGCCCTCGAGCTGTTCAAGCCGTTCGTGATGAAGCGTCTCGTGGAGCTGAACCACGCGCAGAACATCAAGTCGGCGAAGCGCATGGTCGAGCGCACGCGCCCGGTCGTGTGGGACGTGCTCGAAGAGGTCATCACCGAGCACCCCGTCCTGCTGAACCGCGCGCCGACGCTGCACCGCCTGGGTATCCAGGCGTTCGAGCCGCAGCTCGTCGAGGGCAAGGCGATCCACCTGCACCCGCTCGTGTGCGCCGCGTTCAACGCGGACTTCGACGGCGACCAGATGGCGGTCCACCTGCCGCTGAGCGCCGAGGCGCAGGCCGAGGCCCGCATCCTGATGCTGTCCAGCAACAACATCCTCAAGCCGTCGGACGGCCGCCCGGTGACCATGCCTTCGCAGGACATGATCATCGGTCTGCACCACCTGACGAGCGACCGTCAGGACGCCGTCGGCGAGGGCCGGGCGTTCGCGTCGGTGGCCGAGGCGCTCATGGCCTTCGACCGCCACCAGCTGGACATCAACGCCAAGATCAGGCTGCGCCTCGACGACCTGGTGCCGCCGAAGGGCTTCGAGACGCCGGAGGGCTGGGAAGAGGGCCAGCCGATCCTGTTCGAGACGACCCTCGGCCGCTACCTGTTCAACGAGACGCTGCCGGTCGACTACCCGTACGAGAACGGCGTAGCCGACAAGAAGCGGCTCTCGGCGATCGTCAACGACCTGGCGGAGCGTTACCCGAAGGTCGAGGTCGCCGCGGCGCTGGACGCGCTGAAGGACGCGGGCTACTACTGGGCCACGCGCTCGGGTGTCACGATCGCGATCAGCGACGTGGCGGCGCCGAAGGAGAAGTCGGCGATCCTCGACGAGCACGAGGCGCGCGCCCTGAAGGTGCAGCAGCAGTTCGAGCGCGGTCTGATCACCGACGACGAGCGCCGGCAGGAGCTCATCGAGCTGTGGACGCAGGCGACGGACAAGGTCGCGCAGGTCATGCGCGAGAACCTCGAGTCGAACAGCCGGAACACCGTGCTCCGCATGGTGGGTTCCGGTGCCCGTGGTAACTGGATGCAGGTGCGTCAGATCGCCGGTATGCGCGGCCTCGTGGCGAATCCGAAGGGCGAGATCATCCCTCGTCCGATCAAGTCCAACTACCGTGAGGGCCTGTCCGTCCTCGAGTACTTCATCGCGACGCACGGTGCGCGAAAGGGTCTCGCGGACACGGCTCTGCGTACGGCGGACTCGGGTTACCTGACCCGTCGCCTGGTGGACGTCTCGCAGGACGTGATCATCCGCGAGGAGGACTGCGGCACCCAGCGCGGTCTGACCCACCCGGTCGCCGAGAGGCTCGACGACGGTTCGCTGGTCCCGCACCCGCTGGTGGAGACGAGCGTCTACGGCCGCACGTTCGCGGTCGACGTCACCGACGCCGACGGGAACGTCGTGGCGGGGGCCGGCGAGGACTGCGGTGACGTGGCCATCGCGGCCGTCGTCGCGGCGGGCGTCGCCGACGCCAAGGTGCGCTCCGTGCTCACCTGCGAGTCCCGCGTAGGCGCCTGCGCCAAGTGCTACGGCCGCTCCCTGGCCACGGGCAAGCTCGTGGACATCGGCGAGGCCGTCGGTATCATCGCGGCGCAGTCGATCGGTGAGCCGGGTACCCAGCTCACGATGCGTACGTTCCACACCGGTGGTGTGGCCGCCGCGGAGGACATCACGCAGGGTCTGCCGCGTGTCACCGAGCTCTTCGAGGCCCGTACCCCGAAGGGTGAGGCGCCGATCGCGGAGTTCACCGGCACGATCGCCATCGAGGACACCGAGCGCACGCGTCACATCGTCCTCAAGCCGGACGACGGCGCGGAGGAGATCAAGTACCCGGTCACCAAGCGCGCGACGCTGCTCGTGCACGACGGCGACCACGTGTCGGTCGGTACCCAGTTCGTCAAGGGTGCCGTCGACCCGAAGAAGGTGCTGCGCATCCTCGGCCCGCGGGCCACGCAGAGCCACCTGGTGGAGCAGGTCCAGGAGACCTACCGCTCGCAGGGCGTGGACATCCACGACAAGCACATCGAGGTCATCGTGCGGCAGATGCTGCGTCGCGTGACCGTGCTGGACTCGGGTGACTCCGAGCTCCTGCCGGGTGAGCTCGCCGAGCGCATGCGTTTCGAGGACGCGAACCGCAAGGCTGTGGCGGAGGGTGGCCAGCCGGCCGCCGGCCGTCCGGAGCTGATGGGTATCACCAAGGCGTCGCTCGCCACCGACTCGTGGCTCTCGGCGGCCTCCTTCCAGGAGACCACCCGGGTGCTCACCGAGGCGGCGATGAGCGGCCGGCGTGACCCGCTGCTCGGCCTCAAGGAGAACGTCATCATCGGTAAGCTCATCCCCTCCGGCACGGGCCTGGCCCGCTACCGGAACGTGGAGGTCGAGCCGACCGAGCAGGCCAAGGCGGAGCTGTACCCGAGCTTCGGGTACGACGACATCGACTTCCCGACCCTCGGTATGGGCTCGGGCGAGGCGATCCCGCTGGAGGACCTGGACTTCGGCGACTTCCGCTGATCGATGATGTCACCGTCCGACGGCGGTCGTGGGGACGTTTCGTACGGAACGCGACCACGGCCGCCGTCGGGCATGTGAGGTCATGGACCTCACAGTCATTTCGTTTTGACCGCCCGCGAGGCCGCGGGTAGCCTTGTTCAACGTGCCAGCGCCGTCTGGCCGCATAGTTTTGCGGATCGCCTGGTCGCGATCCAGCGGAAGCGGCCGATGTGAGTGCGCGGGCATCCCGGAGAATCTCCCGCAGCTTCGCGCTGCAGGTGAGATCGACCGGGCCATCGAGCCGGTGGTAGGTGGCGTTGCGGACCCGTGAGGGCCGCGGGTGCCGCGTGCGATCGGCACGCACCAGCCACAGACCAACGAAGGGCGTCGGCGGCACCCGCCGGCACCACCAGCTCGACAGACGACGGAGACGTAGTGCCTACGATCCAGCAGCTCGTCCGCAAGGGCCGGAGCTCGAAGGCCGGGAAGTCGAAGACCCCGGCCCTCAAGGGCTCCCCCCAGCGGCGCGGCGTGTGCACCCGTGTGTACACCACCACCCCCAAGAAGCCGAACTCCGCGCTCCGCAAGGTCGCACGTGTGAAGCTCTCCTCCGGCATGGAGGTCACGGCGTACATCCCCGGTGTCGGCCACAACCTGCAGGAGCACTCGATCGTGCTCGTGCGCGGCGGCCGTGTGAAGGACCTCCCGGGTGTTCGCTACAAGATCATCCGCGGGGCCCTCGACACGCAGGGCGTGAAGGGCCGCCAGCAGGCGCGCTCCCGCTACGGCGCCAAGAAGGAGAAGAGCTGATGCCCCGCAAGGGACCGGCCCCGAAGCGGCCGCTCATCGTCGACCCGGTCTACGGGTCCCCGGTTGTCACGCAGCTGATCAACAAGGTGCTGCTGGACGGGAAGAAGTCCACCGCCGAGGCGATCGTCTACGGCGCCCTCGAGGGTGTCCGCAGCAAGACGGACCAGGACCCGGTCGTCGTGCTGAAGCGCGCGCTGGACAACGTCCGCCCGGCGCTCGAGGTGCGTTCGCGCCGTGTCGGTGGCGCCACGTACCAGGTTCCGGTCGAGGTGCGCCCGTCGCGTTCCACGACGCTCGCGCTGCGCTGGCTCACGGACTTCTCCCGGGCCCGCCGCGAGAAGACGATGACCGAGCGTCTGATGAACGAGATCCTCGATGCGTCGAACGGTCTCGGTGCGGCGGTGAAGCGCCGCGAGGACATGCACAAGATGGCTGACTCCAACAAGGCCTTCGCGCACTACCGCTGGTAATAATTGCTCCGACGGCCCCGGTCACCACCGGGGCCTTCGGTGGATCCGCCTCGGCGGACCAGACCCACAGAGGGGTAAGAGACCGTGGCACTCGACGTGCTGACCGACCTGAAGAAGGTCCGCAACATCGGCATCATGGCCCACATCGATGCCGGCAAGACCACTACGACTGAGCGCATCCTGTTCTACACGGGTGTGAACTACAAGATCGGTGAGACGCACGACGGCGCCTCGACGATGGACTGGATGGCCCAGGAGCAGGAGCGCGGCATCACGATCACGTCCGCCGCGACGACGTGCTACTGGGACGACAACCAGATCAACATCATCGACACGCCCGGCCACGTCGACTTCACGGTCGAGGTGGAGCGCTCGCTCCGCGTGCTCGACGGCGCCGTCGCGGTGTTCGACGGCAAGGAGGGCGTGGAGCCGCAGTCCGAGACGGTGTGGCGCCAGGCCGACAAGTACGACGTCCCGCGCATCTGCTTCGTCAACAAGATGGACAAGCTCGGTGCGGACTTCTACTTCACCGTCGACACCATCGTGAACCGCCTCAAGGCGAAGCCCCTCGTGATCCAGCTGCCGATCGGCGCGGAGAACGACTTCGAAGGTGTCGTCGACCTCGTCGAGATGAAGGCTCTCACCTGGCGTGGCGACACGAAGATGGGCGAAGAGTACGAGATCGAGGAGATCCCGGCCGATCTCCAGGAGAAGGCCGAGAAGTATCACGAGGAGCTCGTCGAGGCCGTCGCGGAGGCGGACGACGAACTGATGGAGAAGTACCTCGGTGGCGAGGCGCTGACCACGGACGAGATCAAGGCGGGCATCCGCAAGCTGGTCGTCTCGTCCGCGGCGTTCCCGGTGCTGTGCGGCTCCGCGTACAAGAACAAGGGCGTCCAGCCCATGCTCGACGCGGTGATCGCCTACCTGCCGTCCCCGCTCGACGTCCCCTCCATCGAGGGTCACGACGTCAAGGACGCGGAGAAGATCGTCGAGCGCCACGCCGACGCCACGGAGCCGTTCTCGGGTCTGGCGTTCAAGGTCGCGACCCACCCGTTCTTCGGCAAGCTCACGTACGTGCGCGTCTACTCCGGCAAGATCTCCCAGGGTGCCCAGGTGTTCAACACCACCAAGGGCAAGAAGGAGCGCATCGGGAAGATGTTCCAGATGCACTCCAACAAGGAGAACCCGGTGGAGGACGCCCAGGCGGGTCACATCTATGCGTTCATCGGTCTCAAGGACGTCACCACCGGTGACACCCTGAGCGACCCGAACAACCAGGTCATCCTGGAGTCGATGTCTTTCCCGGAGCCCGTCATCGACGTGGCGATCGAGCCGAAGACGAAGGCCGACCAGGAGAAGATGTCCACGGCGATCCAGAAGCTCCTCGACGAGGACCCGACGTATCGCATCTCGCTGGACGAGGAGACCGGCCAGACCGTCGTCGGCGGTATGGGCGAGCTCCACCTCGACATCCTCGTGGACCGCATGCGCCGCGAGTTCAAGGTCGAGGCCAATGTCGGTAAGCCGCAGGTGGCGTACCGCGAGACGATCCGTCGCAAGGCGGAGAAGATCGACTACACCCACAAGAAGCAGACGGGTGGCTCGGGCCAGTTCGCGAAGGTCCAGGTGACCTTCGAGCCGCTGGAGACCACGGAGGGCGAGCTCTACGAGTTCGCCAACGAGGTGACCGGTGGGCGTATCCCGCGCGAGTACATCCCGTCGGTGGACGCGGGTATCCAGTCGGCCATGGAGCAGGGTGTGCTGGCCGGGTTCCCGGTCGTCGGTGTCAAGGCCACGCTGCTCGACGGCGCGTACCACGACGTCGACTCCTCGGAGATGGCGTTCAAGATCGCCGGCTCGATGGTGTTCAAGGAGGGCGTGAGGCGGGCCGACCCGGTGCTTCTCGAGCCCGTCATGGCCGTCGAGGTCCGTACGCCCGAGGAGTACATGGGCGAGGTGATCGGCGACCTGAACTCGCGTCGTGGGATGATCCAGTCCATGGAGGACGCCACCGGTGTCAAGGTCGTTCGTGCCGCCGTACCTTTGAGCGAGATGTTCGGGTACATCGGTGACCTGCGGTCCAAGACTCAGGGGCGTGCCGTGTACTCGATGCAGTTCGACAGCTATGCCGAGGTTCCCAAGGCGGTTGCCGAGGAGATCATCAAGAAGACCCGGGGCGAGTGAGTCCCCACAGGTCGAACCGTACTACCAACCTGTAGGAAGCCCGACGCCCCGTGGTTGTAGGCTCACTCGCCGACATCCGCAACGTTCGGAACATCTACCCAAGTCCCAGGAGGACCCAAGTGGCTAAGGCCAAGTTCGAGCGGACCAAGCCGCACGTCAACATCGGCACGATCGGTCACGTCGACCACGGTAAGACGACGCTGACCGCCGCGATCTCGAAGACGCTCGCCGACAAGTACCCGGACCTGCCGGCGAACACGCAGCGTAACTTCGACGAGATCGACGCCGCGCCGGAGGAGAAGCAGCGCGGCATCACGATCAACATCGCGCACATCGAGTACGAGACGCCGAAGCGCCACTACGCGCACGTTGACGCCCCCGGTCACGCCGACTACATCAAGAACATGATCACCGGTGCCGCCCAGATGGACGGCGCGATCCTGGTGGTCGCCGCGACCGACGGTCCGATGGCGCAGACGCGTGAGCACGTGCTGCTCGCTCGTCAGGTCGGCGTGCCCTACCTGCTGGTCGCGCTCAACAAGGCCGACATGGTCGAGGACGAGGAACTCCTCGAGCTCGTCGAGATGGAGGTCCGCGAGCTCCTGTCGTCGCAGGAGTTCCCCGGCGACGACGTCCCGGTGGTCCGCGTCTCCGGCCTCAAGGCCCTCGAGGGCGACCCCGAGTGGGTCGAGAAGGTCGTCGAGCTCATGGAGGCCGTGGACGAGAACGTCCCGGAGCCGGAGCGCGACCTGGACAAGCCGTTCCTGATGCCGATCGAGGACGTCTTCACGATCACCGGTCGCGGCACCGTCGTCACCGGCAAGGTGGAGCGCGGCAAGCTCGACATCAACTCCGAGGTCGAGATCGTGGGTATCCGCGAGCCGCAGAAGACCACGGTCACCGGTATCGAGACGTTCCACAAGCAGATGGACCAGGCGCAGGCCGGCGACAACACCGGTCTGCTGCTGCGCGGTACCAAGCGCGAGGACGTCGAGCGTGGCCAGGTCGTCGTGAAGCCGGGTTCGATCACGCCGCACACCAACTTCGAGGCTCAGGTCTACATCCTGGGCAAGAACGAGGGTGGCCGGCACAACCCGTTCTTCTCGAACTACCGCCCGCAGTTCTACTTCCGCACGACGGACGTCACCGGCGTCATCACGCTGCCCGAGGGCACCGAGATGGTCATGCCGGGCGACAACACCGAGATGACGGTCGAGCTCATCCAGCCGATCGCCATGGAAGAGGGCCTCGGCTTCGCCATCCGCGAGGGTGGCCGCACGGTCGGTTCCGGCCGCGTCACCAAGATCCTCAAGTGATCCTGGTCTGACGGCTCACGCGAAGGGTCCGGACGCCTCGGCGGCCGGACCCTTCGTCGTGGGCGTGCCATATCACACCGGTTCCGCTTGGAATTCCGCGGAATCGTATGGCAGACTTGAGCAGTTGCCTGTTACGGGCGCGCTCTTTCTTGTGTCGAACAGTGTGCGAAGCCGCAGCCACCGAGGTGGCTGGGCGGTCCTCTCCCCAGGAGAGGCTGCGGGGTTTTGCGTCTGAATCTCGACGCCAGGAATGCGCCCCGCGGAGCACACGCCGACGGTCATCACCGATGGCACTGTTCCGAGCAGGCTCGGCAAACGTCGTGGTCCGAGCGAGATACCTCGCAGGAGATCACTTCCCAACGGCCCCGCACCGGGTAGGTGCGTGTGCACGAGTGCGTCGCACAGCGCGACACGCCCGAGCGCGGGGGTCGGACAGTAGCGGTTCGAGAGAGAGAGTCAGACGACGCCATGGCGGGACAGAAGATCCGCATCCGGCTCAAGTCCTACGACCACGAGGTGATCGACAGCTCGGCGCGCAAGATCGTCGACACGGTCACTCGCGCTGGTGCGACGGTCGTGGGCCCGGTGCCGCTGCCGACGGAGAAGAATGTCTTCACCGTCATCCGGTCGCCTCACAAGTACAAGGACAGCCGCGAGCACTTCGAGATGCGTACGCACAAGCGGCTCATCGACATCGTCGACCCGACGCCCAAGGCCGTCGATTCGCTCATGCGTCTCGACCTGCCTGCGGACGTGAACATCGAGATCAAGCTCTGAGGCTGGAGGACATCATCATGACCAACCAGCAGAAGAACGTGACCGCGGTGCTCGGGACGAAGCTCGGCATGACCCAGACCTGGGACGAGGCCGGGCGCCTTGTGCCGGTGACGGTCGTGTCGGTGGGCACGAACGTCGTGACCCAGATCCGTACCGAGGAGACGGACGGCTACGCCGCCGTCCAGCTCGCGTACGGCCAGATCGACCCCCGCAAGGTCACCAAGCCGATGAAGGGCCACTTCGACAAGGCCGGCGTGACGCCGCGCCGTCACGTGGCCGAGGTGCGCACCGAGAACTCCGCGGAGTTCGCGCTCGGTCAGGAGATCACCGCCGAGGCTTTCGAGGCCGGCGCCGTGGTCGACGTGACCGGCACGACCAAGGGCAAGGGCACCGCGGGTGTCATGAAGCGCCACGGCTTCTCCGGTGTCGGCGCCTCGCACGGCTCGCACCGCAACCACCGCAAGCCCGGCTCGATCGGTGGCGCTTCGACGCCGTCGCGCGTGTTCAAGGGCCTGCGCATGGCCGGTCGGATGGGCAACGCCCGCAAGACCGTCCAGAACCTGACCGTTCACGCGGTCGACGCCGAGAAGGGTCTGCTGCTCGTCAAGGGCGCGGTTCCCGGTAACAAGGGCGGCGTCGTCCTCGTTCGTACCGCCGCGAAGGGAGCGTGACACCAATGGCCGCACTGACCGTCGATGTGCTTGACGCATCCGGGAAGAAGTCGGGCACGGCGGAGCTCCCCGCCGAGGTCTTCGACGTCGCCGTGAACGTCCCGCTGATTCACCAGGTCGTCGTCGCGCAGCGCGCGGCGGCCCGCCAGGGCACGCACTCCACCAAGACCCGCGGCGAGGTCCGCGGTGGTGGCAGGAAGCCGTACAAGCAGAAGGGCACCGGCCGCGCCCGTCAGGGTTCGATCCGCGCCCCGCAGTTCGCCGGTGGTGGCGTCGTCCACGGCCCGCAGCCGCGCTCGTACGAGCAGCGCACGCCGAAGAAGATGAAGGCCGCCGCACTGCGTGGCGCGCTTTCCGACCGCGCCCGTTCGGGTCGCGTGCACGTGGTGTCGGGCTTCGGCATCGACGGCACGCCCTCCACGAAGAAGGCGCTTGCGAGCATCAAGTCCCTGACTCCCCGCGCGCACGTGCTCGTCGTGCTGGATCGGTCGGACGACGTGTCGCACCGGTCGCTGCGCAACGTTCCCGAGGTGCACGTCCTGGTCCCTGACCAGCTGAACACCTACGACGTGCTCATCTCGGACGACGTGATCTTCACCGAGTCCGCGCTGTCCGCGTTCCTCGCGGGTCCCACCGCGGGCAAGGGTGCGAAGGCCGTCGCCACCGAGTCCGAGGCCGTCGCGGCCGCGGCTCCCGCCGAGGAGTCCGCCACGCCGGTGGACCTGAAGCGGATCGAGGGCATCGGCCCGAAGATCGCCGGCGTCCTCGTGGCTGCCGGTTACACCACGTGGGCCAAGCTTGCCGCGGCCACCGAGGACGACGTCCGTACGGCGCTGACCGACGGCGGCGTGAAGTTCTCGCCGGCCGCCAGCTCCTTCGCCAAGCAGGCCCAGTTCCTGGCCGACGGCGACGAGGACGGCCTGGCCGAGTTCCAGGACTACCTCGTCGGCGGACAGGCTCGCGACTACAAGTTCAACGAGAAGGTCGACTTCACCGACGTCGACGAGATCGAGGACGAGGCGGGCAAGGCCGAGGCCATCGCTGAGGACGCGGAGAAGGTTGCCGCTGCCGAGTCCACCGAGGAGGACTCCAAGTGACCATCGTGCAGAAGGACCCGCGCGACATCCTGATCGCGCCGGTCGTCTCCGAGAAGAGCTACAACCTCCTCGACGAGGGCAAGTACACCTTCATCGTGGACCCGAGGGCCAACAAGACCGAGATCAAGATCGCCATCGAGAAGGTCTTCGACGTGAAGGTCGCCTCGGTGAACACGATCAACCGCAAGGGCAAGACGCGGCGCACGCGTTACGGCCTTGGCAAGCGCAAGGACACCAAGCGTGCGATCGTCACCCTCCGCGAGGGGTCGATCGACATCTTCGGCGGGCCGGTCGGCTGAGCCGGACGAGAGCAGATTGAGGACAAACCCCCATGGGAATCCGTAAGTACAAGCCGACGACGCCGGGCCGCCGCGGCGCGAGCGTCGCCGACTTCGTCGAGATCACGCGCTCGCAGCCGGAGAAGTCGCTGCTCCGCCCGCTGTCCAAGACGGGTGGCCGCAACAACTCCGGCCGCATCACGACGCGTCACAAGGGCGGCGGTCACAAGCGCGCATACCGCGTCATCGACTTCCGCCGCCACGACAAGGACGGCGTGCCGGCCAAGGTCGCTCACATCGAGTACGACCCGAACCGCACGGCTCGCATCGCGCTGCTGCACTACGCGGACGGCGAGAAGCGCTACATCGTCGCCCCGAACAAGCTGAGCCAGGGTGACGTGGTCGAGGCCGGTGCTGCCGCGGACATCAAGCCGGGCAACAACCTGCCGATGCGCAACATCCCGACCGGTACGGTCATCCACGCCGTCGAGCTGCGGCCCGGTGGCGGTGCGAAGATCGCCCGCTCGGCCGGCGCCTCCGTGCAGCTCGTCGCGAAGGACGGCCCGTACGCGCAGCTGCGCATGCCGTCCGGCGAGATCCGGAACGTCGACCTGCGCTGCCGCGCGACGGTCGGCGAGGTGGGCAACGCCGAGCAGTCGAACATCAACTGGGGCAAGGCCGGCCGTAACCGCTGGAAGGGCAAGCGCCCGACCGTCCGCGGTGTGGTCATGAACCCGATCGACCACCCGCACGGTGGTGGTGAGGGCAAGACCTCCGGTGGTCGCCACCCGGTGAGCCCCTGGGGCAAGCCCGAGGGCCGTACCCGCCGCCCGAAGAAGGCGAGCGACAAACTGATCGTCCGCCGTCGCCGCACCGGCAAGAAGCGCTGATAGGAGCCTGACTGATGCCTCGTAGCCTGAAGAAGGGCCCCTTCGTCGACGACCACCTGCAGAAGAAGGTGGACGCCCAGAACGAGAAGGGGACCAAGACCGTCATCAAGACCTGGTCCCGTCGGTCGGTCATCACGCCCGACTTCCTGGGCCACACACTTGCCGTGCACGACGGCCGCAAGCACGTCCCGGTGTTCGTCACCGAGGCGATGGTCGGCCACAAGCTCGGCGAGTTCGCTCCCACGCGGACCTTCCGCGGCCACGTGAAGGACGACAAGAAGGGTCGTCGCCGCTGAGCGGAGGGCACAAGCCCTTCCCGCAGCGAAACGACAACCCTGACTGTCTGAGAAAAGGAAGCAGGACAGCAATGGAAGCCAAGGCGCAGGCGCGGTTCGTCCGTGTCACGCCCCAGAAGGCCCGGCGCGTCATCGACCTCATCCGTGGCAAGCAGGCTCAGGAGGCCGTTGCGGTGCTGAAGTTCGCACCGCAGTCGCCCGCCGAGCCGATCCGGAAGGTCGTCGAGAGCGCCATCGCCAACGCGCGTGTGAAGGCCGACCGGGACAGTGTCCGGTTCGTCGAAGACGAACTGGTCATCAAGGAGGCGTACGTGGACGAGGGCCCGACGCTCAAGCGGTTCCGGCCGCGGGCGCAGGGCCGTGCGAACCGGATCCTCAAGCGCACGAGCCACATCACCGTGGTGCTCGCCGACAAGGAAGGGGCCTGACAGTGGGTCAGAAGGTACACCCGCACGGGTACCGCCTGGGCATCACCACCGACCACAAGTCGCGGTGGTTCGCGGACAGCACGAAGCCCGGTCAGCGGTACCGCGACTACGTCCGTGAGGACGTCGCGATCCGCAAGCTCATGAGCACCGGCCTCGAGCGGGCCGGTATCGCCAAGGTCGAGATCGAGCGCACCCGCGACCGCGTCCGCGTGGACATCCACACGGCGCGTCCGGGCATCGTGATCGGCCGCCGTGGCGCCGAGGCCGACCGCATCCGCGGCGAGCTCGAGAAGCTCACGGGCAAGCAGGTCCAGCTCAACATCCTCGAGGTCAAGAACGCCGAGATCGAGGCCCAGCTCGTCGCGCAGGGCATCGCCGAGCAGCTCGCGAGCCGTGTCTCGTTCCGTCGCGCCATGCGCAAGGGCATCCAGTCCGCGCAGCGCGCCGGCGCCAAGGGCATCCGCGTGCAGGTCTCCGGCCGCCTGGGTGGCGCCGAGATGAGCCGCTCGGAGTTCTACCGCGAGGGGCGCGTGCCGCTGCACACGCTCCGCGCGTACATCGACTACGGCTTCTTCGAGGCGCGGACGACCTTCGGTCGCATCGGCGTGAAGGTGTGGATCTACAAGGGCGACACCACCGAGAAGGAGTTCGCCGCGCAGCAGGCCGCCTCCGCGCCCCGTCAGGGTCGTGGCCGGGGCGAGCGTGGCGAGCGCGGTGACCGCGACCGTCGTGGTGGTGGCCGTCGTAACGAGCGTTCGGCCGAGCGCAAGCCCGAGGCCGCTCCCGCCGCTGCTGCGGCGGAGGCCCCGGCCGCGCCGGCCGCAGAGTCCGGAACGGAGGCCTGACCATGCTGATTCCGCGCAAGGTCAAGCACCGCAAGCAGCACCACCCCAAGCGCGGTGGTTCCGCCAAGGGCGGTACGCAGATCTCCTTCGGTGACTTCGGGATCCAGGCTCTCGAGCCGGCCTACGTCACCAACCGCCAGATCGAGGCGGCGCGTATCGCGATGACCCGTCACATCAAGCGTGGCGGAAAGGTCTGGATCAACATCTACCCGGACCGCCCGCTGACCAAGAAGCCCGCCGAGGTCCGTATGGGTTCCGGTAAGGGCTCGCCCGAGTGGTGGGTCGCCAATGTCAAGCCCGGCCGCATCGTCTTCGAGCTGGCCGGTGTCGATGAGGAGCTGGCACGCGAGGCCATGCGTCGCGCGATGCACAAGCTCCCGATGAAGTGCCGTTTCGTGGTGCGCGAGGGGGGTGCGATCTGATGGTCGTCGGTACGAAGGGTATGCAGCCCGTCGACCTCGACGGTATGGACGACGAGACCCTCGTCGCCAAGCTGAAGGAGTCGAAGGAGGAGCTCTTCAACCTCCGCTTCCAGTCGGCCACGGGCCAGCTGGAGAGCCACGGTCGTCTCAAGGCCGTGCGCCGCGACATCGCGCGGATCTACACGATCCTGCGCGAGCGTGAGCTCGGCATCCGTACGGCTCCGAGCGTGAGTGAGTGAGGCAAGGATGAGCGAGAACACCGAGGTCCAGGTGACCACAGAGCGCAACACGCGCAAGGTGCGCCGCGGTTACGTCGTCAGCGACAAGATGGCCAAGACCATCGTCGTCGAGGTCGAGGACCGCAAGAAGCACCCTCTCTACGGCAAGGTCCTGCGCACCACCACCAAGGTGAAGGCGCATGACGAGGAGAACACCGCCGGTATCGGCGACCTGGTCGAGATCATGGAGACCCGACCCCTGTCCGCCACCAAGCGGTGGCGGCTGGTGTCGGTCCTGGAGAAGGCCAAGTAACACCTTCGCGAGGTCACGGCGGCGGGGCACGATTCCCGCCGCCTCCGGCCCACCGAAGGAGCCACACAGTACTTATCCGTTCGGCAAGGCTCACCGCTCGCGGTGAGAACCAGCACGACGCAAGGAGATCACTCAAATGATCCAGCAGGAGTCGCGACTTCGGGTCGCCGACAACACGGGTGCCAAGGAGATCCTGTGCATCCGCGTTCTCGGCGGTTCCGGCCGTCGCTACGCCGGTATCGGCGACACGTTCGTCGCCACCGTCAAGGACGCGATCCCTGGCGGGAACGTCAAGAAGGGCGAGGTCGTCAAGGCCGTCGTCGTTCGCACCGCCAAGGAACGCCGTCGTCCGGACGGTTCCTACATCAAGTTCGACGAGAACGCCGCCGTCATCCTCAAGAGCGACGGCGAGCCGCGCGGCACCCGCATCTTCGGCCCTGTGGGCCGCGAGCTGCGCGACAAGAAGTTCATGAAGATCATCTCGCTGGCTCCGGAGGTGCTCTGACCATGGCGAAGATCAAGAAGGGCGATCAGGTCCTCGTCATCTCGGGCAAGGACAAGGGCAAGACCGGTCGCGTGCTCGAGGTCATCAAGGACCGCGACCGCGTCGTCGTCGAGGGTGTCCAGCGCGTCACCAAGCACACCAAGATGGGCCAGTCGCAGCGCGGCACCCGTACCGGTGGCATCGAGACGGTCGAGGCGTCGATCCACGTGAGCAACGTGATGGTCGTCGACCCGGAGACCAAGAAGGGCACCCGCGTCGGGTACCGCCTCGAGGAGGTCGACCGTGACGGTCGCACCAAGACGGTGCGGGTCCGCGTGGCGAAGCGCTCCGGGAAGGACATCGACTGATGAGCGAGACCACGATCGAGGCCCCGGCCCTGCCGCGCCTCAAGCAGAAGTACCGCGAGGAGATCCTCCCGGCGCTGGTCGAGGAGTTCGGCCACACCAACATCCACCAGGCCGGCGGTCTCACGAAGATCGTCGTCAACATGGGTGTCGGTGACGCCGCGAAGGACTCGAAGCTGATCGAAGGCGCGATCCGCGACCTGACCGCGATCACCGGTCAGAAGCCGCAGGTCGCCCGTGCCAAGAAGTCGATCGCACAGTTCAAGCTGCGCGAGGGCATGCCGATCGGTGCGCACACGACGCTTCGCGGCGACCGCATGTGGGAGTTCCTCGACCGCCTGCTGGCGATCGCACTCCCGCGTATCCGTGACTTCCGCGGTCTGTCGCCGAAGCAGTTCGACGGCAACGGGAACTACACGTTCGGTCTCACGGAGCAGTCGATGTTCCACGAGATCGACCAGGACAAGATCGACCGTGTCCGTGGTATGGACATCACGATCGTGACCACGGCGACGACGGACGACGAGGGCCGCTCCCTCCTGCGCCGTCTCGGCTTCCCCTTCAAGGAGAACTGACATGGCGAAGAAGGCCCTGATCAACAAGGCGAACGCCAAGCCCAAGTTCGCCGTGCGTGCCTACACCCGGTGCCAGCGGTGCGGTCGCCCGCACTCCGTGTACCGCAAGTTCGGCCTGTGCCGCATCTGTTTGCGGGAGATGGCCCACCGCGGCGAGCTCCCCGGCGTCACCAAGAGCAGCTGGTAACAACTACGCCGTAGGTCCGCGTCCGCGCACGGCACGGTGCGGATACCCCGGCGAGGAAGGGCTAGAGCCCGATGACTATGACCGACCCGATCGCAGACATGTTGACCCGTCTGCGGAACGCGAATTCGGCTCACCACGAGACGGTCACCATGCCGTCGTCGAAGCTGAAGTCGAACATCGCGAAGATCCTGCAGGCCGAGGGCTACATCACGAGCTGGAACGTCGAGGACGCCCAGGTGGGCAAGACCCTCACGCTCCAGCTGAAGTACGGCCAGAACCGCGAGCGCGCCCTCTCGGGTGTGCGCCGCGTGTCCAAGCCCGGTCTGCGCGTCTACGCAAAGTCCACCAACCTGCCCAAGGTTCTCGGCGGCCTCGGCGTGGCGATCCTGTCCACGTCCTCCGGTCTCCTGACCGACCGGCAGGCCGAGTCCAAGGGCGTCGGCGGCGAAGTGCTCGCCTACGTCTGGTAATCGGAAGGGAGAAAGAAGCATGTCTCGTATCGGCAAGCTCCCCGTTCCGGTCCCGGCCGGCGTGGACGTCACCATCAGTGGTGCGCTCGTGACCGTCAAGGGTCCCAAGGGGACCCTCGACCACACGGTCGCCGCACCCATCACGGTCGCTCTGGACGACGGCGCCATCACGGTGTCCCGTCCGAACGACGAGCGGCTCTCGAAGTCGCTGCACGGCCTCACCCGCACGCTGCTGGCGAACATGATCACCGGCGTCACGGACGGCTACGAGAAGAAGCTGGAGATCGTGGGCACGGGTTACCGTGTGCTGGCGAAGGGCTCCAACCTCGAGTTCGCGCTCGGCTTCTCGCACCCGGTCGTCGTGGAGGCGCCCGAGGGCATCACCTTCAAGGTCGAGGGCGCGAACAAGTTCTCCGTGTCCGGCATCGACAAGCAGCAGGTCGGTGAGGTCGCGGCGAACATCCGCAAGATCCGCAAGCCCGAGCCGTACAAGGGCAAGGGCGTGCGCTACGCCGACGAGCACGTCCGGCGCAAGGTCGGAAAGGCTGGTAAGTGACGATGGCCATCAAGATTCTTGGCAAGGGCAAGACTGTTGCCCGGAAGCGCCGCCACGCGCGCGCCCGCAAGAAGGTCACCGGCACCGCCGTCCGGCCTCGTCTCGTCGTGACCCGTTCGTCGCGACACATGGTCGCCCAGGTCGTCGACGACACCGTCGGCAAGACCGTCGTGTCGGCCTCCACGCTGGAGGCGGACCTGCGTTCGTTCGACGGTGACAAGACGGCCAAGGCCCGCAAGGTGGGTGAGCTGGTCGCCGAGCGCGCCAAGGCTGCCGGCGTCGAGACCGTGGTGTTCGACCGCGGTGGCAACAAGTACCACGGTCGGGTGGCGGCAGTCGCCGACGGGGCTCGCGAAGGCGGGCTGACCCTGTGACGACCGACGCACGGAAGAAAAGGACTCTCTGATGGCTGCAGGGCAGCGCAGCGGCGCCCCCCAGGGTGCCGCCAACGGGAACGAGAAGAAGAACGACGGCCGTCGTTCGGGTCGCCGTGACGACCGCCGCGGTGGCGGCGGTCGCGGCGAGGAGAAGAGCGCCTTCGTCGAGCGCGTGGTGACGATCAACCGCGTCGCCAAGGTCGTCAAGGGTGGTCGCCGGTTCAGCTTCACCGCGCTCGTCGTGGTGGGTGACGGTGACGGTACCGTCGGCGTCGGCTACGGCAAGGCCAAGGAGGTGCCCTCGGCGATCGCCAAGGGTGTCGAGGAGGCGAAGAAGAACTTCTTCCGCGTCCCGCGCATCCAGGGCACCATCCCGCACCCCATCCAGGGTGAGGCCGCCGCCGGTGTCGTGTTCCTCCGTCCGGCGTCGCCGGGTACCGGTGTGATCGCCGGTGGTCCGGTCCGCGCCGTGCTGGAGTGCGCCGGCATCCATGACGTGCTGAGCAAGTCGCTCGGTTCGTCGAACGCGATCAACATCGTGCACGCCACGGTCGCGGCGCTGCGCGGGCTCGAGCAGCCCGAGGCCGTCGCCGCACGTCGTGGTCTGCCGCTGGAGGACGTGGCCCCGGCCGCGCTCCTGCGGGCGCAGGCCAAGGGCATCGCCGCGGCCGCCGAGGCGAAGGCGGGTGCGTGATGGCTCGACTCAAGGTCACCCAGGTGAAGTCCACCATCGGCGGCAAGTTCAAGCAGCGTGAGACGCTGCGGACTCTTGGCCTCAAGCGGATCGGCGACACCGCCGTGAAGGAGGACCGCCCGGAGATCCGCGGCATGGTCAAGACGGTGTCGCATCTCGTCACCGTCGAGGAGGTCGAGTGATCATGGCGGACAACAAGCCGCTGAAGGTCCACCACCTCCGTCCGGCCCCGGGCGCCAAGACCGCCAAGACCCGCGTGGGTCGTGGCGAGGCGTCGAAGGGTAAGACGGCGGGCCGTGGTACCAAGGGCACGAAGGCCCGCTACCAGGTTCCCGCGGGCTTCGAGGGCGGGCAGGTTCCCCTGCAGATGCGCCTTCCGAAGCTGCGTGGGTTCAAGAACCCGTTCCGCGTCGAGTACCAGGTCGTGAACCTGGACAAGCTCTCGGAGCTTTACCCCGCCGGTGGCTCCGTCACCGTCGAGGACCTCGTCGCCAAGGGCGCGGTTCGCAAGAACCAGCCGGTGAAGGTTCTCGGCAACGGTGACGTCACCGTCAAGCTCGAGATCGCGGTCGACCGCGTCTCGGCGTCGGCCAGGGAGAAGATCCTGGCCGCCGGTGGCTCCGTGGCCGAGCCCGCGGAGGACTGAGCAGGTCGCACGGGACCGGCAGCGCGTCAGCGCGGCCGGTCCCGTGTCGTTTGGAGGTCGCGTGGGCCGACGACGGCGTGGCGGGTGCGTCCCGTGGTGGTGTCTCGCCGGAAGTCGGGCAGACTAGGCCCGTGCGTGGTCCACCGGACCTCGCAGGCAACGTAGAATCCGACAGGTCCCGTACGTCGACGGAGAACGGCAGCGGGCGACGACGACATCTCGCCGGAGAGATCCGGCGACACGAGACCCCGCGCACGCGGGCCAGGAGGACAGGGTGCTCAGCGCATTCGGCCGGGCTTTCCGGACGCCAGACCTGCGGCGCAAGCTGCTGTTCACGATCGCGATCATGGCGCTGTTCCGCGTCGGGTCGTTCATTCCGACACCGGGCGTGAACTACGCGAACGTCCAGGAGTGCATCGAGGGGCAGCAGGACAACTCCTCGCTGCTCGGGCTGATCAACGTGTTCAGCGGTGGCGCGCTCCTGCAGCTGTCGGTGTTCGCGCTCGGGATCATGCCCTACATCACGGCGAGCATCATCGTCCAGCTCCTGCGCGTGGTGATCCCGCGGTTCGAGGCCCTGCACAAGGAGGGCCAGTCGGGTCAGTCGAAGCTCACGCAGTACACCCGTTACCTGACGATCGCGCTGGCGATCCTGCAGTCGACGACGGTGATCACGACCGCGCGCCAGGGCCTGCTGCTGCAGTGCGACCTGCCCATCATCGCCGACGACACGGTGCTCACCTCCATCCTCATGGTCATCACCATGACCGCTGGTACGGGCCTGGTCATGTGGCTCGGCGAGCTCATCACCGAGCGCGGCGTCGGCAACGGCATGTCGCTGCTGATCTTCACGTCCATCGCGGCGAGCTTCCCGACGGCGCTCTGGTCCATCGCCGGTGGCGCCAACGGCGTCCTGAACTTCACGATCATGATCGTCGTCATCGTGCTGGTGGTCGGCCTGGTCGTGTTCGTCGAGCAGTCGCAGCGCCGGATCCCGGTGCAGTACGCGAAGCGCATGGTGGGCCGTCGGATGTACGGCGGCACCAGCACCTACATCCCCATCAAGATCAACATGTCCGGCGTCATCCCGGTCATCTTCGCGGCGTCGATCCTGGCGCTGCCGGGTCTGATCGCCCAGTTCGGGGACCAGCAGTCCGAGTGGGTCATCTGGATCTCGAACAACCTGGTCCAGCCGTCGGAGCCGCTGTACATCGCGCTCTACACGCTGATGATCATCTTCTTCTGCTTCTTCTACACGTCGATCACGTTCAACCCGGACGAGGTCGCGGACAACATGAAGAAGTACGGCGGCTTCATCCCGGGTATCCGGGCGGGCCGGCCCACCGCGGAGTACCTCGACTACGTGATCACCCGGATCACCTCCGCCGGTTCCCTGTACCTCGCGCTGGTGGCGCTGATCCCGACGCTGGTGCTCGTCTTCCTGGGCGTCAGCACCAACCTGCCGTTCGGCGGCAGTTCGATCCTCATCGTGGTCGGTGTCGGGCTCGAGACGGTCAAGCAGATCGACTCCCAGCTCCAGCAGCGTCATTACGAAGGATTCCTCCGTTGAGCCAGACTCCCACCACCTCTCGCAGCGACCTGCACGTCCGCCCGGGCCCCGAGGGCCGCATCACGCGCCTCGTCATCATGGGCCCGCAGGGCGTCGGGAAGGGCACGCAGGCTGCCCGGCTCGCCGAGACCTTCGGCATCGTGACGATCTCCACGGGTGACATCTTCCGCGCGAACATCAAGGGCGACACCGAACTCGGCCGGACGGCGAAGGCGTACTCCGAGAAGGGTGACCTCGTCCCGGACGAGATCACGAACGCCATGGTGCGGGACCGGCTCAGCCGGCCCGACGTGACGGACGGCTTCCTGCTCGACGGGTACCCGCGCAACGCGGCCCAGGTGGCCGAGCTCGACCACATCCTGTCCGATCTCGGCTGGGAGCTGGACGGCGTCATCGAACTGACGGCCGACCGGGACGAGCTCATGGCCCGGCTCGCGAAGCGTGCCGAGGAGGAGGGTCGCACCGACGACACTCCCGACGCCATCAGGAAGCGCCTGGAGATCTACGACGCCGAGACCGCTCCGCTCACGGCCGCCTACGCGGAGCGCGGGCTGCTGGCCAAGGTGGACGGCGTCGGGGAGATCGCAGATGTCACCGACCGCATCGTGACGTCGCTCGCGGCACAGCTGGGATGACGTCGACGACGGGGGAACCTGCGGTGAGGGCCGGGGAACGAGGCACTCGCCCGCGGAGGAACCCCGAGGAAATGTCAAGGGAGCGCTGAGAGCATGCTCGGGCTCGGGCGGGAGCGCATCGAGTACAAGACGCCGGAGCAGGTGCGCATCATGCGGCGCGCCGGTCTCGTCGTCGCCGACACGCTCGCCGCGGTGCGGGAGGCCGCCCGCCCCGGCATGAGTACCGCCGATCTCGACTCCGTCGCGTCGGACGCCATCCGTGGCGCCGGCGCGACGCCGTCGTTCCTGGGGTACGAAGGGTTCCCCGCCACGATCTGCGTGTCGGTCGGGGACGAGGTGATCCACGGCATCCCCGGCGGGCGGGTGCTCGGCGTCGGCGACCTCGTCTCCGTGGACTGCGGCGCGATCGTGGACGGCTGGCACGGCGACTCGGCGACGTCGTTCGTGCTCGGAGACGCCGGCGCGCTGCCGACGGACGCGTCCGACGACGTCGTGGAGGCGGCGGGCGGTTCGGTGGCCCATGCTCAGCTCGTGCGCGCCACCGAAGCCGCGATGTGGGCGGGGATCGCCGCTCTGCACGGCGGGCGGCGGCTGAACGACGTCGGCCGTGCCGTCGAGGCGAGCATCGAGCTGGCGGGTGAGCTGGTCGGCGCCGAGTACGGGATCGTCGAGGAGTACGTGGGGCACGGCATCGGGACCGCCATGCACCAGCCGCCGGACGTGGTGAACTTCCGCCTGCGGGAGGCCGGGCCGCGGCTCCGGCCGGGGATGTGCCTGGCGATCGAGCCCATGGTCACGCTGGGCACGGGCGACACGCACGTGCTCGACGACGAGTGGACCGTGGTGACCGCCGACGGATCGCGAGCCGCGCACTGGGAGCACAGCGTGGCCGTCCTCGAGGGCGGCATCTGGGTGCTGACCGCACCGGACGGGGGAGCGGGTCGCCTGGGCGAGCTCGGTGTGGACGTGCGGGCGCTCGACTGAAGTCGATCGCGGCCTCTTACTTAGCTGGAGTCAGTTGGTCTATGCTCATGTGGCATGACCGATGACGCTCATGCCCTCAGGCCCATGACCCGGATCCGGGCGACCCGCGAGCCCGGTGATGCGCCGCTCCCTCGACGCAGGCACGCGGCGGCGGCCGTCGCGGGGGCGTTCTCGCGGTTCGGCGGGTGGCTCGGCCGGTGGGTGCGGCGACTGGTGTTCGGCGTCTGGTTCTGGGCCGGCCTCATCGTCGGGTTCGGTACCTCGTTGCAGATGTGGGAGTCGGTGCTGCTGCTCGCCGTCGTGGGCTGGATCGCGGGTGCGTGGTGGTGGCGCCGCAAGCGGCGGCCGGAGCTGGTCGCGGTGTCGGTGGGGATCCTGCTGGGCTGGGTGCCGATGCTGGTCCTGCTCGTCGGCGCGCTGCCGCACACGATGGTCGGGCCGCCCGGCGTGGAGTACGACCTCTGATAAGATGGCTCGTTGGGTGTGGTCCGCGCTCCGGCGCCAAAGGACGCAGTCCCTACAGGTTCGGCCTCCAAGCTGTGTTTCGGCAGGTCGATCGCTGGTGGTTCGGTCTTGGCCGGGCGCCGGTTCCGCCATCGGGCCGGTGTTCGCGGCTGCACACGACATCCTCGTCCCGACGGCGGCGTGCTTCTTGCGCGCCTCATGTCAGGCGAGGAACAGGCCGACGAGAGTTAGCGGAGGATATGGCTAAGAAGGACGGTGTCATCGAGATCGAGGGCAGCGTGGTCGAGGCTCTGCCGAACGCGACGTTCCGCGTGGAGCTGGAGAACGGTCACAGGGTGCTCGCCCACATCTCGGGCAAGATGCGTCAGAACTACATCCGAATCCTCCCGGAGGACCGGGTCGTGGTCGAGCTCAGCCCGTACGACCTGTCCCGCGGCCGGATCGTCTACCGCTACAAGTAGCCGGAACGCGGCGGAGCCCGGTCGCTGAACTCGGGAAACGCCACGTTTCACCACAGTCAGAGGAAACCCATGAAGGTCAAGCCGAGCGTCAAGAAGATCTGCGACAAGTGCAAGGTGATTCGCCGGCACGGTCGCGTCATGGTGATCTGCGACAACCTGCGCCACAAGCAGCGTCAGGGCTGATCACCTCCCGGGGGCGCCCCGGGCCGGTGGCCACGGCCACCATCAGTGCACCACCTCGAACCCGCCGCGCAGGCGGGGGAACCCTCGGCCCGGAGGCCGGGGCCCGCGGATCTCGCGGGATGGCGGTGCGGCAGACCTCCGGACGAGAAGTACAGGAGCCGTCAGGCACATGGCACGTCTTATCGGCGTCGACCTCCCCCGCGAGAAGCGGGTCGAGATCGCGCTCACCTACATCTTCGGGGTCGGCCGGACCCGCGCCAAGGAAACCCTTGCCGCGACCGGGGTCAACCCGGACACCCGCGTGAAGGACCTCGGCGACGCCGAGCTCGTCGCGCTCCGTGACCACCTCGAGACCAGCTACCAGCTCGAGGGTGACCTCCGCCGCGAGGTCGCTTCCGACATCCGCCGCAAGGTGGAGATCGGTACCTACCAGGGTCTGCGTCACCGTCGCGGCCTGCCGGTGCGCGGTCAGCGCACCAAGACCAACGCGCGTACCCGCAAGGGTCCGAAGCGCACCGTCGCCGGCAAGAAGAAGGCCCGCTGATCGATGCCTCGCCCGCAAGGGCTCCAGGCATCGCCATCACGCGGCAGCCAGGAACACGCTGATCGATGCCACCTGCGAGGGTCCAGGCGTCGTCATCACGCGGAAGCCAATGCCGCACGTAGTCCGCGGTGCGGGCAGCCCTCAGGGGAAGTGCCCGCCCCGGTCCGACCAGACCAGGAGATAGAAGAGCACCAATGCCTCCCAAGACTCGCAAGCCGCGTCGCAAGGACAAGAAGAACGTCCCGCTCGGCCAGGCGCACATCAAGAGCACGTTCAACAACACCATCATCTCGATCACGGACCCCTCGGGCGCCGTGGTCTCCTGGGCGTCCGCCGGCCACGTCGGCTTCAAGGGCTCCCGCAAGTCGACGCCGTACGCCGCGCAGCTGGCTGCCGAGTCGGCCGCCCGCCGCGCCCAGGAGCACGGCGTGAAGAAGGTCGACGTCTTCGTCAAGGGCCCGGGCTCCGGTCGTGAGACCGCCATCCGTTCCCTGCAGGCGACGGGACTCGAGGTCGGCTCGATCCAGGACGTGACGCCCCAGGCGCACAACGGCTGCCGCCCCCCGAAGCGTCGCCGCGTCTGAACCCCCGCGTCGCGCGTGGTGTGCCTCCGCCCTCGGGCCGGGGCGCTCCGCGGCAGCGACAACCGCTCACCCCACACGGTGAGCACCTTCGCCCGGCGAGCGGACAGAGTCTCACCGGGCCGCGAGAGATCGCGAGCCGTGATGCGTCATATAGCGGACGCACGCTGAAAGGACACCCACAGTGCTCATCGCACAGCGCCCCACGCTGACCGAAGAGGTCATCTCGGAGTACCGTTCGCGGTTCTCCATCGAGCCGCTCGAGCCCGGCTTCGGCTACACGCTCGGCAACTCGCTGCGCCGCACGCTGCTGTCGTCCATCCCGGGCGCGGCCGTGACCTCCATCCGCATCGACAACGTGCTGCACGAGTTCAGCACCGTGTCGGGCGTGAAGGAGGACGTCACCGAGATCATCCTCAACATCAAGAACCTCGTCGTCTCCTCGGAGAACGACGAGCCCGTCGTGATGTACCTGCGCAAGCAGGGTGCCGGTGTGGTCACCGCCGCGGACATCGTGCCGCCGGCGGGGGTCGAGGTACACAACCCCGACCTGCACATCGCGACGCTCAACGACAAGGGGAAGCTCGAGATCGAGCTGACCGTCGAGCGGGGCCGTGGGTACGTGTCCGCCGCGCAGAACAAGTCGTTCGACGCGGAGATCGGCCGCATCCCGGTCGACTCGATCTACTCGCCCGTTCTCAAGGTCACGTACAAGGTCGAGGCCACCCGAGTCGAGCAGCGCACCGACTTCGACAAGCTCATCGTCGACGTCGAGACCAAGTCGGCCATCGCGCCGCGTGACGCGCTCGCCTCGGCCGGCAAGACGCTCGTCGAACTGTTCGGCCTTGCCCGTGAACTGAACGTCGAGGCTGAAGGCATCGAGATCGGCCCGTCGCCCACGGACACCGCGCTGGCCGCGGACCTGGCGTTGCCGATCGAGGAGCTCAACCTCACCATCCGGTCGTACAACTGCCTCAAGCGCGAGGGCATTCACCAGGTCGGTGAACTCGTCGCGCGCAGCGAGGCGGACCTGCTCGACATCCGCAACTTCGGTGCCAAGTCCATCAGCGAGGTGAAGGAGAAGCTCGCAGAGTTGAACCTGAGCCTGAAGGACTCGCCCCTGGACTTCGACTCCGGGGCGAACTACTTCAGCGGTGACGACGCGGCGCCCACGTACAGCGGCGGCGACGAGCAGTCGTACTGACACCCGTACCGCTGGCGCGTTCCGGCCGTCCGGAACGCGCCGCGGTGGCGGTACATCCCTAAGGAGCACATGCAATGCCTACCCCTACCAAGGGTGCGCGCCTCGGCGGTAGCCCGGCTCACGAGCGTCTGATCCTCGCGAACCTGTCCACCGCGCTGTTCGAGCACGGCCGCATCACGACCACCGAGACGAAGGCGAAGCGCCTGCGCCCGCTGGCGGAGCGCCTCATCAGCTTCGCCAAGAAGGGCGACCTGCACGCGCGTCGCCGGGTCCTCCGTGTCGTCCGCGACAAGGGCGTGGTGCACACGCTGTTCACCGAGATCGCGCCGACCATGGCCGAGCGCGACGGTGGCTACACGCGCATCACGAAGATCGGCGCCCGCAAGGGCGACAACGCGCCGATGGCGGTCATCGAGCTCGTCACCGAGCCGGTGAGCCCGAAGCAGGCCGTGGTCGCCGAGGCGACCAAGGCCGCCGAGAAGGCCGCGCCGGCCGAGCCCGAGGTCGAGGAGACCCCCGAGGCTCCGGCCGCCGAGACCGAGGCCCCGGCCGAGGAGACCGAGGAGAAGAAGGAGTCCTGAGGACCCTCTTCTTCCGTTCCGGAGCCCCCGCCGCATCCAAGAATGCGGCGGGGGCTCTGCCGTGTCCGGAACCATCCGCTTCGCCGTGAGACAGCGGGCCTGCGTCGCCGGTCCGGCCCGGACCGGCGACGCAGGCGGCGGAGACGGCCACGTCACCGGCCGCACACGGAACTCACCGCTTCGGCGCTTCCGGGAGGTCCCAGGCCCGGGCCCCGCCGACCAGGCCCGCCGAGTTCGGCACGACGACGACGTCGTCCCCCAGCCGGGCCAGCGCCGACGACGTGATGTTGCGCGAGTTGCCTCCGCCCAGGTACAGCCGGTCCCAGTGGAACACCGGCCGCAGCCCCTCGACCACGTTCACCACGCGCCGCGACCAGAGCCCGTCCCCGAGCCGGCGGCGTTCCGGCTCGCCGATGTACTCGTCGTACGTGAGGCTGCGGCGGATCGGTGCCCGGGACCACTCCAGGTGCGGGGCGAGCCTGCCGCCGTGGAAGTGTGCGGACCCGAGGCCCGTGCCGAGAGTCAGCACGAGCTCGAGCCCCGTGGCGGCGATGACGCCCGCGCCGTGTACCTCGGCGTCGTTCAGTACGAGGGCGGGCATGTTCAGCTGATGTGCCACGGCGGCCTGCATGTCGAAGTCCGCCCAGGCGACGGCGAGCGCGGGGTCGACGCGCGAGCGGGGCCCGGACCGCGTGATGTAGTGCGGTGTCTGCACGACGACGCCGCTGCGGATCATCCCCGGCATGCCCACCGTGACCCGTTGTGCTCCCGGGAGCTCGGTGGCGATCTTCGCGATCACGTCCACCAGGAGCTCCGGGGCGAGCGGGTATGGCGTCAGGACGCGCACGGGCTGGGCGTGGGCGGTCCCGGCGGCGTCGAGCACGGCGGCCTTGATCCCGCTGCCGCCGCAGTCCACGGCGAGTGTCAGTACGTCGTTCACGCCCTAACGTTACGCACCGCGTCGGGAGGGGAGAATGTCACCGTGGACGACTGCATCCGGATCAGGCTCGATCTCGCCTACGATGGCACCAAGTTCGCCGGCTGGGCGCGCCAGCCGACGGAGCGCACCGTGCAGGGCGTCCTCGAGGACGGGCTCGCGACGATCCTGCGCACCGAGCCGCTCGGCCTGCCCGCGCCGCGGCTCACCGTGGCCGGCCGCACCGACGCCGGGGTGCACGCGCGGGGGCAGGTCGCCCACGTGGACGTGCCGGTGAGCCGTTGGGAGGAGATGCCCGGGCGGTCCGACCGTTCACCGGGGGACGCGATGGTGGCGCGCCTGACCGGGGTGCTCCCCGCGGACGTCGTCGTGCACCGTGCGAGGCCCGCGCCGGAGGGCTTCGACGCGCGGTTCTCCGCGCTGCACCGGCGGTACGCGTACCGCGTCGCCGACGACGTCGGACGCCGCGACCCGCTGCGACGCACCCACGTGCTGTTCAGCCGCAAGCCGCTCGACGCCGCCGCCATGGACGCGGCCGTCAGGCCGCTCGCCGGCCTGCACGACTTCGCCGCCTACTGCAAGCCGCGCCCCGGCGCGACGACGATCCGTGAGCTGCTCGACGTCGGCTGGGAGCGCCCGGCGTCGGGGGCCGACGCCGGCCTCGTGGTGGCGCGGGTCGTCGCGGACGCGTTCTGCCACAACATGGTGCGCGCGATCGTCGGCGCCTCGATCGCCGTGGGGGAAGGGCGTCGCCCCGTCGAGTGGCCCGCCGAGCTGCTCGCGAACCGGAAGCGGACGGCGGGCGCCGCCGTCGTGCCGCCGCAGGGCCTTGTGCTGGAGGAGGTCACCTATCCGGCCGACGGCGAACTCGCCGAGCGGGCCGAACGCATCCGCGCGAAGCGGATGGACGAGGAAGTGCTCGGCTAGGGCCTGCTCGTCTCGGCGGGACGCACGCTGAACAGGTCGCCCGGTTGGCAGTGGAGTACGTCGCAGATGGCGGTCAGGGTGGAGAACCGGACGGCTTTGGCCCGGTCGTTCTTCAGCACCGACAGGTTCACCACTGTGACCCCGGCCCGTTTGGCGAGTTCGGCGAGAGTCATCTGGCACTCGGCGAGGAGTTGGTCGAGGTGGCAGACCACGCGATGATTGGATGGCTGCTCGTCGTCGGACGGGGCCATCACACGAGTCCGTCGAGGTCGGCGCGCATCGCCGCGCCTCGGCGCAGGAATTCGGCCGCCGCGACGAGACCGAGGCCGAGCAGCAAGATGGCCGCCGGCGGGTCGATGGCAGCCTGCAGCCCGTGCGCCTGGCCCGACTGCCAGGCGTGCCGCGCGGCGTCGGCGAGTGCGAGCTGACCGGCGGCCTGGAGCCCGGCAGCCAGCGACCCGCCGAGCAGGAGCAC
Organism: Myceligenerans halotolerans; assembly: GCF_054782975.1. NCBI lineage: Bacteria > Bacillati > Actinomycetota > Actinomycetes > Micrococcales > Promicromonosporaceae > Myceligenerans > Myceligenerans halotolerans. Next base: position 153,869 of record NZ_BAAGRL010000006.1, read on the forward strand.
AGCAGCCGCCGCACCGACCCGGCGGGCGTTGCGCGGATGGAACGGGTCCGCGGTGCGCAGCGATCGCACCACTCGCCACAGCAGTCCTCCCGCCGCCGCGACGACGGCGGCGAGCAGCAGCGCCGGCCCGAAGATCCAGAGCCGGTCGCCGACAGTCGGCTCGGTCACGGTCAGGACGGCGGCACCCTGCGGAACGAGCTCGAAGCGGCCTGCCGCCGCTTGTGCGCCGAGATCGGCCGCGGGATCCACCGTCACGGGCAGGACCAGGTTGTCGGCGACGAGTGCGCCGAGCGCCGAGCCGGCGGACAGCAGGACGCCGAGAGTGACGGCGGCGGCTGTGACTGCCTCGAAGACCCACTGGCCCGCCAGGCCCGAGCGGGGCCGATGCCCCTGTTCATGCTGCACGACAACCTCCCTTATCGACAATCGATACGTTCTCTGTCTAGTATACCGAAAATCGATATGCCTCCGACGGTCTCGTCATCGCCATGTCGAACAACCCGAGCTGCCCACCGAAAGGCTGGACCCCCGTGACCATCTCCGCACCCGCCCGCCCTGCCCACCCCGCCCGCTCCGCCGGGGTGTTCCTCGCCGGCGCACTGCTCTGCTTCGTCGTGCCACCGCTCACCGCGGGTGTGTTCGCGTCGGACTGGCCGCCGATGGCGGTCATCGCGGTCGCCGTCGCCGAACTGGTATCCGCCACCACCCTCATGGCCTGGTGGCTGCGCCGCCACGGGCTCACCCGCCGCAGTCTCGGCCTGACATCACAGCACTGGCGACGGGACGCGATGATCGCGGCGGCCACCGTTCCGCCCCGACTCCTTCTGGAGTTCGGTGTCCTGCTCCCGGCAGCCGGCGGCGCGGCCAACCTGGAAGTCCAGGAGGTCCTGCGAATGGCCTCCGGCGGAGCGGCGGCGATCGCCGCGACCCTCGTCCTGGGGATCGTCGGTGGCGGCATCGCCGAGGAACTGTACTTCCGCGGCTTCCTGCTCGGCGCCATCCCGCAGCGATCCGCCCGTCCCAGGGTGGCGCTGTGGGTGGCGGCGGTCGTCTCGGTGGTGCTGTTCGGCGTGCTGCACCTGCCGGGCAACATCCCGGATGTGCTGTCCATCACCGTCGCCGGCCTCGTCTACACCGGGCTGTTCCTGGCCACTCGCCGGCTGACAGCATCCATGCTGGCCCACGCCCTGTGGAACGTCTCCGCGATCTGGGCGGTCCTCGTCATCTACGGCTGAGCCGGGATCGTCGTCCGTCCGGCCCTGCTGGTTCCTTCACCAGGGCACTCGCGGGCAAGGCGGCGCTGCGGTCAGGGCTCCTCGACCCAGTGGACCGCTGCCTCCTCGGCGCTCGCTCCCGCACCGTCGATGCCGGCGTCGTCGCCGTACAGGTCGTTCTGGCGGTGGCCGTCCGCGCCGGGGTCGGCGTCGTCGTCGGCGACAAGGCGGCCCGAGCGGGAGAGGTCTGGGCGGGTGAGCGGGTCGCGTTCCCAGTTCTCCGGTTCTTCTTCTGCCAGGCGCTGGTCGAGAGGCTCTCCGTGGGACTCCTCCCACGCGGTCTCGCCCCAGTGGTTCTTGCGGGGGTAGTCGGGCGGGGAATAGCCCTCGTCGAGCACGTCCGGGGTACCCCGGTCGAGCAGGGTGTCGGCCTGCTGCAACTGGTCCGTGTCGCCCTCGGCGCCGTACTCCGGGTCCGGCGACGTGGCGGTTGTGTCGCCGCTCATGGATCTACGGTGACACACTCATGGCCGTGAGGCGAGGGGGTGTCGAACGCCACGTGGTCGGTAGGCCCTGCTCGCTTTGACCCTGCTCGGAACGCACGGGTATTCTAGGTCGTCGTTGTGCTATGTCTCCGACGTCCTGCACCGGTAGCGACCCACTCGCACTCCGATGTTTGGCCCGGGCGTCACCATGAGCTCCCGCGCACAATGATCCTGACTCATCGGGCGCCGCTTCTCGCCCGACGACACCGAACAGAAGGTTACGAACCGTGCGTACGTACACCCCCAAGCCCGGCGACGTCCAGCGTGACTGGCACGTCGTCGACGCGACCGACGTCGTCCTGGGCCGACTGGCCTCCCAGGTCGCTACATTGCTGCGCGGGAAGCACAAGCCGACCTTCGCTCCGCACGTCGACGGCGGTGACTTCGTCATCGTCATCAACGCGGAGAAGGTCGCCCTCAGCGGCAACAAGCGCGAGAACAAGATGGCGTACCGCCACTCCGGCTACCCGGGTGGTCTGACCGCTACGCCGTACGGCGAGCTGATCGAGAAGAGCCCGCGCAAGGCCATCGAGAAGGCCGTCCGCGGGATGCTCCCGAAGACCACGCTCGGCCGCGAGCAGATCAAGAAGCTCAAGGTCTATGCGGGCGCCGAGCACCCGCACGCGGCGCAGCAGCCGAAGCCGTTCGAGATCACCCAGGTTTCGCAGCAGGCCTGAGGCCGCTGCCGGATCGCAACGCGAAGGACGCGAGGACTACACAGTGGCTGAGACCACCGTCGACACCGAGCTGGACGAGACCACGCCCAGCACCTACACCAGCGAGACGGTCGCCCCCGCGACGGGCGGCTCGTCCCTCACCGCACCCGGCCAGGCGGTCGGGCGCCGCAAGGAGGCCGTGGCGCGCGTGCGCCTCGTCCCCGGCACCGGCCAGTGGAAGATCAACGGCCGCACCCTTGAGGAGTACTTCCCGAACAAGGTGCACCAGCAGCTGGTCAACGACCCGCTGAAGCTGGTCGAGGTCGAGGGCCGCTTCGATGTGATCGCCCGCATCAACGGCGGCGGCAGCTCCGGCCAGGCCGGTGCGCTGCGCCTGGGCATCGCCCGCGCGCTGAACGCCATCGACGCCGAGTCGAACCGCCCGGCCCTCAAGAAGGCCGGCTTCCTCACGCGCGACGACCGTGCGGTCGAGCGCAAGAAGGCCGGTCTCAAGAAGGCCCGTAAGGCGCCGCAGTACAGCAAGCGCTGACGAAGGGCGCTGCGCAGGGTACGAGCCGAGGTTGTTCGAGGCGCGTGCCCTGCGCGGAACCCGAGGAAGCGCTTCGGACAACGGAGCGCTGACGAGGAGCGCTGCTTCCGGTGGCCCCGCACGGCACTGTCGTGCGGGGCCACTGCGCTTTTCACCTTCTTCGTGTGCCCACTAACCTGGGTCGCACATCTTTCGGCACGGAGGGACACGACACATGGGCAGGCTGTTCGGCACCGACGGCGTGCGAGGGCTCGCCAACCGCGACATCACCGCGGAGCTGGCGCTCTCGCTGGGGAGCGCCGCGGCCCGGGTGCTGACCGCCCAGGGCGAGATCCTGGGCCCCCGTCCGCGGGCGGTCGTCGGGCGGGACCCGCGGGCATCGGGAGAGCTGCTCTCCGGCGCCGTGGCCGCCGGCCTGGCCTCGGCCGGGGTCGACGTGATCGATCTCGGCGTCCTGCCCACCCCGGCCCTGGCCTATCTGGTCAGTGAGCTGGACACGGACCTGGGTGTCATGATCTCGGCGTCGCACAACGCGATGCCGGACAACGGCATCAAGTTCTTCCAGCGGGGCGGGCTCAAGCTGGACGACGCCGTCGAGGACGCCATCGCGGCAGTGCTGGCCGACGAGTGGGTGCGCCCCGTGGGCGCCGGCGTCGGCCGCATCCGCCTCGATCCCGGACTCGCCGCCGCGAAGTACGTCAAGTACCTCACCGAGAGCATCGGGACCACGCTGGAGCACCGCCCCCTCGAGGGGCTGCGGATCGCGCTCGACTGCGCGAACGGGGCGGCCAGCGAGGTGGGTCCCCAGGCGCTGCGCGACGCCGGGGCGGACGTCGTCGTCATCAACGCCAGCCCTGACGGGCGGAACATCAACGAGAAGTGTGGTTCTACGCACCCGGAGCAGCTGCAGGCGGTGGTCGTAGCCTCGGAGGCGGACTTCGGTGTGGCGTTCGACGGCGACGCCGACCGGTGCATCGCCGTCGGCCACACGGGAGAGATCGTCGACGGCGACCAGATCCTGGGCATCCTGGCCTCGGCCCTGAAGGCCGAGGGGCGGCTGCCGGACAGCACGCTGGTCGTGACCGTGATGTCTAACCTCGGGCTGCTCCTCGCGATGCGCGAGGCCGGGATCAGCACCGTGCAGACCGCCGTCGGGGACCGGTACGTGCTCGAGGAGATGCGGGCGAAGGGGTACGGCCTGGGCGGCGAGCAGTCCGGGCACATCATCCTCGCCGACCACGCCACCACCGGCGACGGCGTGCTCACCGCGCTGCACCTGGCGGCGCGCGTCAAGACGGCCGGCCGTCGTCTTGCCGAGCTGGGCTCGGACATCCGGCGGCTCCCGCAGACGCTCGTGAACGTGGAGGGCGTGGACAAGTCGCGTGCGGGGAGTGACGACGGCGTGAAGGCCGCCGTGACCGCGGCGGAACAACGGCTCGGTGACACCGGACGGGTGCTCCTGCGCCCGAGTGGGACCGAACCGGTGGTCCGGGTCATGGTCGAGGCCGCGACGCAGCACCAGGCGGAGACCGAGGCGGAGCACCTGGCCACGGCGGTGCGGGAGAACCTGGCGCTCTGAGTGCGCGTCCCGGAGCCGCGAGAGCGGGCGCGGCCTGACGCCAGAGGGCGCGTCTCGGGGTTGGGTGGGTATCGGTAGGGCCGTGGGTCAGGGCCGCGAATCAGGGACGAACCCTGGTGACAATCAGGGTGCCCGGCTGCTTACTCTTAGCGCGTGCTGGAACCGATCTATGCCTTCCTGGAAGCCCTCGAGCTCTGGGTCCTCGACCTCGCGGCGTCGCCCTGGGTCTATGCCGCCATGTTCGGGTTCGCGACCGTGGACGGCTTCTTCCCGCCGCTGCCGAGCGAGTCCGTGCTCATCACGCTGGCCGTGTCGGCGCACAGCACCGGGGTTCCCTGGTTGCCCCTGGTCCTCGTGATGGGCGCGCTCGGCGCGTGGGCCGGAGACCAGATCGCCTACCAGATCGGTCGCGCGATTGGTACCGAGCGGGTGCCGTTCCTGCGTTCCGAGCGGGGCAGACGGATCGTGGCCCGGGCGGAGCGCGTCCTGGAGCGGCGCGGAGCGTCGTTCATCCTGGCGGCGCGGTACATCCCGATCGGGCGGGTCGCCGTGAACATGACGGCGGGAGCCGTGCACTATCCACGGCGCCGGTTCATGATCATCGCGGCGATCGCCTCGGTGATGTGGTCGCTGTACTCGGCGGGCATCGGGATCCTCGCGGCGGCCTGGCTCGGGCACGAGCCGCTGCTCGCCATCGGTGCCGGCATCGTCTTCGGGGTCACGGCCGGATTCGTCATCGACAAGGTCGTGATGTGGTTCCAGCGCCGCCATCCCGACTACGAACACGACGACGACAGCGTCCTGGACACCGCGGCAGCATCCGGCGAACGCACGGCGGCATAGGCGGCAGCACGGATCGCCCACCCGCTTCGCGTTCGCTCACGAGCTCGCGCGACGCAACCGGTCCCGGGCCGCCGGAATGGTGGCAAAGACCGAGGATGCGACGCAGGAGCGCCCGCCGGGCCGAGCCCGGCGGCTCCGGAAGACACCCGTCAGAGCTTGCGCAGGCGGACCCGCTGGACCTTGTGGTCGGCGCCCTTCGTGAGCACCAGTGTGGCGCGGCCGCGCGTGGGCAGGATGTTCTGCTCCAGGTTCGGCGCGTTGATGGACTCCCAGATGGCCAGGGCACGGGTGACCGCGTCGTCGTCGGACAGGTCGGCGTACTTGCGGAAGTAGGACTCCGGGCGCTGGAAGGCCGTGCGCCGCAGCTGCAGGAACCGGTCGACGTACCACTGGCGGATGTTCCGGGTGCGAGCGTCCACGTAGATGGAGAAGTCGAAGTAGTCGCTGACGGCGACGGTCGACTCGTCGATCGCGGACGGCCGGGCCGGCTGGAGCACGTTCAGGCCCTCGACGATGAGGACGTCGGGTTTGCGGATCACCACCTCCTCACCGGGCACGATGTCGTAGATCGTGTGCGAGTAGCGCGGGGCGCGGACCTCGTCCTGTCCGGCCTTGATCCGCGACAGGAACCGGATCAGGGCCCGCCGGTCGTACGCCTCGGGGAAGCCCTTGCGTTCCATGAGACCGCGCCGCGCCAGCTCGGTGTTCGGGTAGAGGAAGCCGTCCGTGGTGATGAGCTCGACGCGCGGCGTCGAGGGCCAGCGGGCCAGCATCTCGCGCAGGATCCGCGCCGTGGTCGACTTCCCGACGGCGACCGAGCCGGCGACGCCGATGACGTACGGGGTCCGCGGCGGCTGCTCGTGGAGGAACGCCGCCGTGGCCCCGTGCAGGCCGGTCACCGCATTGACGTAGAGGTTGAGCAGACGCGACAGCGGGCGGTAGACGGCGTCGACCTCGTCCAGGTCGATAGGGTCGCCGAGCCCCCGGAGCCGATCGACGTCGTCGTCGGTCAGCGGGAGGGGAGTCGACGCGGAGAGGCGGCTCCAGGCCGCACGATCGAGGTCCACGTACGGCGATGCCGGCGCCAGCGACAGCAGGTGCTCACCGATCGTGGTCGAAGAGTGATGTGCCACTCGCACGATTCTGCACCACCCGCAGGTGTGCTTCGTGCCGCGCCACGATGCGGGTGAAAGGCGGCATTCGATCTTGTAAGGGCGGCGTACTTATGGTAAGAGGGCGCGGGTAGACTCCCGACCATGTGCGGAATCGTCGGATACACGGGCCTGAGCGGCGTCGGCGCGGACCAGCAGGGCGCGCGCGGCTCCGATCAGTCCGATCAGGAGACAGGCGGGTCGGCGACACCCCTGGCCGTCGCGCTCGAGGGGCTGCGGCGGCTGGAGTACCGCGGGTACGACTCGGCGGGTGTGGCGCTCGTGGGTCCCGGTATCGACGGCATCGCCACCGCGAAGAAAGCCGGAAAGCTCGCCAACCTCGTGGAGGAGCTCGATCTGCGTCCGCTCCCGGCGGCGACGTCGGCCATCGGCCACACGCGCTGGGCGACACACGGCGGCCCGACGGACACGAACGCCCACCCGCATCTCGCCGACGGTGACCGGCTCGCCGTGATCCACAACGGGATCATCGAGAACTTCAGCGAACTGCGTGGCGAGCTCGCCGCCGAGGGCGCGGAGTTCCGTTCCGAGACCGACACCGAGGTGGCCGCGCATCTCGTCGCCCGGGAGTACCGCGCGACGGGAGACCTGACGCGTGCCATGGCCGCCGCGGCGCGGCGCCTCCGGGGCACGTTCACCCTGCTTGCCGTGCACGCGGACCATCCCGCGATGGTGGTGGGCGCGCGACACGACTCGCCGCTGGTCGTCGGGCTCGGTGACGGTGAGAACTTCCTGGGGTCGGACGTCGCCGCGTTCATCGCTCACACGAACGAGGCGATGGAGCTCGGCCAGGACCAGGTCGTGACGATCACGCCGTCGTCGGTCGAGGTGACGGACTTCGCCGGGCACCCGGTGGAGGCGAAGCGCTACACGGTGGACTGGGACGCGGCGGCCGCCGAGAAGGGCGGCTTCGACTCCTTCATGGACAAGGAGATCCACGACCAGCCGCACGCCGTCGCCGACACCCTGCTCGGCCGGACCGACGCCGCCGGCAACCTCGTCCTGGACGACCTGCGGATCGACGAGTCGGTGCTGCGCGCCGTGAACAAGATCATCGTGATCGCCTGCGGCACCGCCGCCTACTCCGGCCACGTGGCGAAGTACGCGATCGAGCACTGGTGCCGCATCCCGGTCGAGGTGGAGCTCGCCCACGAGTTCCGGTACCGGGACCCGATCGTGGACGAGAAGACGCTCGTGGTCGCCGTGACCCAGTCCGGCGAGACCATGGACACGCTGATGGCCGTGCGGCACGCGCGCGAGCAGGGCGCCAAGGTCGTCTCGATCGTCAACACGCACGGCTCGACGATCCCGCGCGAGTCCGACGCCGTGCTCTACACGCACGCTGGACCGGAGATCGCCGTCGCCTCCACCAAGGCGTTCCTGGCCCAGATCACCGCCGCGTACCTGCTGGGGCTGTACCTGGCGCAGCTGCGCGGGAACAAGTTCCCCGACGAGATCGCCGCGCTCCTGGACGACCTGCGTGACATGCCGCGCAAGATCCAGACCGTCATCGAGCGCGGCGAGTACGTGCGCGCCACGGCCCGCTCGATGAGTACGAGCGACAAGGTGCTGTTCCTCGGCCGGCACGTCGGCTTCCCGGTCGCGCTGGAGGGTGCGCTCAAGCTCAAGGAGCTGGCCTACATCCACGCCGAGGGCTTCGCGGCCGGCGAACTCAAGCACGGCCCGATCGCGCTGATCGACGAGGGGCAGCCCGTGTTCGTCGTCGTTCCCTCGCCGCGCGGACGGGACTCGCTGCACTCCAAGGTGGTCTCGAACATCCAGGAGATCCGGGCTCGCGGCGCCCGCACCCTCGTCATCGCCGAGGACGGCGACGACGAGGTGCGCAAGTACGCCGACGAGGTCTTCTGGATCCCGAAGGCGCCGACGCTGCTGCAGCCCCTGCTCGCCGTCGTCCCGCTGCAGATCTTCGCGATGGCCCTGGCCACGGCCAAGGGCCTGGACGTGGACCAGCCGCGCAACCTGGCGAAGTCGGTCACGGTGGAGTAGGGGCAGATCGTTCCGGATGCGACGGAACGATCACGTGCCGCCCGAGGCTGCGAGAGGTCACCCCTCGGCGATCACCATCGCCGATGAGATCCCCGCGTCGTGCGAGATCGTCAGGTGCCAGTGCCGCACGCCCAGCTCGTCCGCGCGCGCGGCGACCGTCCCGATGAGCTCGACCTCGGGCGGCCCGCCGACCACGCGATGCACCGTCGCGTCGTGCCAGCGCATGCCGTCCGGGGCGCCGAGCGCCTTCGCGATGGCCTCCTTCGCGGCGAACCGTGCCGCCAGCGACGACGGCGGCAGGTCCCGCTCGGCGGGCGTGAACAGCTTCTCGCGGAGCCGGGGCGTGCGTTCCAGCGTCGCCATGAAACGGTCGACGTCGACGACGTCGATCCCCACCCCGATGATCACTGCAGCTCCGGGATGACCTGCTTCTCGAACAGCTCGATGCCGGACTGGTCGTACGCGGCCTCCAGGAAGTACGTGATCGCGTACGTCATGCCGAGTTCCTCGACCGCGCGCAGCTTCTCCACGATCTGCTCCGGCGTGCCGGACAGGTAGGTCTTCCGCCACTCGTCCATCTCGCGTTCGGCGTGGTCCGGCGCCCACCGGCGCAGGTGCTCCTCGATCCAGGCGAGCCGGTCGGCGACCTCCTTCTCGGTAGCGCCGATCACGACGTTGTAGTTGGCCGAGCGCGTGATCTGGTCGAAGTCGCGGCCCAGGTCCTCGCAGTGCCCCTGGAGCACCGACGACTTGTGCGCGAAGCCCTCCGGATCGCCCGCGAAGTTCGTGTACTGCGCGTGCTGTGCGGCGATGCGCAACGTCTTCTTCTCGCCCCCGCCCGCGATCCACAGGGGGATGCTCGGCACCTCGGCACCGCCGTCGCCCACCGGGAGCTGCTGCAGCGGCTGCGGGTAGCAGCGGGCGCCGTCGACCTGGTACCGCTGGCCGTCGAACGTGCCCGAGGAGCCGGTGCGCCACATGTTCTCCATGATCTGCACGCCCTCGTCCAGCGCGCGCAGCCGCTCGCCCGCCGTCGGGAAGCCATAGCCGTAGGCGCGCCACTCGTGCTCGTACCAGCCGGCGCCGATGCCCATCTCGATGCGCCCGCCGGAGATCACGTCCGCGGTCGAGGCCACCTTCGCGAGATAGGTCGGCTCCCGGTAGGCCATGCACGTGCACATCTGGCCCAGGCGCACCCGCTGCGAGGCCGCCGCGAACGCCGCCATCAGCGTCCATGCCTCGTGCGTCGCCTCCTGCGTGGGCAACGGCACGGTGTGGAAGTGGTCGTAGACCCAGGCCGACTCCCAGGCGAAGCCGCCGCCTGGGACGGCCTCGCCCGCCGCCTGGTTCTCGGCCCGGTGCAGCAGCGACAACATTGTCGACCAGTGGTCCTCGGGGGCGATGCTCACGAGATCGAGCCGCCAGCCCTGCGGAATGAAGAGTCCGAATCGCATGCCCCTGAGCCTAGGAGGTTGCGCGGGCAGGTGTCGCCCCTTGTCCACAGGCGTACTCCTCCTGCTCGCGGGCCCCCGGATCGCCGGTCCGACGACGGCGGGGAACGTTGCCTTACCGAACCGTGACAAAAAGCAGGCATCATAGGGCCCGTGATCGAGGCATGGACGGCAGACGAGATGCGTGCGGCGGAGAAACCGCTGCTCGACGCGGGGGCACCCCTCATGGAACGTGCTGCGTGGGCGCTCGCCCGGACGGCGGTCGCGGACGTCGCCCGACGGCGGTCCGCGGGCGACCCCCCGCGGCTCCGGCTCGCCGGCGCCCTCGGGTCGGACGGCCTGCCGGGACCCGGCCGTGTCCGGCCTCCCCGTCGCGGCGGCCCCGCCCGGAACGCCGCGCACGGCGCGCGGGCGGTGCTGCTCGTCGGCGCCGGGAACAACGGCGGCGACGCCCTCTTCGCCGGTGCCCACCTGGCGCGGTCCGGCATCCGGGTCACCGCGTTCCTCGTGGCCGGCACGGTGCACGACGAGGGCCTCGCGGCGCTCGAGGCTGCCGGTGCCGAGGTGATCACCCGGTCCGAGCTGCGCGTCCCGGTCGTCGTCGAACGGGCCGAGGCGGCGGACGTCGTCCTCGACGGACTCGTCGGTGTCGGGTCGCGTGGCGCGCTCCGCCCGCCCTCCGGCGGGATCGTCCGGGCGCTCGTGGAGTCGCGGACGACGGCCGAGGCGGCCGGAACCCCGTGGCCCTGGGTGGTCGCCGTCGACGTACCAAGCGGCATCGGGGTCGACGACGGCTCCGTGCCGGGCCCTGTGCTCCCGGCCGACCGGACCGTGACGTTCGGCGCCCACAAGCCCGGCCTCCTCCTCCCGCCGGCCGCCCACCTCGCCGGCGCCGTGGAGGTGGCCGACGTCGGGATCGGGGCGGCACAGGGGCCGCAGGTCCCGGGCACGCTGCGGATGGAGGACGCCGACGTCGCCGACGTGCTGCGCGTTCCCGGCGTGCGTGATCACAAGTACACACGTGGTGTCGTGGGCGTCGTGGCCGGGACCGAGAAGTACCCTGGCGCCGGGGTCCTCGTGACCGCGGGAGCGGTCCGCGCGGGTGCGGGCATGGTGCGTGCGCTCGGCCCGACGGCGGTGACCGACCGGATCCTGACCCGGCACCCCGAGGTCGTCACCGCGGGCGGGCGGGTGCAGTCCTGGGTGCTCGGCCCGGGCATCCCCTCCGACGGTTCCGACGCCGGGCAGGACCGGCGCGTCTACGGCGCGCTGGCGGCCGTGACCGGGGTGCTCGACGCGGAGGTCACCGGCGGCGTCGTCCCCGCGGTCATCGACGCCGGTGCCATGGCGATGCTGGAGCACCGGCTCCCGGAGATCGCGGTTCTCACCCCGCACGCCCGGGAGCTGGCGGAACTGATGCGCGGGCTCGGTCACGAGGTGGACCGGGCGGATGTCGAGGCCGAGCCGGTGCGGTGGGCGCGTGCGGCGCAACGTGCGACGGGCGCGACGGTGCTGCTGAAGGGGGCCGTCACGGTGGTGGTCGGTTCGGGCGCGACGTTCACGCAGGCCGAGGCGCCCGCATGGACCGCCACGGCAGGTGCCGGCGACGTCCTGGCCGGCCTGCTGGGCGCCCTGCTCGCCTCCCGGGCGGACGATGTGCTCGCCGATCCCGCGCTGACGAGCCGGGTCGCCGCGGCCGCCGTCGTGCTGCACGGGCGGGCCGCGGCCCTGGCCAGCGGCGGCGGTCCGGTGTCGGCGTCGGCCCTGGCGGATGCCGTGCCGCGCGTGATCGCCGACGTCCTGGCGGGCTGAGCGGGGGCGAGCCGGAACCGCGGGGCCGGGCGGCTCCTGGGAGTCGGCTCAGGAATTTCCCAAAGTGGTGTGACATCTCCGGCGTTCTCGCGTCTGGGGTGCATGAGCATCGATGCGGAGTTCCGGTTCCACGAGGTCATCGACAGTTTCGCCCGCCTGGACAGCCTGGCTCTGAGGATCCAGCAGGAAGCGGTCGAGGTGGTGCCCGGGAGCGAGGATGCAGAGCCGATACGGATCGACGGGCTGACCGTCAATGTGACGCTGAGCGACGAGGGCGCCGCCAAGCGGCTGGCCCTGCGGCACCGTCTCGTCCCGGGGCCGCCGTCGCCGTTGGCATTGAGTCGGACGTGGTGCGGCTGGCTGCCCGACGCGTCGTACCTGGTGCCCGTCTCGGTGCGGTTGACGCTCGTGTCGGGCGGGTAAGGGGAGCTCGGCACGGGCTGGTGTCCGCCGAGCACAATTCCGGCAAGCATCCATTAATCCCACCTGCACCACTTGCATACACCAAGCAAGATCGCATTTTCGTCATACACTCGCATCGCACCCCCAGGAAAAGTAACCGCTGCCACAAAAAGGGGGTGGGTGCGCGTGAGGACACGGACAGTATCGCCTCGAGTGCTCGATGGTGAGCCTCGACAAGTCGTCGGCATGGCTATGGAGAATGTGCGCGAATACACGCTTCACGGACGAGACCGGGAAATGCGGACGATCGCCGGGGTTGCCTCGGAGATCGACCCCCGGACATTGCTGGTTGTCGGACCGAGCGGTTCCGGAAAGACCGCGACGGTCATGCACGCGCTGCGCGGACTGGGCCCTGACGTCCCGGTGCTTCGCGTGCAGAGGATCTGGTCGCGCCGGCCCCACGCACGATTCCTCGGGGACACGGAACGCTCCGACCTCACGGTCGTCCCGTCCGACGCGGACCGGGACGCCGCGACCGGATTCTTCGAGAGCGTCATCGAGAACCTCGGCGGAACGATCCCTCGTGTCGTGTTCGTCGACGACGCCGGCGTGCTGACCGAGGAGCGGCTCTCCTGGCTGCAGCACCTGGCCGACGAGGCGTTCGCACTGGACTGCCGGCTCATCGTCGCCGCCGAGGAACTCACACCCGGCGCGCTGCCGGACGAGCTCGACGTCCTCCGCCTCGGTCCCCTCGCGGCGCCGGCGCTACGCCACTTCCTCACCGACGCGCTCGGCCTGGCGATCGCGGCGGACGTCGTCGAGCGGATCACCTGGTGGAGCGCCGGAAATCCCCGGCTCGCCCTCGAACTGGCCCAGGACCTCTCCGTCGCGCAGCTGCGCGGCGGGGCGCTCTGGCACGGTCCCGACACAGCCGGTTCCGCGGCCCAGCGGACCTACCGCCATCTCCTCGAGAAGATCGACGAACCCGGGGCGGACCTGCTTGCGTCCTTCGTGCTGCGCCAGACCGGATCGAGCCTCGGTGAGGAGCCGTGGGACGGCGCGGCCGGACTCGGCGACGACCCGTCCCTGGGCAAACTCGCCGACCTGGGTCTCGCCGAACTGCGCGGCGGAACGTGGTTCCTCCGACATCCGCTGGTCGCGGTGCTCTGCGCCGAGCGGAGCGGGGCCGAGCGCCCGGCCGCACCGACGACGGAACGCAAGAGCGAGTCGATGCTCCGCGGCCTGCACATGCAGGAACTCAACCCGGTGCTGCGAGCCGGCCCGTTGTCCGTGGAGTGTCCGAAGAACCGCGCCCTGGCCTTCACCGTGTCGGTGCTGACCGGGCAGACGTGGGGCATTCCGCGCACGGGCACGACGAGGGCGGTCGACTGCCGTGAGTGGGCCGACCACGTGTGGTGGCGGGCCTCCGCCGGGCACGACGAGCCCGACCGTGCGGCGGGAGCGCGCCTCGCCGCCGCCGCGCTCGCCGTCGAGGCCGAGGGCGCCGTGCACGACCCGGACCAGCTTCGCGCCGACCTGGACACGGTCGGTGACACGTCCGGCCAGCACTGGCTGGGCCTGCACCTGCAGACGCGGATGCGGCTCATGCTCGGCGACGTGTCCGGAGCCCGCGCGCTCGTGGCGGCGCACGTGGACGACGACGTCCGGGGGGCCGCCGAGCAGGTGGCGCGGAGCCTCAGCGGGGCGATGGTCGCAGCGGTCGAGGGACAGTTCCACGACGTGCGCCGCCACCTCGACGCCGTGCGCCGGTTGCGCCCCGGGTGCGACGGATGGCTCGTGCTGCGCGGACTGACCGCGCTCGCCGACGCCGCCATCGACGGCCGGGTGCCGGACGCGGGCGTCCCCGAAACCCTCGGGAACTGGTCACCGCGCGCGGCGGCGGAGTTCGCGGCCGACGTCGGAGCCGCCCACCTGCTGCTGGGGCGCGCGCGGGAGGCGGTGTCTCTGCTGGCCGTGTCCGCCGAGCAGTGCCGGTGGCCCTACCAGTGCCCGGTGATGGTCCGGGCCGACCTGGTGGACGCGGCGGTGTCCGCGGGCGACGTCCAGGCACTTCCCGCCGCCGCCGGAGGCGCCGTCGTCAGCGAGTGCGGCACTCTGTCCGCGGACCTGCGCGCCGCCGCGGCGCGCGGCGCCGCGCTGCTCGCGGACGGGGACCATGCCCTGGGCGCCTTCGACGACGCGGTTCGCGCCTCGACGCCCCCGGCCTCGATCCGCCAGCACGTGCGGACGCTCGTCGCCTACGGCCGCTTCCGCGCGGCCCGGGGAGACGCCGGCGTCGCCGTGGCGGCGTTCGACCGCGGCCGGACGCTCGCGCAGCTGGCCGGGCTGGCCGGGTGGACGCGGGGCATCGACACGGCGCAGACCGCGTCGGGAGGCGCCGTGGCGAGCAACCGGTGGGAGGGGCTGCGCCGGGACGAGCGGACCATGGTGCGGCTCGCTCTGAAAGGTGCCACGAACTCGAAGATCGCGGAATCGGTGTTCGTCTCGGAGCGGACCGTCGTGAACCGCCTGCGGCAGGTCTACCACCGCCTGGGTATCCGTGACCGCAGGGACCTCATCCGCCTGGCGGAGGAATGCCCACCACGGTGGGCGGCCGCCGAGGCATAGGGTTCCGGCCCGGACCGCCCCCCGGGGGCGGTCCGGGTTTGCCGCGTCATATGAGGGGTGAAATTGTCTTCAGTGGCGGTTTCACTCTTTCCATGATGACGGGGAAAGATCGGGCTATTTCGTAATAGCGCTACCTGTATGGCCCGAGTGCGCCATGTTGCGCTCGCCTGCGCTGGGGCATATCTGATGACAGGGCATGCATTTCCCCTCGATCTTGTGTTCGCT
The DNA here is from genome assembly GCF_054782975.1 of Myceligenerans halotolerans. Lineage (NCBI taxonomy): Bacteria > Bacillati > Actinomycetota > Actinomycetes > Micrococcales > Promicromonosporaceae > Myceligenerans > Myceligenerans halotolerans. The sequence goes on from NZ_BAAGRL010000006.1 coordinate 168,953, forward strand.
GAACGTGGGACTCGTGTGTGCTTTTTCGTGGTCCCGTCGTTATTCCGACGCCGCCCAGACGGCGCAACCTGTGAGGAGTGAGTTCCTTTGAGGCGAACACAGTTGTCTTCACGACGACACCGATTGCGAGGCCGCGCCAAATGGCAGCGGCCGGTCGCAATCGGTGCCGGCGCCGCACTCTGCGTTGCCGGATTGAGCGTCCCCGCACAGGCGGTGCTCGACACCTATCCTGACGACCCTGCGGAGGCAGGGGCGAGCGTGCTGATGTCGGAGCTCATGGAGACTGAGCTCCTCGGCGCTGCCACGTCGGTGGCCGGCTGGGACACCGACCCGGGCCCCAACACCGAGAACCTGGACGTCGACCTGCTCGGGGGGCAGCTGCTGTCGCTGGGCGACGTCGCGATCCCCGTCGACGAGTTCATGGATCTCGGACAGCTCGGGGCACTCGCCAGCACGAGCGAGGCCACCTCGCCGCTCGACGGTCGTGCCGCCTCCGGCGTGATCGGCCCCGACGGCGGCGTGACGATCGACGGGACGGACGAGGGAGACTGGGGAACGACAACCCTGGACCTGCTTGCCCTCGCGGACACTGCCGGTGTGAGCGGGATCACGGACCTGGCAGTCGACCAGCTCGACCTCCAGCTCGGTGCACTGGGCTCCGAGGTGATCGCCGAGGACGGCGAGTTCCTCGACCCGGACGGCGGCGTGACCGGACCCGGGCAGTACATTCTGGGCGACGCGTCGCTGCTGATGCACTCGCCGCTGATCGAGGACGCCGCCGGCCAGATCTTCGACCTGGGCGGTCAGATCGACACGACGGTCGAGGACCTGGTCAATCAGGTATTCGACGTCGCCGACCTCGTCAGTGCGCTGAATGTTCCGGGCCTTCCGGCCCCGGAGTGCTCGGTCGACTCGAACATGCAGGGGACGATCGTCAATGCCGTGGTGGGGGAGCCGCTCACGTCGGCGAACCAGCTCGTCACGATCGACTTCTCCACGGGCACGGCGGAGATCCACCTGGAGCACCTGGTCGAGGGCAATGACCCGTGGGGCGGTGGCGACGATGCAGGGATGAACGGTCTAGCGCCGAACTACGAGGTCATTGACGATCAGACGTATCCGCAGATCGCCGAGGGCGTGCACGAGCTGATGGAGGAAGCCATTCAGATCATGGCGACCGCCATCGAGGAATCGCTGAGCGCCGTCACGATCAGCTGCAACTGGTTCCAGGAAGGTCCGCTCCCCGGCGACGTCGTCGACGTGACGTGGACGGTCAACCTGGCCGACGCGGCCAGCGGGGACTTCCCGCCGGTCGAGACGAACTGCTCGGGCGTGACGGCGACGCTTCTCTGCCAGACGCTGGCCACCACGATCAACACCGGTGGTGCGCTGCTGACTCCCATATTCGCGGCCGTGTACGACTTCCTCATCAGTGATGAGGGCGCCCAGGTGTTCGAGTTGTTGATCACCGACATCAAGACGGGCCTGGTCACGGAGACCATCGGGACCGCGCTGTCGCCGGTGTTCGACGTGATCACGCAGTTCATCTCGCTGCAGATCAACCACCAGGAGACGGCGACCTGTACCACTGACACGGGCGAGGACGCGCTTGCGTCGCTCGAGGTCTCGGCACTCTGGCTGGGTCTGATGCAGGGTGAGCTGGGCAGCATCGGGCTGGGTAACTCCGGTGTCCGTATCGACGCCTGCGGGCTGGACGCCATCGAGCCGGTCATCACGGCCGACCCGACAGAGTTCCCGGCCGGGGAGTGCACGGAGGTCTCGGGTGAGGGCTACACGCCGAACTCGACGGTGACCGTGCAGCTGACCGACGCCGACGGCAACCCGGTGGGTGACCCCATCACGGCCGACACGGACGAGAACGGCGAGTTCACCATCGAACTCTGCTCGACTCCGGACACGCCGCCGGGCGACTACACGATCATCGGCACGGACGACGAGACCGGGACCCCGGCCGAGACTCCTGTCGTGATCACGCCCGCGCCGATTGACCCGACGCTGACGGTCGACCCGACCGAGGTTGCTCCGGGTGAGTGCACGGTCGTGTCGGGTGAGGGTTACACGCCGAACTCGACGGTGACGGTGCAGCTGACGGATGCCGACGGTAACCCGGTGGGTGACCCGATCTCGGCCGACACGGACGAGAACGGTGCGTTCTCGGTGGACCTGTGTGTTCCGGAGGACGCGGAGCCGGGTGACTACACGGTGATCGGTACGGACGATACGACGGACACCCCGGCGGAGGCCCCGCTGACGGTGACGCCGGTCGACGAGATCGACCCGACGTTGTCGGTCGACCCGACCGAGGTTGCTCCGGGTGAGTGCACGGTGGTGTCGGGTGAGGGTTACACGCCGAACTCGACGGTGACGGTGCAGCTGACGGATGCCGATGGTAACCCCGTGGGTGACCCGATCGAGGATGTTCCGACGGACGAGAACGGTGCGTTCTCGGTGGATCTGTGTGTTCCGGAGGATGCGGAGCCGGGTGACTACACGGTGGTCGGTACGGACGATACGACGGACACCCCGGCGGAGGCCCCGCTGACGGTGACGCCGGTCGACGAGATCGACCCGACGTTGTCGGTCGACCCGACCGAGGTTGCTCCGGGTGAGTGCACGGTGGTGTCGGGTGAGGGTTACACGCCGAACTCGACGGTGACGGTGCAGCTGACGGATGCCGATGGTAACCCCGTGGGTGACCCGATCTCGGCCGACACGGACGAGAACGGTGCGTTCTCGGTGGATCTGTGTGTTCCGGAGGATGCGGAGCCGGGTGACTACACGGTGGTCGGTACGGACGATACGACGGATACCCCGGCGGAGGCTCCGCTGACGGTGACGCCGGTCGACGGTATCGATCCGACGTTGTCGGTGGATCCGTCTGAGGTTGCTCCGGGTGAGTCGACTGACGTGACCGGTGAGGGCTACACGCCTGACTCGACGGTGACGGTGCAGCTGGTCGACTCCGATGGCAACCCGGTGGGTGACCCGATCGAGGATGTTCCGACGGACGAGAACGGTGAGTTCACCACGCCGCTCATGGTTCCGGAGGACGCCGAGCCGGGTGACTACACGGTGGTCGGTACGGATGACGAGACCGGTACGCCGGCCGAGGCTCCGCTGACCGTGACCCCTGCGGACGGTATCGACCCGACGTTGTCGGTCGACCCGACCGAGGTTGCTCCGGGTGAGTGCACGGTGGTCAGCGGTGAGGGCTACACGCCCGACAGCACCGTGACCGTGCAGCTGGTCGACGCCGATGGCAACCCGGTGGGTGACCCGATCTCGGCCGACACGGACGAGAACGGTGCGTTCTCCGTGGACCTGTGTGTCCCGGAGGACGCCGAGCCGGGCAACTACACGGTGGTCGGTACGGACGACACGACGGACACCCCGGCGGAGGCCCCGCTGACGGTGACCGATGGTGACGGCGACGGTCCGTCCATCTCGGTCGACCCGACCGAGGTCGAGCCGGGCGAGTGCACGGTGGTGTCGGGTGAGGGCTACACGCCGAACTCGACGGTGACGGTGCAGCTGACGGACGCCGACGGTAACCCCGTGGGTGACCCGATCTCGGCCGACACGGACGAGAACGGTGCGTTCTCCGTGGATCTGTGTGTTCCGGAGGACGCGGAGCCGGGTGACTACACGGTGATCGGTACGGACGACGAGACCGACGAGTCGGCCGAGACCCCGCTGACCGTGAACCCGGTCGACGGGATCGCCCCGACGATCGTCGCTGACCCCGACACGGTCGCTCCGGGGGACACCACGGACATCATCGGTGACGGGTACACGCCCGACAACACCGTGACGATCCAGCTCGTCGACCCCGACGGCAACCCCGTCGGCGACCCGGTGACCACCACCACGGACGAGACGGGCAGCTTCGTGCTCCCCGCCGTGATCATGGAGGAGACCGAGCCCGGCGAGTACACCATCATCGGCACGGACGACGAGACCGGTACGCCGGCCGAGACTCCGCTGACGGTGATTCCGGTGGACGGTATCGATCCGACGTTGTCGGTGGATCCGTCTGAGGTTGCTCCGGGTGAGTCGACTGACGTGACCGGTGAGGGCTACACGCCTGACAGCACCGTGACCGTGCAGCTGGTCGACTCCGACGGTAACCCGGTGGGTGACCCGATCGAGGATGTTCCGACGGACGAGAACGGCATGTTCACCACGCCGCTGACCGTTCCGGAGGATGCCGAGCCGGGTGACTACACGGTGGTCGGTACGGACGACACGACGGACACTCCGGCGGAGGCCCCGCTGACGGTGACCGACGGTGACGGTGGTCCGGGTGAGATCGACCCGACGCTGTCGGTGGATCCGTCCGAGGTTGCTCCGGGTGAGTCGACTGACGTGACCGGTGAGGGCTACACGCCTGACAGCACCGTGACCGTGCAGCTGGTCGATGCCGATGGCAACCCGGTGGGTGACCCGATCGAGGATGTTCCGACGGACGAGAACGGTGAGTTCACCACGCCGCTCATGGTTCCGGAGGACGCCGAGCTCGGCGACTACATGGTGATTGGCACCGACGACACCACGGACACCCCGGCGGAGGCCCCGCTGACGGTGACCGACGGTGACGGTGGTCCGGGTGAGATCGACCCGACTCTGACGGTGGACCCGACCGAGGTTGACCCGGGTGAGTGCACGGAGGTGTCCGGTGAGGGCTACACGCCTGACAGCACCGTGACCGTTCAGCTGGTCGACGCGGACGGTAACCCCGTCGGCGACCCGATCACGGCCGAGACCGACGAGACCGGTGCGTTCACCGTGGACCTGTGTGTCCCGGAGGACGCCGAGCCGGGCGACTACACGGTGATCGGTACGGACGACGAGACCGACGAGTCGGCGGAGGCTCCGCTGACGGTGACCGACGGTGACGGCGGCCCGGGTGAGATCGACCCGACGCTGTCGGTCGACCCGTCCGAGGTTGCTCCGGGTGAGTCGACTGACGTGACCGGTGAGGGCTACACGCCTGACAGCACCGTGACCGTGCAGCTGGTCGACTCCGATGGCAACCCGGTGGGTGACCCGATCGAGGATGTTCCGACGGACGAGAACGGTGAGTTCACCACGCCGCTCATGGTTCCGGAGGACGCCGAGCCGGGTGACTACACGGTGGTTGGTACGGACGACACGACGGACACCCCGGCGGAGGCCCCGCTGACGGTGACCGATGGTGACGGCGACGGTCCGTCCATCTCGGTCGACCCGACCGAGGTCGAGCCGGGCGAGTGCACGGTGGTGTCGGGTGAGGGCTACACGCCGAACTCGACGGTGACGGTGCAGCTGACGGACGCCGACGGTAACCCCGTGGGTGACCCGATCTCGGCCGACACGGACGAGAACGGTGCGTTCTCGGTGGACCTGTGTGTCCCGGAGGACGCCGAGCCGGGCGACTACACGGTGATCGGCACGGACGACGAGACCGACGAGTCCGCCGAGACCCCGCTGACCGTGAACCCCGCGGACGGTATCGACCCGACGCTGTCGGTCGACCCGTCCGAGGTCTACGCGGGTGAGACCACTGACGTGACCGGTGAGGGCTACACGCCCGACAGCACCGTGACCGTGCAGCTCGTTGACCCCGACGGCAACCCTGTGGGCGACCCGATCGAGGATGTTCCGACGGACGAGAACGGCATGTTCACCATGCCGCTCATGGTTCCGGAGGACGCCGAGCCGGGCGACTACATGGTGATCGGTACCGACGACACCACGGGTACCCCGGCGGAAGCTCCGCTGACGGTGAGCGACGATGACGGCGGCCCCGGCGGCGAGTGCTCCAACCCGGCCCTGTTCGCCACGACCGAGGTCGTGACGGTCGGTGACGACGTGCTCGTCACCGGGATGGGCTTCGAGGCCGGCGCCGAGGTCGAGGTGCAGCTCTACGGTCCGGACGGTGAGCCCCTGGGCGACCCGGTCATGGTCACGGTGAACGAGCAGTGCGGGTTCCAGGTGATCATCACGGTGCCGGAGGGCTCGGACCCGGGTCTGCACGAGATCATCGCCACGCCGGAGGACGGCGGCGACGGTGCCTCGGTGCCGATCGCGGTCTGCGGTCCGGAGGGTGTCGCCCGTGCGCTGGACGCGTGGTTCGAGCACGGCACGGTCGAGCCGGGTGACAGCCAGACGTTCTACGCCTCGGGTTTCCACCCGGGTGAGGTCGTCGTCGGGCTGATCCACTCGTCGCCGGTCGCCCTCATGGGCACGGCGGCGGACGCGGACGGCGTCGTCAGCTGGACCTTCACGGTCCCGGCCGACTTCACCGCCGGCCCGCACGTGGGCATCGCAACCAGCACCGTTCACGGTGACCACGCCATCGCCGGCTTCGACGTCGTCGTCCACGACGGCAACGGCAACGGAGATGGCGACGGGAACGGCGACGGCGATTGCAAGTGCAACGGTGGCGACGGTGACGGGGACGGCAACGGCTCCGGTGACGGCGACAACGGGCACGGCCACCACAACGGCCACGGCAAGTCCGGCAACGGCAACGGCGGGGGTCAGCTCGCCGCGACCGGTTCGGACGCGTCGATGCTCGCGGTGATGTCGTTCCTGCTGCTCGCAGCGGGTGCGATCCTGATCCGTCGTCGGCAGGTGATGAACCTCCGATGACGAACCGTCCGGATCGCCGGCCGCTCGCCGGCCGGCGATCCGGACCACCATGACAGCGAGACCGGCCCGGCGTGACGCAAGTCGCGCCGGGCCGGTCCGTGCCTGAAGATCGGTGGGAGCGAGGGGTCTCACCAGCGACTTTCAGGGGGTAGCAGGGTGCCGGATCAGAGTGGTGAACGACGGCGGTCGTGGCCGGGTCAGACGGGGATCGTGGCGGTGATGGTCGTCTGCCTCGCCGCCATCGCGGCGGTGGTCGTCACGTTGCTGGTGGTGTCCGCGGAGCCCACCACGGGGGACGAGCGGGTGCCTCGGGGCGCATCGATGTCGTCGGCGGCGATCGAGGAACCCGACTGCGCCGAGAACGAGCCCGTCACGCAGACGCTCAGCAGCGGCTCGGCCTGGAGCATGTGCTGGCGGGTCGACCACAACACGGGGCTGGTGCTGGAGGACGTGACCTTCGCGCCGGTGGGGCACAAGCAGATGCAGGTGCTCGCGTCGCTCACGATCGGGCAGCTCGAGGTGCCGTACGACTCCGGCCTGCGCAACACCGAGGACATCACGTCGCAGGGGTTCGGCGGACGCTCGATGCTGACGCTCAACGAGAAGTCGTGCGGGGGAGAGCGCGTGACGGCGGACATGCCCGTGTTCGGCGACGGCAGCGTCGGAGGCGTCGAGACACGCGAGGTGCTCTGCCGGGAGACGGTGGACGGCGGCATCGCCTACCACGCGACCGGCGAGGCGCCGGGGTCCGAGCCGCTGGTGGAACGCCGGAAGGACCTGCGGCTGTCGACCGTGTCGAAGGTGGGCTGGTACGAGTACGTCACGCAGTACACGTTCGGCGCGGACGGCTCGATCACTCCCGAGCTCGGCGCCACCGGGGACCTGTCGCCGGCGGACTACACCGATGATCAGCATGGCTGGGCCGTCGGGGAGGGCGACCACGACCACGCGGCCAGCCACTCGCACAACGTGGTGTGGAAGGTGCACTGGGCGCTCGGCGGGCGCGGTGGGCTGGGGGTCGAGCAGTACGACGCCGGGGACACGGACGAGATGGGCCCGGAGTCCTGGGTGGTGGTCGGCAGCCTGGAGAAGATCGGCCGCGAGGACACGCGGAAGATGCAGAACCGTCGCTGGTGGCGCGTGCTGAACCCGGACCGCCTGAACGACGACGGGCACCCGGTCAGCTACGAGATCGACCTGGGCGCGTCGTCGTCGTTCACGTTCACGCGGGACGACGGGCACGAGCACGGCGGCTACGACATCGCCTTCACCGAGGCGGCGGACTGCGAGCTGTTCGCGACCGCGAACCGGGACGGCCACTGCGGCCGCGGCGTCCCGGACTACGTCGCCGACCGGCAGGAGCTGGACGACGTCGTGTCGTGGGTGGCGGTCGGGTTCCACCACGTGCCACGGGACGAGGATCAGAGCCCGATGGAGTCCCACTGGCAGGGCTTCTCGATGATCCCGCGCGACGTCACAGCCACGCGACCGGACGTGCCGGCAGGCCAGGAGCGCGTCAACGGCAGCCCGCCGCCGCTGGAATAGCGCCGGCACGAGGTTCCCGCCCTGACCACGAGCTTGCCGCGCGTCGCCAGAGTGCGACGTGCGCCAGGCTCATGCCGGCGACGGAGACTTCATGGCCCGGGTGGGTCAGCGGGGGAGATGGGTCTCGATCTCCTCGACGACCTCCGGGGCGTCCGGGACCGTGTGCGGGTCGAAGCGGCGCACCTCGCCGCCCGGGAGGACGAGGAACTTCTCGAAGTTCCAGCGCACGCGACCGGAGTGGCCGTCGGCGTCGGCGGTCTTCTTGAGCTCGGCGTACAGCGGATGCGTGTGGCGCCCGTTCACCTTGACGCGGTCCACGACGGGGAAGGTCACGCCGTAGGTCGTGGAGCAGAACTCGGCGACCTTCTCGTTGCTGCCGTACTCCTGGAAGAACTGGTTGCTGGGAAACCCGATCACGGTGAACCCGCGGTCGGAGTAGGCCTTCTGCAGCTGCTCGAGCGCCGTGTACTGGGGCGTGAGGCCGCAGCGGGACGCGACGTTGACGACAAGGACGACGTCGTCGGCGTGGTCGGCGAGCGTGGTCTCGCTGCCGTCCATCCGGCGGAAGGGGATGTCGTAGAGGCTCATGCGTCCATCCTGGCATCGGCGGCGGCCCGTTCATAACCAGGTCCGCGGTGGACCTGGGACGATGCCTGGCTCCGGGCGGTGGGGTCTCGCGCGCCGCGGGACGGGTCCCGCGGCGCGCGAGAGGGTGTCAGCCCGCGGCCACGGCCAGCCAGCTCAGCACCGGCGCCTCCGTGCCGCCGTCGTTCGCGACGCGGAACGTCACGACGGTCTCCTCGGTGAGCGTGAAGCTCCCCGTCAGCACCTCGGAACGGCCGCTGCTGCCGTTCGGGAACGCCACCGCGCCGAGCGGTACGGAGTGTGCCGCGCCGTCGCCCCCGGTCCACGAGACGGACGTCGCCATACGCCGCGACCGCCCGTTGCCCGGGTTCCACCACTCGGTGTGCCCGGACGAGATCGTGTACTCACCGGCCGGGAGGGTCAGCCGGTAGTCCAGCGGCTGCCCCGTGCCCGAGGTGTAGTAGCCCGTTTCGCGCATCTTGTCGTAGGGGTTGGTCCCGAGCGGCGCCTTGCCCGAGTACGACGCCGCACGGCCCCAGCCGGCGTCGTCGGACCACAGGGCGTCGGGCACGTCGTTGCGCAGCCCCTCGCCGCGGGTGTCGGCGAGCGCCCGGACCGCGGGGTACGCCTCGCCGCCACCGACCGCCGGCGCGTTGGCGTCGACGAAGTACACCAGGCCCTCCGGTACCACCTCGACGATCGTCGAGACCCGCAGCGACGGGTCGTTCCTGAACGTCCCGTCGATGCGGACCATGGAGTACGGCTCGTCGAACGCGCCGGCGGGCACGAACCAGTCGACCGCGGCGTCGATGGCCGACCCGGAGGCCGACGTCGTGACCACCGTCTCGGGGAGGTCGGGTTCCTGGCCGACGGCGGTCGCGGACCGCGCGATCGGCTCCGCCACGGCGACGGGCCGCTTCGCGTCGGGCACCCTCGGGGGCCGGGCCCCGCCGCTGAGCACGTCGAAGCCGTCGAGCGTGAACGTCCCGCTGACGACGCGAACCGTGACGGTGTGCCGCTTCTGCTTCAGGCCACGCAGCCAGTACGACGTCTCGCGCGTCCCGGCCGCACCGACCTGCTCGGTGCGCACCGGCCGGTCGTCGATCGCGACCTCAAGCGTCGCCGCGCCCGTGGCGCCGAACAGGTTCAGGCCCGTGCCGGTGAAGTCCAGCGTGGCGGACTGCCCCTCGGTGAGCACGTGCAGGGTCCGGTTGAAATGCGTGAAGCTCGACTGCGCGAATCGCGCGCCGTCGGGGTAGGACACGCGCGCGTCGGAGTCGTCGAGCTTCTCGGACTTCCACGCCTGGCCCTTGATCGGCGTGATCGCGAGGTTGTCGTACTGAGTGTTGTAGAACCCGCTGACGAGCGAGACGCGGCCCGCGAGCACCGGGTTGGCCGCCGGGTCGACCCACTGCTTCAGCAGGTCACCGTCCAGCCGCGCGGTGATGACGTTCTCGCGTGCCTCGACCGACAGCCGGTGCCACGCCCCCGGGTCGAACCCGTCGAGCGTGCCCGACGCGACGACGGTGTCGAGCTTGCGCAGCTCCCACGTGCCGTCCGCGTGGACTCGGGTGGCGTAGGTGGCCTGATCGCCGCCGCGCGCGTAGACCTGCCGCACGCCGAGACCCGCGAAGTTGGCCAGGCTCTCGTCACTCACGGTCTCGTCGAGGCGGAAGTCGATCCTCGCGGTGTAGTCGGCCCACCGGTGGTCGCCCAGCACGGTCGACGGCGCGGCCGACTGCAGGACATCCTGCCGCCCGTCGCCCCACACGTTCCACGTGAAGCCCCGGTTCTCGGCGTGGATCTGCTGCTGCAGCACGTTGTTGCGGTGCCACCAGCGGCCGGTTTCCACCACCTCGAACGCGCCGTCCTGGTCCGCCGTGTACCGCGGGGTTCCGCCGCGGCGCTCCACGTACGACATCCGCTCCCCGCCCACGACGGTGGTGCGGTAGTCGTCGTACTCGAAGTTGTCGCGGTAGGGCAGTCCGAGGATCTCGTCCTCCGCCTCGGACGCGTAGTCGCCCGGCGTGTACTCCCGCGTCGTGCCGTCGACGCCGTGCGGCAGAGTGGACAGCGTCAGGATCGAGTACGGCTCGACCTGCACGCGGTAGACGTCGTGCTCGGTCCCGCCGATCGTCTCGGTGCGCACGGGTGCGTAGTGGCCGACGTTCTGGAAGTAGTTGGCGTCGTACGCCTCACCGGCCTCCGGGCCCGTGGTCTCCCAGGCGTGGAGCGACCGGCCGCCCTCACCCAGGTTCGCGACCTTGACCTCGAAGTACCGCGCGGTCGCCGTGTTGTTGGCGTGCACCTGCGTCAGCTCGGGTTCGCCGTCGGCGCTTGCGGGGGTGCGCAGGGTCATGACGGTGCGGGTCGAGGTGTCGACGTTGGTGCCGCCGTCGCCCTTGGTCCCGTCGCCGCCCGTGGCGCCCTCGATGTACTCCCAGCCGTGCTCCGCGAACTGGTGGAAGTGCCGCACCGTCGAGATGCCGATGTCGCCCTCCCAGTAGCCCGACCAGGGATCGGACGCCCGGATCAGGTGCTTGGGCGAGTACTGCTGGCCCTCGTACATCGCGCTCACGGCCGGCTGGAACAGGAACGTGGTCATGTGCGCGGGGTCGTCGCCCGCCCCGCTCCACCGGTAGGCGTTGATGAAGCGGTCCGCGATGTCCGCGGCGCCGACCGCGCCGCCGACGCCGCCGCGCGCGGGCTCCGCGTTCACGCGGTACTGCGGGTCGATCATGGGCGCGACGCCCTCGGAGTACAGGATCGGCTTGCCGAACTCCTTGTTGAGCCGCGTGACGTTGGGGCCGCCCACGATGTCGTAGTGGTAGCCGAGCGCGTCGACCTGCTCGAGCGCCTCGGGGTCCGCGAGGATCTTGCCGGCGATCCGGTCGCCCTCGCGGTAGGAGTCGAGCGCGATGATCTTGATCTTCGAGTAGTCGAAGCGGGCGTCGTCGGCGGTCGCGTCGCGTTCGAGCCACTTGGCGAACTGGACGGTCCAGTCGAGCTCGGCGTCCTGGTAGGTGTCGCGGCGCACCTCGTTCTGCGACGGGCTCACCCAGTCGAGCTCGACGCCGTAGGTGTCGTACGCGGCGTCGATCGTCTCCTTGTACCACTGGTAGCGCTTGGCCGGGTCGTTGCCGGTCCACGACGGCTCGGCCCAGCGGAGGACCTCGGTCTCGATGTCCGGGTTGATCGTCAGTGCGTCGGCGATGAAGTGGAAGCCGGCGCCGCGCAGCACGTTGGCCGGCTCGTCGGCGCTCCGCTTGGTCGCCGGCTCCGCGCCCGACGACGTGTTGGAGTCCGCGCCCAGCTCGACCTTGATGTGCGCGAGGCCCGCGCCGTCGACCGGGTCGAAGAGCAGGCGCATGATCGACCAGTAGGCGTCCGGGTTCTCCTCCTTGTAGTCGAGGAGCAGCTTGCCGGTGTTGTTGCACGACACCGAGCCGAAGCCACCGAACACGTTGTAGGGCGTGCCGTCCGCGCGGCGCTCGACGTCGTCGCCGTCGACGACGAGCTCGCGCCAGTCGATCGACGGGTCGTCGACGTCGAGTTCGGGGCCGGTGGTCGCGATGGCCGACGGCGTAGCCGCGGCCGTGTCCGGAGCGGCGGCGGCCGATGGAGAAAGCAGGCCGCCCGCGGCCAGTGTGAGGACTGCGACCGCAGCGGCGGGCCTGCCCCTGCGGCGATGGGGACGTGACATGGGTGCTCTCCGTCGTCTTTGACTGGTCTGGTACGGAGAGCGGCGATCATCGATGATTGGTTCTGATCGAATGGTGCGAAGCCTGTTCACTCCCCTGATCAGAAAGTAGGCGGTCGTGACGCTTCGGGTCAACGAATTGATCGATAGTGATCGCTTCGGAGGGCTGGGCTGGTGACGTCGCGTTCGAAAGGGCGAGGACCATGGGCGTGACCCTCTGGATCGGGGCCCGTGATGACGTACAGCCCGCGAGGCCTCGCAGACGCTCCGGTGCTTGTGCGTCAGTAGGTCATGTGCATGAGGTCTCGGACCTCGTCGAGGGTCTGGTCGGCGATCTCGTTGGCGCGCGTGTTCCCGCGTGCGAGGAGGTCGTGCAGGTACTGCGGGCCCCGGGTGGCAGCCTCGGCGCGGCGGGCGCGCATCGGGCGCAGACCCTCCACGAGCGCTTCGGTGACGACCTGCTTGAGCTGTCCGGCCCCGGCGGCGCCGATCTCCTCAGCCAGCGCTTCCGGTGTCGTTGAGGCGAAGTGGGCTCCGATGGTCAGCAGGTTGGCGATCTCCGGGCGCCGGTCGGGCTCGTAGGTGATGTGCCGCTCTGGGTCGGTCTTGGCCCGCTTGATGAACGCGACCGTCTCGTCCTCGCCGGCGCGGAGCTCAAGGGCGTTGCCCGCGGACTTGGACATCTTTGCCCCGTCGTTCCCCAGGATCGTCGGTGCGGGAACGATCAACGCGTCCGGCTCAGGAAAGTACGGGGCCGCAGGCGCGTACCGGTTGTTGAACCGCCGTGCGACCGTGCGGGTGATCTCCAGGTGCGGCAGCTGATCCTGTCCCACCGGGACCAGGTTGCCGTGGCAGAACAGGATGTCGGCGGCCTGGTGCACCGGGTAGGTGAACATCAGCCCCGACATGCCACGCCTCCCGCGCCGCTCGGCCGCGAGCGTCTCGGCCTTGACGGTCGGGTTGCGCTCCAGTTCGGCCACGGTCACCAGCGACAAGAACGGCAGCAGCAGTTGGTTCAGCGCGGGCACGGCCGAGTGGGTGAAGATCGTGGTGCGCTCCGGGTCGATCCCGACGGCGAGGTAGTCCAACAGCACGTCACGCACCACGGCGGGCAGGTCGCCGGCCACGTCCCGGTCGGTGATGACCTGGTAGTCCGCGACGATCAGGAAGACGTCCACGCCGCGGGCCTGCAGGCGCACGCGGTTGTCCAGGGTTCCGATCAGATGCCCCAGGTGCAGCGCCCCTGTGGGCCGCTCACCCGTCAGCACCCGGAACCGGGCCGGGTCTGCAGCGATCCGCTGCTCCAGGACCGTAGAGCGTTCCCGGGCGGCGCGTACTGAATCGGTCGCGTGCACGTTCTCGCGTGCCGTGTCCGACGACGGTCCAGCGGGAGCGGTCGCAACGCTCGGAACGGTGGTGGGAAGTGTCATGGCTGGTTCTCCTCTTTGGTGTCACGCCTGCCACCGTCGGAGAACCGTCCCCACATGCGAACGTCCCGGCTGCGGCAGGCGGCTCGGGACGATGCGAAGGGCGCGTCAGGTCACGGCTGCGAGCGCAGCCGCCACCAGAAACGCCGAGAGGTCATGCCCTTGAGCATAGCCGGAGGCTATTCCGCAGCGACTGCGGCACGTGCGACACGAAGTCGCATGACATGAGTAGGTCACGTAGTAGGAGGCTCCAGATGGTGGCGTGATCTCCGGTTCGTGCTCGATGGCCGGTCTCCTCCCTGGCGTGCGTCGCGGGTAACTGCGGGGTGCGGAGCCCAGGGTTCAAGCCGAAGGGTCCTCGTTCCTTCCGAGGGCTACGGGCAAGGAGAAGGACGGGCGGGCGAACACGTGTGAACCCTTGGTTGATGCCTCGTCAGGTTGAAGGTCCGGATGAAGGGAAGCGGTCCCGGACCGGGTTAGGGACTATGCCGATGTGAAGCGGCGTATGCCGGCTGCTGACTGCCAAGCAGTTGGGTGAGCACCATCGTCCCCGGGGTATAGAGGGCGCCCATTCCGTCCGTGTCTCATGCATGTGGAACGTGGAAACCCCGTCTGGGTCCAGTCTTCGGACTGGTAGGCGAACCGTAAGGGGAGCGGAATTCCCAGCCGGGACAGGATGACCCGAGAAGCGAATGCCGGTGCGTCGAAAGGCGACGGGAAGGACACCCACGCAGGATGCGGCCGCCTCCTGGTCGTGGTGGGTGTCGAACCGGCCGGATACGAGCGGTGTGCTCGGCCCGAGAGGGAGCCCACGCGGGTCAGGTGAGTCTGTGAAGAGAGGACGATGAACGCAACGACGGAACACGCGGGGACGTTGGACGCCGCCACCACGGTGACGGTGAACGGACCGCGAGACTTCCCCGAGGACTGGGGCCAGGTCGACTGGACCCGGGCTGAGGCGGAGGTACGACGGCTGCGGCAACGCATCTTCACGGCGTCAAGGGCAGGCGAGCACCGTAAGGTGCGCAGCCTGCAACGGTTGATGCTGCGATCCCGGGCCAACGCGCTGCTCAGCACGCGCCGGGTCGCGCAGGTCAACAAGGGACGCAAGACGGCCGGGATCGACGGGCGCACCGCGCTGTGGGGATCGGACCGGGTGGAACTTGCCCGGTGGGTCCAACAACACGGGCGCACGTCGCAGGCCCGGCCGGTGCGGCGGATCTACATTCCCAAGGCGAACGGCAAGCGACGCCCGCTCGGCATCCCCGTGATCGCCGATCGTGCGGCTCAAGCCGTGGTGCTCAACGCTTTGGAGCCTGAGTGGGAGGCCCGGTTCGAGATGCGAAGCTACGGCTTCCGTCCCGGCCGGAGCTGTCACGACGCCATCGAGGCGATCTGGCTGGTCTGCAAGGGCAAGAACCCGCAGCGGTCCTGGGTTCTCGATGCGGACCTGACGGCGGCGTTCGACCGGATCGATCACGACCGGCTCCTCGATCATCTGCACGGGTTCCCCGCCAGGGAACGCGTGGCCAGATGGTTGAAGGCCGGGGTGATCGAGAACGGATCGTTCGCTCCGACTCACGAGGGAACGCCGCAGGGCGGGGTCATCAGCCCGTTGCTGATGAACATCGCCCTGCACGGAATGGAGACCGCTGCAGGGGCCCGGACCGATACGAGGCCGTCACGACACGGCCGGTCGGTGTCAGGCACTCCGGTCCTGGTGAGGTACGCCGACGACCTGGTCGCGCTCTGCCACTCCCGTGAGCAGGCACAACAGGTCAAGGGCGACCTCGCCAAGTGGCTGGCGCCCCGGGGGCTGTCGTTCAACGAGGACAAGACACGGATCGTGGCCTTGTCCGAGGGGTTCGACTTCCTCGGGTTCAACATCCGCCACTACCGCAACGTCGGGAAACTGCTGATCAAGCCGTCCAAGGCAGCGGTCAAACGGTTCCGCACCAGGCTGCGCGCCGAGGTGCGCAGCCTCTACGGCGCGAACGCGATTGCCGTGATCAGCAGGCTCAACCCGATCCTGCGCGGCTGGGCCGGGTACTACCGCGCGGTCGTGTCCAACCGGACCTTCAGCAGCATCGACAACACCCTGTGGTGGACGCTGCTGAAGTGGGCCAGGCGCCGACACCCGGCGAAGACGGACGGATGGATCGCGGACCGCTACTTCGGGCGGTTCAACCCGTCCCGACAGGACCGCTCGGTCTTCGGCGATCAGGAAACTGGCGCCTACCTGCAGAAACTGCAGTGGACACCCATCCGCCGCTACCAGATGGTCAACACCGACGCGTCCCCGGACGACCCGGCGCTGACCTCCTACTGGCAGCAGCGCCGTCAACGCCGAGTGCCACCGGATACACCAGCACCCCAACCCCGTACCCCACGACGCCCGACGGGACTTGCTTGAGCCGGATGCGGTGAAAGCCGCACGTCCGGTTCTGAGGGGGCCCCGGCTCGGCAACGAGCCGGGGCTACCCGACACGGCGCGCTGTCCCGGCGTCCTCGGGCAGGGTGAGCGGCCGGGCGGGGCGGCGCAGACCTGGGTCGCCTTCTTGCACGATGCCGAGCTCTGCCATGGTCTCGGTGATCGGCCCGGGTGTCCGAAGCGCCGTCGCGGCGTTGCCCGTGTCTGCCGTCATCGCTCCAGGTTCATTCCTTGGTGTCGTCAGGCGTTCTGGCGTTGGTGGAGCCAGTTCTGGACGGTGGTGAGGGTGTGCATGTCGGGCATGCGGTCGACGAACTCGATGGCGTCGAGGTGGTCGGTCTCGTGCTGGATGACGCGGGCCACGTAGCCGCTGTAGTCGCGGGTGACGCGTTCGCCGTCGCGGGTGGTGTGCTCCACGGTGATGGTCTCGGCGCGGGGTACCTGGCCCAGGAGTCCGGGTACGGAGAAGCAGCCCTCCCAGTCTGAGGCCTGGCTGTTGGAGTGTCGGGTGATGGTGGGGTTGATCAGTTCGATCAGGGGGTGTTCGGGCCGGTCGGGGAAGACGTCGGTCTTGCGGACCTCGATGACCGCGACCCGCACCGAAGCGCCGATCTGGGGTGCTGCCAGGCCAGCTCCGTTGAGCTCGCGCAGCCGGGCCACCATCGCGTCGAGCAGGTTCATGGTGTCTGGCCCGAGGTCGACCTCGCGGGTGGGTGCTTTCAGGCGTGGGTCGCCGATGGTGACCACGCCTTCACCGGCGATCCCGGCGATCCAGTCGGCGTTACTGTGCGTCAGCGTCATGAGGTTTCCTCCTCCGGGATGCGAGGGGTGAGCAGCCGGTGGACGTGCCGCGCCAGGTCTCTCCTGGCGCTTCCTATCGGAGACGTTCGATGGTCTCGAAGATCTCGGTGTCGGTCTTCTGCTGCCAGGCGGGCATGTCGTCCCAGTCCGCGACGTAGGAGGGCTTGGGATCGGGAAAGTGCTTGTAGATCTGCCCGATCCAGCACAGCGCGACGAACCGGCCCTTCTGCTCGCGGGTGAGCCGGCTGGCCGCACCGCCGGTGGTCTCAGCGAAGGCGCGGATCTGGTCGAAGACGGCCGCGGCGGCGGATCGCTCCCATTCGGGAGTCTCGTCCCAGGGCGCGATGTAGCCGGGCTTGGGCTCACCCGGATAGTGCGCGGTAACGCCGGCGATCCATGCCTCGCGGAAGATGCGGCCGGGTTCGTGGTGCAACGTGGTTCCCTTCGTCATGCTGCGGTCAGGGTGGTGATCCGGGCGTCGAGTTCCCGAACTCGGAGGTCGCCCTGGAGCGGCCCGAGGTGCGGGCGCAGGTCGAGTAGCTTGCGGGCGATCATGCCGGACCGGGTCTCGTGCGCGTGCGTGAGCACGGCGTCGGCGTGGGTGATGACCTGGTCGAGGTCACCGCGTTGAGCGCCCACGACTGCGAGGTCTGCCAGGACTCCGGCGCGGCGGCGGATGGACGTGGCGTGACCGAGCGCTTCGGTCAGTGCGGCCTCCGCCAGGTCTGGGCGGCCCAGGGTCACGTAGCAGGTGCCGCGTTCTTCGGGGAGTCGGGAGCCGTTGAAGCGCAGCCAGCCGCCGTTGTGGATTGTTCCCGTCAGTCCGGCGACCTCCTCGGCGCTGTCCAGCGCCCGGCGGCAGGCGTCCAGGTCTCCCAGGCCGGCGAAGGTCTCGCCCTGCACGGCCGCTACCCAGTGGCGTGTCGACAGTTCGCCGTCGCCTCGCGTGGCAATCGTTGCGGCGAGGTCAAGCAATGGTGCGGCGTCGGCGAATCGCTTCTCATACACCGAAAGGTAGGCATGCCGGGTGAGCGCGCAGGCCCACAGGTCGTGCGAGCCGGCCTCCTTACCGGCCTGAGCCGCCAGGTGATAGCAGTGCGCCGCATCGGTGTAGTGGTCCGCGTCGAAGTAGATCTCTCCGGCGAGCTGGAACAGGTCCGCCGCCAGCGTGCACAGATGCCGACGCGCGCTCGGGCCGGGAGAACCTCGCAGGCATTCCACGAGGACCGACAGTTGCCGTCGCACCAGCGGCATCGCGTCGCTCTTCGACGGGGCGAATGCGTACACCTGCCACAGGTGCTCATTGAACTTCCGGAACTCCGCAACCGGCGGCGTCGGCCCCGGAGCAGGGGCAACGGGGAGGAGCATGGTCGCGGCGAATGTGCTGAGCAGTCGCAGCATCTCCCGGCGGTGCACGTCGTCGTCTCCCTCCCGGACCGGGCCGGTCACCGTAGAGCCCGTGCTGGGCACCATGATGACGTGCTCGGAGCGGTCGGCAGTATGGTCGACCACCATCAGCTCGGCGAGGGAGAAGAGCTCTTGGTCGGCGTCGTCGAGCAGGTCGCTGACTGTGCAGCCGTTGCCGAAGGTGCGGGCCAGCGCCCCGAGGATCGTCAGAGACGGCTTTGTGCCGCCATAGGGCCAGGACTCCCACTCGCTGACCCGGCTCTCGGAGATCGTGAGGTCAGGGTTGGTCGTGCGTAGCTGTTGCACGAGCTTCCACTGCGGCCAGCCCATCGCGTACCGCCACGCCGTGCGTGGGCGTACGCGGAACGTCGTGCCGATCTCGGCGGCGACATGCGCCATCGCGTGCCCCTGAGCGAGCAGGCGCTCGCGGAGCTGTTCTCGTCGTGCCTTGGCGCTGGTGGCCATGCCCGCCCCTTCGATGGCCTGTTGACGTGCGACGTCCGCCTCGATCGTAGAGAACGACACCTCCGCGAGTCATTACTGGAGCGAAAACTTCCAACGCCTGGAAGAAATGCACCCGGCAGCGGCGGGATCTTCCAGAACCGCACCCCCACACAGTGGTCGAACGTGACGGCAACGCCTGCCCTCCGAGTCCGACCAGGGGAGCACGACATGACGAACAGCCCGCCGCCCGGGGCGCCACCATGCGCGACATGGAACAGGCCGCCCACGAGGCCGGCCTGGACTTCCCCCGCGGCTTCGAGGGCAAACGGCGTGCGCAATGGCGTAGCACGGCCGCAGTCCTCGGACGGCACTCCGAACGCCCCGCCGGATTCGAGCTACCCCTCGCCCCACCCTGAACCCTCCCAATTCTTGCGGCCGGACGCGCACCCCGCCCCACGCATCCCTGCCAGCGCCCGGCCGCAAGCCCGCCCACCCCGGGCGGGCACCCAGACGGGCCGGGACCGACGCCCCTCGGTCCCGGCCCACCCCCAGGCACCACCAACAACGCACCTGGAGGACATGGTGACCACCACCGCACCGCACCCGCGTGAGAGCGGGCCGAACCACACGAGGAGGCCCGCATGAGGAAGTCCTTCACGCCCCTGCCGCTGACGGCCTCGCGGGTGCGCGATAGCGTGCCGGACATGGCCAGTGATGACGGCGAGAGCCGGTTCGAGACCACCCCGATCCACCTGGACGAAGTCCACGACATCGGTGACCTGGACGCGCCTGCGGCGGCGTTGTTCGAGTACTGGCTGGAGAACCTGGGCAGTCGTTTCGGGCTCGTCAAGGACGGCCTCGTCGTGGGCGCGGTCATGGATCGTGTGGACGCCTCGATCTTCGAGCACCTGCAGGTCCGCTACCAGGACATGCCCGGGGAGCACCAGGCCCGTCAGCCGCGGGTGAGTGCCGGCACGATCGAGAACGAGAAGCGCCGAGCGCAGGAGCGGGCATGAACGACTTCACCAGCGACCTCGGCGACGACCTCAGCAACGACCTCGGCGACGGGCTGACGGACGAGGAGGCGAGTCTCGGCTTCATCGACCGGGCCACCGTGCGCACCGACGTGGACCTGGAACACATGGTCGACCTCGACCGCACCGGCCAGGCGCTGACCCGCATGACCCAGGCACTGGCCACCGATCCGGGACGCAAGATCGGCATCACCAAGAACGGCCAGGTCATCGCCGTACTGATCGACACGACCGATCTGAAGAACTTCGAGGGTCTGGAGCTGGAGGCCGAGGCCGAGTGGAGGGCTCGCGAGCCGGAGGAGCCCGACGACGGCACCTGGTACACGATCGATGGTGACCTCATCACCGAGGACGAGGACGACGGATGACCGCCGCCCGCAAGATCACGTACACCAGCGCCGCGGACAGTGAACTACGCCGGATCAAGAAGAAGAACTGGCGCACCTACGACAAGATCAAGGCCGACATCACCAGACAGGCCGCCGCCCCGCGACCCGCGCAGGACGTCAAGATCGGGATCTACCGTGTCCGCCTGACTGCCGAGCGTGACCGGCTGGTGGTCACCACGGTCACGGTCGAGGTGAGCCGCTACCGGATCAAGATCCACAACACCGCGCGCAGGCAACTCGACCAGATCAAGAAGGCCAACCGCAAGGCGTACGACCAGATCATGGCAAGGATCGACGCCCTGGCCGACAGGCCCAGGCCGGACGGTGTCAAGAAGATGAAGGGCACGCAGTTCGAATACCGGATCAAGGTCGGAGAGAACTTCCGGGTCGTCTACGAGATCGACGACGACGAACTCCTCGTCCTGGTCCTCGAAGCCGGAGACCGCAAGAACGTCTACTGACGCGTCCGGCAAGGTTGCGACGGGAGCGATATGTCGAGGGACCGACGAGACTCGAACCGGCGCAGCGCCCCGCTCAGCGGGTCCCGGAACTCCACCGACCGCGCCAGCAGCTGGAGCGGCCGCGCGAAGTCGTCCGGGGCGTCCTCGCGGAGCACCGGCCAGAACGGGTCGTGCAGGATCGGGACACCGAGCGACGCCATGTGCAGGCGGAGCTGGTGCGTCTTGCCGGTGTGCGGCTCCAGGCGGTAGAGGCCCAGGCCGCGCGCCTCGTCGGCGGCGACGAGCGCGATCAGCGACTCCGCGTTCGGCTCGCCCGGGACCTCCTGCGCGGGCGCCGTCCCGCGGTGCTTGACGATCCGCGAGCGCACCGTGACGGCCTGCCCGTCCGCCAGTCGGCGGAGCAGATCCGTGTCCGACGACGCCTGCAGGCTCGCCGCACCGTCCGCACCCGCCGCGCCACGACCGCCGTCGTCCACGGACACGAGCCGGGGGAGCGGCGCCACCGCCTCGTAGACCTTCCGCACCCGCCGCTCCTGGAAGAGCATCTGGTACGCCCCCCGCACCTCGCGGCGGACCGTCAGCACGAGCACCCCGGCCGTGGGCCGGTCGAGCCGGTGCACGGGACTGAGCTCGGGCAGGTCGAGCGTCGCGCGCAGGCGCACCAGCACGGTGTTCCGGATCCAGCGGCCGCGCGGCATGGTCGCGAGGAAGTGGGGCTTGTCGACCACGAGCAGGTCGTCGTCGCGGTGCAGGATCTCCGGCTCGAAGGGGATGTGCGGCTCGTCCGACGGCGGGTCGCGGTACAGGAAGAGGAATCCGCGCGGTTCGTACGGGGTGCTGGCCGTGACGGGCTCACCGCGACCGGTGACCACTTCCCCGGCCGCAACCTTCTCCCGCAGGCGGGCGGCGTCGTCGGGGAACCGGTCGAGCAGCCACGCGTACGACGTCGGATACCGGGCGACGGTCGTGTCGTCGTGCGGCAGCACGAGCCGCGTGGGATTCAGCCCGTCACGCACGGGCAGGGGCGAGCGCACGCCTCACGGTAACGCGGGGGAAGCGGGCGGCCGACACCCTGGGCAGCGGGCACGCCGCCAGTGGGAGAATCACCTTCGTGAGCACCACCCCGCCCCTCGGCGTCCTGCCCGGGTTCGATCCCGAGTACCCCGCGCGCGCCGTCGTCGATCTCACCGCCATCCGCGACAACGTCGTGGCGTTGCGCCGCGCCGCCGCGGGTGCCGCCCTCATGGCCGTGGTCAAGGGCGACGCCTACGGGCACGGGCTGCTGCCCGTCGCGCGGGCGGCGCTCGCGGGCGGCGCCACGTGGCTCGGTGCGGCGCAGGTCGGCGAGGCGCTGCGGCTGCGTCAGTCCGGCGTCACCCCTGCCGAAGCGCGCGTGCTGACCTGGCTCTACGCCCCCGGCGCGCCCCTGGAGGACGTGCTGCTCGCCGACATCGACCTCGGTGTGGCGGCACCCTGGGGGCTCGACGCGGCGGCCGACGCCGCCCGCTCCGCCGGACGCCCCGCGCGCGTGCACCTCAAGGTCGACACCGGACTCGGCCGCAACGGCATCACCCAGGACGACCTGCCCGGCGTGCTGCGCCGCGCCGCCGAGCTGCGCGGGCTCGTCGAGGTGACCGGCGTCATGTCGCACTTCGCGTGCGCCGACGAGCCCGGCCATCCCAGCATCGATGCCCAGGCCAAGACGTTCGAGGACACGGTCACCGCCGTCGAGGACGCCGGTTTCGCGCCCGAGGTGCGGCACCTCGCCAACTCCGCCGCCACGCTCACCCGGCCCGAGATGGCGTGGGACCTGGTCCGGACGGGTATCGCGATGTACGGCCTCACGCCCGTGCCGCAGATCAGCGTCCCGAGCACCTACGGGCTGCGGCCTGCGATGACCGTGGAGGCACGCCTCGCGACCGTGAAGCGTGTCCCCGCGGGCAGCGGGGTGTCCTACGGCCTGCACTACACGACGTCGCAGGCCACCACGCTCGGCGTGATCCCGCTCGGGTACGCGGACGGTATCCCGCGGCATGCCAGCGGCGGAGCGCTCGGCCAGGGAGGGCCGGTCCTGGTCGGCGGGGACGTGAACGACGTCGCGTCCCGCGAGGCCGGGCCGGGGACCGCCCGCGTCGTGCGGGTCGCGGGCCGGGTGTGCATGGACCAGATCATGGTCGACCTCGGCCCGTACGCGACCGAGCAGGCGGGCGACGTCGTCACCCTGTTCGGGCAGTCCGACGGCGTCGAGCACGCCGGGGCGCCCAACGCCGAGGACTGGGCGCAGGCCGCCGGCACCATCAGCTACGAGATCGTCACCCGCGTCGCCGCGCGCATGCCGCGCGTGTACACGGGCGCGGAGGAGGTGGGCGCGGACCGGCTCGAACTCGGCTCGCTCGCCGGGAAGGAGACCTGGTCGTGAACGGGACGACGACGGACAGCGGCGCGCCCACGGGATCCGGCACGCCGGAGCGCATGGCCGGGGCGGGCCGATCGGCGGGGGCGGCGCCGGACGCGGGGGCACCGGAGGAGCAGGGCGCGGCGCCGTCGTCGGGCACGATCAGCCTCGAACTTCCCGACGCCGACGCGACCCGCGCGCTCGGCGCGCGGCTGGCCGGGCTGGTGCAGGCCGGGGACCTGGTGATCCTCACCGGAGACCTGGGCGCGGGCAAGACGACCCTCACCCAGGGGCTCGGCAGCGCGCTGCACGTGCGCGGACAGGTCGCGTCGCCGACGTTCATCATCGCCCGCGAGCACCCGCCGCTGCCGCGCGAGGACGGCACGCGCGGGCCGGCACTCGTGCACGTGGACGCCTACCGGCTCGGCGGTCTCGGCGAACTCGACGCCCTGGACCTGGACTCGTCGCTGGACGAGTCCGTGACCGTCGTCGAATGGGGCCGCGGGCTCGCCGAGGCGCTCACCGAGGACCGCCTGGAGATCGACCTGGTCCGCCCGCGCGGCGGAGACCCGGACCCGGACGACCCGGAGTCCGGCGTACGTCGCGCGACGATCCGCGGCGTGGGAGAGCGGTGGGCCGGCCTGCGCCTGTGAGGGGGCGTCCGCCGGCCTGACACGGCCACGGGAGCGGCGGAACACGCGTGCCGGGGCTCCGTCGGCCGTGCCGGTGTCCGACGCCGGTTCACGTGTGGCAATCCCTCATATCCACCACGTCACCTGCCTTGTTAGCGTCCCATGACCGGCAGGCAGCGCAGCTGCGGCCTGCTCCGGCTCCGGACACGAACCGAGGTGGTTTCACGTGGTCATCCGTCGCAGCTCGATACTCGTCGCACTCGCCGCAGCCGTGATGCTGGCGCTCGGGACGGCAGTAGTTCCCGGCCTGCTGGTCCCGGCGTTCGCGGTGAACTGCTCCGCACCGGCCTGGGCGGAGGGCACGAGCTACAGTGCGGGCGACCAGGTCACCTACGAGGGCGGCGGCTACACCGCGACGACGACCCACACGGCGTACCCCGGCGCGGGCTGGGACCCGGCGTCGACGCCGGCGCTCTGGACGCACGACGGGACGTGCGACGGCGGGCCCGCCCCGGACCCGACCGGCGACCCGACGCCGACGCCCACACCGACGGACTCCGGACCCGAGCCGGACCCCGGCACCCCCGTCGCGGCGAACGGCCAGCTCCACGTGTGCGGCGTCGGCCTGTGCAACGAGGACGGCACGCGCATCCAGCTCCGCGGCATGAGCACGCACGGCACCCAGTGGTACTCCCAGTGCGTGAACGACGCGTCGCTCGACACCCTCGCCCACGACTGGAACGCCGACGTCGTGCGGATCTCCACCTACGTGCAGGAGGGCGGCTACGAGACCGACCCGGAGCGGTTCACCGAGCTGGTGCACACCTACATCGACATGCTCACGGCGCGCGGCATGTACGTGATCGTCGACTGGCACATGCTCGACCCGGGCGACCCGAACGTGAACCTGGACCGCGCCAGGACGTTCTTCACGGCCGTCGCCGAACGGCACAGCGGCAAGAACAACATCATCTACGAGGTCGCGAACGAGCCCAACGGCGTGTCATGGCAGGCCGTCAAGAGCTACCACGAGCAGATCGTCCCCGTGATCCGCGCGCAGGACCCGGACGCCGTCGTCCTGCTGGGGACCCGCGGATGGTCCTCACTGGGCGTCTCCGACGGCTCGGACGAGTCCGAGGTCGTGAACGACCCCGTCGACGCCTCGAACGTGATGTACACGTTCCACTTCTACGCCGCGTCGCACGGGCAGGCGTACCTGGACACGCTCTCCCGCGCCGCCGACCGGATCCCGATGTTCATCACGGAGTTCGGCACCCAGGACTACGCGGGCGAGGGCGCCAACGACTTCACCATGTCGCAGCGCTACCTCGACCTGGCGGCGGAGAAGAAGATCAGCTGGGTGAACTGGAACTTCTCCGACGACCACCGGTCGGGCGCGGTCCTCGTGCCCGGGAGCTGCGCCGCCGGGTCGTTCGGCACCGGGAACCTCAAGGAGGCCGGACTCTGGATCCGCGACCGCATCCGGACGCCGGACGACTTCTAGGAACCGTCGGCGGGTGGGCGGCCGGCCGCCCACCCGCCGACGGCCGCAGCCCGGACGCGGCTGAGCCGTGACCGTCCGGCAGGGGTGGGGCCGAACTACGCTTGGTCCGTGCCCGTCCTTGCCATCGACACCTCCGCCGCCGTGACCGTCGCGCTCGTGAGCGAGAGCGGCGGCCGCCTCGCCGCCTGTTCCGCCGACGAGCGCCGGCGCCACGCAGAGTCCCTCGCCCCGCTCATCACCCAGGTGCTGGACGACGCCGGCGTGGACCGGACCGAACTCACGGCCGTCGTCGCCGGAACCGGGCCCGCGCCGTTCACCGGGCTGCGGGTCGGGCTGGTCACCGCACGGGCCCTGGCGCTCGCGCTCGGGATCCCGGTGCTCGGCGTGCCGAGCATCGACGGGCTCGCGGCGCAGGCGGTGAGCGACCTCGGGCTGAACCCCGACGACGAGGTGCTGGTCACGTCGGACGCCCGGCGCAAGGAGGTCTACTGGGCGCGCTACCGCGTCGTCGCGCACGAGGGGCCGCACGGCGTTCCCGTGGTCGAGACGGTCGCGGGGCCCGACGTCGGCCGCGCCGCGGCGGTCGCGGAGACGCAGCTCGGCACCCCGGCGAGCGCCGCGGGTTCGCAGCCGGGCCCGCTCGCCACCCGCACCGTCGTCGTCGGTGAGGGGGCTGCCCTGTATCCCGACGTCCTGCTGCTCGACGACGACGCCCCCCTCCTGCCCGACGCGACCGTGCTGGCGCGACTCGCGCTCGCGCGCCGCGCCGCCGGCGCCGACCTGCCGACCGAGCCGCTGTACCTGCGACGTCCGGACGTGCAGGAACCCGCCGGGCGAAAGTCTCCCGCCCTGGGGTAGGGCGCGCTTACCCTGGTGATATGCCCGAGTTTCATTCTCGCCCGCTGCGCAGCTCCGACTTCGACCGCGTGCTGTGGCTGGAACGCGACCTGTTCGGGTCCGGCGCCTGGACGTACGGGATGCTGGCCGACGAGCTCGCCGCGCTCGGCCGCTGGTACATTGTCGCCACCATGGACGAGCCCGGCACGATCGGGCCGGATCCCGTCGTCGGATACGCGGGCCTCTGGTTCGACGGTGACGACGCGCAGGTCATGACCATCGGCGTGGCCAGGGAGCGTCAGCGCAGCGGCGTGGGCCGGCTGCTGCTGGACGAGTTGATCGCACACGCGAGGAAGCTGAAGGCACAGGCCGTGCTGCTCGAGGTGCGGGTGGACAACGAGCCCGCCCTGGCGATGTATCGCCGCTCCGGCTTCGAGGTGCTGTCCGTGCGCAAGCGCTATTACCAGCCCGAGGACAAGGACGCCTACACGATGCGCCTGGCCCTGCGGACGGAGCCGGATGCGGCCACCGACGACGGCGACGCCGCCTGACGCGGAACCTGCGATCCGGCGCGCCAAGGGATCGCGCGGGTAGGCCATGCGGTCGGTCGCCTGAGGTCGCCTGAGGGACCGACCGCACGGACAACGGACCGACCGCACGTACCCGCGCGATAAGTTCGCCCCTGGAATGGTGAGTCCTGGGTGGTTCCGGGCGATGAGGAAGGGAGTGGGGACGTGAGAGAACGTGTGCTGGTCGACGCCGCGGAGCTGGCGGCGGATCTGCAGGTCACGGGTGGGACGCAGGTGGATCCCGAGGCGGGGGCACCCGTGCTGCTGGACGTGCGGTGGGCCCTCGGGATGACCGACGGCGCCGCGCGGTATCGCGCCGGACACCTTCCCGGGGCGGTGTACGTCGACCTGGAGGCCGAGCTGGCCGCGCCGGGATCCCCGGTTGCCGGGCGGCATCCGCTCCCGTCCGCGGCCGCCTTCCAGGCCGCCGCCCGCAGCTGGGGCCTGCGGCCGGACTCCCGCGTGGTCGTGTACGACGGCGTCGGCGGCACGTCTGCGGCCCGTGCCTGGTGGCTGCTGCGCTACTACGGGCTGGAGGACGTCCGCATCCTCGACGGCGGACTCGACGCCTGGCGCGCGGCCGACTACGCGCTCGAGGTCGGCGACGTGACCGCCGAGCCGGGGGACTTCGTCGCGCGACCCGGCGGGATGCCCGTGCTCGACGCCGACGACGCCGCCGCGCTGGCCGACGGCGACGGCGTGCTGCTGGACGCGCGGGCCGGTGAGCGGTACCGGGGAGAGATTGAGCCGGTGGACCCGCGAGCGGGACACATCCCCGGCGCGCTGTCCGCTCCCACGACCGGCAACCTCGGCGACGACGGGCGCTTCCTCGACGATGCAGCGCTCCGAGAAAGATTCGCCGAACTGGGGATTCACGTCGGTCATGGCGCTGCGTCGCACGCGGGTCCCGGCGCCGGACCGGGCGAGGGCCACAGCGCCGGACCGGGCGAGGAACCTGCCGCCGGTGCCGCCGTCGGCGTGTACTGCGGCTCCGGAGTCACGGCGTCGCACCAGATCGCGGCGCTCGCGGCACTGGGTATCGAGGCATCCCTGTACCCCGGCTCCTGGTCCCAATGGTCCAGCGACCCCACCCGCGAGATCGCGACGGGCGACTCCGGTCGTTGACGCGATCGGTCCCTTGTCGGGTGGTCGGTCGGATGTCGGATGATCGGTCCCCCGAGCGGCCGATCATCCGACATCCGACCGACCACCCGACTTCGGACCGACTTCGGACCGACTGCAGACCGTGATCGTCTCCAGCGGCATGGAGGAGTCGACCGGGATGTCCAGGGTGCTCGGTGCCACACCCGCGCGGACCACCGCCGAACCCAGGGCGGCGATCATCGCGCCGTTGTCCGTGCAGTAGCGGATCGGCGGGATGCGCAGGTCGATCCCGGCTTCGGCGCACCGCTTCGCGGCCATCTCGCGGAGCTGCGAGTTCGCGGAGAAACCACCCCCGATGACGAGGGTGTCGACGTCGTGCCGCCGGCAGGCCGCGATGGTCTTGGCGGTGAGCACGTCGGCGACGGACTCGGCGAACGAGGCGCACACGTCCTCGACGGGTACGGCCAGGCCGGCGTCGTGGCGGGCCTCGACCCAGCGGGCGACGGCTGTCTTCAGGCCGGAGAAGCTGAAGTTGCTCGCATGGCGCTCCTGGTCCTTCGGCGCGGTGAGGCCGCGCGGGAAGCGGATCGCCGTCGGGTTGCCCTCGCGCGCCAGGCGGTCGACGTGCGGGCCGCCGGGGTAGGGGAGGCCGAGGAGGCGGCCCACCTTGTCGAAGGCCTCGCCGGCCGCGTCGTCCAGGGTGGAGCCGAGTTCGGTGACGTCGGTGGCGACGTCGTCCACGAGGAGCAGGGACGAGTGGCCGCCGGAGACGACGAGCGCCATGACCCGGTCGGGGAACTCTCCGTCGACGAGCTGGTCCACGCACGCGTGCCCGATGACGTGGTTCACCCCGTACAACGGCTTGTTCAGGCCGATCGACAGCGCCTTCGCGGCGGACGCCCCGATGGTCAGCGGGCCGACCAGGCCCGGACCGGCGGTGACGGCGATGGCGTCGACGTCCGAGAGGTCGACGTCGGCCTCGCCGAGCGCCCGCTCGATGGTGGGGATCATCGCCTCCAGATGGGCGCGGCTGGCGACCTCGGGGATGATCCCGCCGAAGCGCGCGTGCTCCTCCATGGAGGACGCGACGGCGTCGAACAGCAGGTCGTTGCCGCGGACGAGGGCGACGCCGGTTTCGTCGCAGGAGGACTCGATACCGAGCACGAGCGGGTCGCCGGAGGACGTCATAGGGCCAGGCTAGTCCGCGCGGGCCGCACGTTCGTGCACCGAACGCGGTCCTGGCGCAGGCACGGGTCACGACGGTCCCGTCGAGCTCGGCGGAAGCCGACGTGGACGGTCAGCCCGGGG
The DNA here is from genome assembly GCF_054782975.1 of Myceligenerans halotolerans. Classification (NCBI taxonomy): domain Bacteria; kingdom Bacillati; phylum Actinomycetota; class Actinomycetes; order Micrococcales; family Promicromonosporaceae; genus Myceligenerans; species Myceligenerans halotolerans. Next base: position 198,180 of record NZ_BAAGRL010000006.1, read on the forward strand.
AGAGCGGTCGCCCGGCCTTCATCTCGGCGAGCATGGCGCGCACCACCGCCGCCAGGTCACCGTCGGAGGCGTCCGCCACGGCGCGTTGCCGCTGGGAGGAGGAACCGCCCCGGACGATGTCGGAGACCGCGGCGAGGTGCTCGGCGCACCCCAGCCGCTCCGCCGTCGGCTCGAGTTCGACCAGCACCTTCGCGACGGCGTCGGCCACCGGGAGCTGGTCACCGTCGGCCGAGGTGATGACCGTCGCCTCCATGCCGTACCGCGCCGCCCGCCACTTGTTCTCCTTGACGAACCACGGCTGCAGCGTCGGCAGCTCCCGGCCGTGGTCCAGCTCGGTGGACAGGTGCTCCACCAGGCAGTGCGTCATCGCGGCCAGGGCCGTCGCCTCGGTGACGTTCGTCGGCCCGTCGCAGACCCGGACCTCGATCGTCCCGTACGCCGGCGACGGTCGCACGTCCCAGTGGATCTCGTTGAACTCCTGGGCCACGCCCACGCGGCGCATGTCCTCGGCGTACGACTCCACCTCGTGCCACTCGGTGAACGGGTGAGGCAGTCCCGCCGTCGGGATCTGCTGGAACAGCATGGCTCGCGTGGAGGCGTACCCCGTGTCGACGCCGGCCCAGTAGGGCGACGACGCCGACAGCGCCTGCAGGTGCGGCGCGTAGGTGAGCATGCCCTGGACCAGCGCGAGCACCTTGTCGCGGCGCTCGACCCCGACATGCACGTGCAGCCCCCACGTCACGAGCTGCCGGACGAACACCTGGATGCGGTCGACCAGGCGGGTGTAGCGCTCCTTGTCGGTGACGAGCTGGTCCGCCCAGTGCGCGAGCGGGTGCATGGCACCGCCGAGGACCGCGGCGCCGTGCTTGCCCGCCGAGATCGTCACCCGGTCGAGGAGTTCGCTGAGCTCGGCGCCCACCGCGCCGACGTCGTCGCACACCCCCGTCGCGATCTCCACGGTGTTCCGCAGCAGTTCGGGCTTGATGCGCGGATCGGCGCCCTCGGGCGACAGCTCCTCGATCACCTGCGGTGCTACCTGCGACATCGCACCGGAACCGACGTCAACCAGCCCGACCTCCCATTCGAGGCCGATGCTGGAACGCCGTGACGTGCCGAACGGCACGGGTGCGGGGCCCGTCATGCCCCGCCCCGGAGCGGCTCGACGAGCAGGACCGTCTGGGCGCCGGCGACCCGGGTGAGCACGATCGTCGCCTCCTCGGTCCCGGTGAGGACGAGCTGCTTGCGCAGCTGTTCGGGCACGACGGCGGTGCCGCGCTTCTTGATCGTCAGCTGCCCGACGTTCCGCTCCCGCAGGTACGCCTTGAGGCGCTTGAGCCCGAACGGGAGCGTGTCCAGCACCCGGTAGCCGGTCGCGATCGGCGCGGGGCCGGCGACGTCGAGCGGGTGCGTGGCGACGGACGACGGAGCCCGGTCCGCGGCGGAGCCACCGGGCGGAGGCGCGGGGGCATCCGTCGTGACGTAGGCGATCGTCGGGTCGATCAGCCGCCCGCCGAGCTCCGCGGCCGCGTGCGCGACGAGGCCGGCCCGGATGACGGCGCCGTCGGGCTCGTAGAGGTACTGCCCGACGGCGCCGGTGGGCGCCTCGAGCGCCGTGCCGTCCGGATGATCCGAGGCTCGCAGCACGCGCGTGCGGGTGTGCTCCTTGCCGTCGCCGTCGACGGTGGTACGCAGCACGAGCGCGCTGCGGCCCGGACCCTCCGGCGCGAGCGGGCCGAACCACAGACCGGCCTCGACGACGTCGTTGTCGACGGAGACCCACTGCGCCTCGGCGTCCCGCGGGAGGCCCTCGTGGGGAATGCCTGGCCCCACCTTGATGCCCAGGGCGGGGACGACGTCGCGCAGCGCGAACACGCTGTCCAGCGCCGGCTCGTAGCTGCGCGGGTCGAAGACGCGGCGGCTGCCGCGAGGCCCGTGCGTCCGCCGTGCCGGGTCGGCGTAGACGCCGTCGATCTGCTCGGCGTGCAGATCGAGGGCGAGACCGTCGGCATGGCGCGCCTCGGCCTCCGGGAACTGCCGCAGGTTCCAGGCGGCGATCCGTGCCGTGACCTCGTCGACGTCCGTGGCCAGGACGCGCAGTCCCGCCCCGGCGAACGCCATGGCATCGGCGCCGATGCCACTGGTGAGGTCCGCGACACGAGTGACGCCCGCACTCGTGAAGCGATCGGCGTGCAGCGACGCCACGCGCAGGCGCGTCGCCTGCTCGAGGCCGTCGGCGGTGAACAACATCTGCTCGGCGAGCTCGCCGAACTTGGTCCGCGCCTTGCCGCGTAGACGGGACTGCGTGAGAGCGGCCGCCGCGAGGTCAGGGGCGACACCTTGCTCACGAAGCTTCGTGGAGGTGCGCATGGCGGAACGCTCGTCGTAGGGCGGGAGTGCACCAAGCAGGGCCCGACCATCAGGGCTGAGAAGTTTGCTCAGAATCGCCGCGTCCATGGGCAGATCTTTCCATGTTCTCCCTGCTCATGGCGAGGCCCTGGGCAAGAATTTTCTTAATTGTGTATTTGCTGCATCTTCTCCGGGGTGCGGCTCACGATGCGTCCGAGGCGCGGCTCGCCACGCGGAGCTAGCACTCGCCTTGACCGAGTGCTAGCCCCGACCTAGATTGAGGGTGTCATCGCCGCACGGCTCATGCGCCGGCGCAGCGATGACGCGAGATGTTCCGTGCCCGCCGGCACCCGCGACGACGGCGGCCCGCCGAACGCTCGAGCCAACCCGTCAACGTAGCTGATCTTTGATCTACTCGCAGAAAGAGGAGGTCCGACGTGTCGGTCCCCATCAAGCCGCTCGAGGACAGGATCGTCGTCAAGGCCCTCGAGGCTGAGACCACGACCGCTTCCGGCCTGGTCATCCCGGACACCGCCAAGGAGAAGCCCCAGGAGGGCGAGGTCCTGGCCGTGGGTCCGGGCCGCGTCTCCGACAACGGCAACCGTGTGCCGGTGGACGTCGCCGTGGGCGACAAGGTTCTGTACTCGAAGTACGGCGGCACCGAGGTGAAGTACGCGGGCGAGGACTACCTGGTCCTCTCCTCGCGTGACATCCTCGCCGTGGTCGCGGGCTGAAGGTAGCCCCGCAGCAGCACGAAGGGCCCCGCACACCGAGGTGTGCGGGGCCCTTCGTGCTGAAGAGATCGCGTCGGTGATGGTGTCGCCCGCCGACGTGGCCTCTACCCCCTGATGGCCGACCATGATCCTGCTCGGCCGTGAACAGGATGGCTGCCGTGACGGATCACAGCGGCAGCCGTCTCGTTCGGTGCGCGCGCGGATGGACGATGCGGCGGTGGTGCCGCCACTTGCGCGCTCCGTGCGGCGAAGTGCGTCAGGCCGAGTGTGTCTTGCCCGCGAGGATCGCAGATCGCTCGTCCTCGCTCAGGCCTCCCCACACCCCGTACGGCTCACGCACGCGCAGCGATTGCTCGCGGCACTGCATCATCACCGGGCACGACCGGCAGATGGCCTTGGCTGCTTCGGCTCGACGTCGGCGCGTGGACCCGCGTTCCCCCTCCGGGTGGAAGAACAGCGTGTCGTCCGCGTCGCGGCATGCCCCCTGGTACTGCCACTCCCACAGTTCCATGACCGGACCGGGGAGTCTCGAGATCTCCGTCATGCCGAACAACCTACAAGTTGTGCAGAAGTTGTTCAAGAGGCGTTTTTGCGCCAGCGCTACCTGTTCGTTTCATGGCGAACCGCGCCACCTCTGACAAGGTTTGACCGAGATCGCCCTGAAACATGCGGAGATAAGCGGCACACCGGGCGGATCGGTGGCGAACGTTTGCGCGGCTCGGCAGAATCAGATTCATGACATCGACGCGGCCTGCCCAGAGTCAAGGCGGGCCCCGCCCGTCGAGCCCCGGGTTGGCCGTCGCGGCGGTGGCCAAACGCCTCGGGGTCGCACCCGCGACCCTGCGTACCTGGGACCGTCGTTACGGGCTGGGCCCGTCTGGCCGCACCGCGGGTTCGCACCGCCGGTACACGCCCGGTGACGTGGCGAGGCTGCTGGTCATGCGGCGGCTCACTCTCGAAGGCCACGCGCCGGGCGACGCCGCCCGTGCCGCGATCGAGGCGAGCGACGAGGAACTGGCCACCGTGCAGTCGGACGAGTCGGCCGAACTCGCGCAGCGCGACGGCACGGCCCCGTCCTCCGGTCCGGACACGGAAGACGAGGGCGACGGCGTCGAAGGCGGCCAGAGGCCGGATCTCGGCTCGGGGCGTGCGTCCGCGGCGGCGGGCGGGGCGTCCTCGTCGGTGCCGGGTGGCGCCCCGGACGCGTCCGGACACGCCGAGCACGAGGGGTCGCGCCGCGGCCATCTGCGTGCCCTGCCGGGAGGCGGCGGAGCGCAGCGCGAGCCCGGGCGTCCGCGCGCGGTGGGCGGGACGTCCTGGTCCAGCAGGGTGTCGGCCCTGGTCGACGCCGCGATCAAGTACAGCCGGACCGCCTGCGACGCGCTGCTGCGCCTCAGCCCCGAGGACGACCCGTCGGTGTGGTGGACGGAGCTCGTCGAGCCGGCGTTCGACCAGGTCGCGGTCAGGACCGTGCTGGCCGGACCGGGCGAGGTGCCGGAGATGGTGCTCGCCGCGGCCGCGCTGGCCAGCCTCCGTGACTACACCGAGGAATTCGAGCGGGAGGTGGTCGAGGCCGGCGGCCCGCCGGCGAACCATCCGAGCCGCATGCGCAAGATCGTGCTCGTGTTCGCCGCCCCGGACGAACTGGTGCCGCTGCGGGCGCACGCCCTGGCGGCGTCGCTCGCGGCGAAGGGGACGATGGCGCGGATCGTCACCGGCCCCGCGAGCACGCACCGGTCCGTGGAGCTGGTGACGATGGTCCGGCCCGCCGCCGTCGTGCTCGCGACCACGCAGACCCGCCCGGCGCTCGACGTCGTGCACGCGGTGCACGAGGCCTACCCGGACCTGCCGCTCCTCGTCGGGATGCGGGCGGACGCCGCCGCGGTCGACGTACCGTTCGGCCCCACGGTGCAGCGGGTCCGCTCGTTCAACGGCCTCCTCCACGAGGTGCTGGCCGTCCTCAGGTAAAGGGTTCTGCCAGCTGGAACGAGGTTGGTGCCCCTGGCACGAGCTTTGCGCGTATCGCCCGAGAGCCGCTGTCACCAACCTCGTGCCGGAGACGCCAACCTCATCCCCGCCGGCCCGACCCCGAGGTCCACGTGCTTCCTGCATGCCCTGGGGCAGCGGGTGCTCGCCGCCGTTCTCCCGGGCGCGGGCACGCGACGCGGACGGCGTGACGGAGGCGACGTTCTCCGGATCACCGGCCACGGAATATCGCGGGGCCTCGCACCGTAGACTCTTGACATGGAGCCCACCCCACCCTCGGCGCACGACCCGTTCGGTTTCCTCGGTCTCACGTACGACGACGTGTTGCTGCTTCCCGGCTACTCCGACCTGGCCCCGTCGGACATCGACACGACCTCCCGCCTGACCAGGGAGATCTCCATCCGCGTACCGCTGGTGTCGGCGGCGATGGACACGGTGACCGAATCGCGCATGGCGATCGCGATGGCCCGGCAGGGCGGCATCGGGGTGCTGCACCGCAACCTGTCCATCGAGGACCAGGCGCTCCAGGTGGACATGGTGAAGAGGACGCAGACCGGCATCATCTCGAATCCGGTCACGATCGGGCCGGACGCGACGCTCGAGGAACTCGACCAGCTCGCGGGGGAGTACCGGATCTCCGGTTTCCCCGTGGTGGACGCCGGCAACCGGCTCATCGGCATCGTCACCAACCGCGACCTGCGCTTCACGCCGGTCGCCGAGTGGGCCACCACGAAGGTCGACGAGGTCATGACGTCCAACGGTCTGATCACCGGCCCCGAGGGGATCACCCGCGAGGACGCCACGGCGCTCCTGCGGCAGAACAAGGTGGAGCGGCTCCCGCTGGTCGACGACGACGGGCGGCTCACCGGTCTCATCACCGTGAAGGACTTCGTGAAGTCGGAGCAGTTCCCGAACGCGTCGAAGGACGGGCAGGGCCGCCTGCTGGTGGGCGCGGCGATCGGGTACTTCGGCGACGCGTGGACCCGGGCGACCACGCTGATCGAGGCCGGCGTCGACGTGCTCGTGGCGGACACGGCGCACGGGAACGTCCGCCTGCTGCTGGACATGGTGAAGCGACTCAAGACCGACCCGGCGACCAGGGACGTGCAGGTGATCGGCGGGAACGTCGCCACGCGGGAGGGCGCGCAGTCGTTCGTCGAGGCCGGCGCCGACGCGGTGAAGGTGGGCGTGGGCCCCGGATCGATCTGCACCACCCGCGTCGTCACGGGCGTGGGCGTGCCCCAGGTGACCGCGGTGTACGAGGCGTCGCTGGCCGCGCGCGAGGCCGGCGTGCCGGTGATCGCCGACGGCGGCATGCGGCACTCCGGCGAGATCGGCAAGGCTCTCGTGGCGGGCGCCGAGGCCGTGATGCTCGGCTCCATGTTGGCCGGTACCGAGGAAGCCCCTGGGGAGACGATCCTGGTCGGCGGCAAGCAGTTCAAGTCGTACCGCGGCATGGGCTCGATGGGCGCGATGTCGTCCCGCGGGAAGAAGTCCTACTCGAAGGACCGGTACTTCCAGGCCGAGGTGACCAGCGACGACATGATCGTCCCCGAGGGCATCGAGGGGCGGGTCCCGTACAAGGGCACGCTCGCCACGGTGACGCACCAACTCGTCGGCGGGCTGCACCAGACGATGTTCTACACCGGCGCCCGGACGGTGCCGGAGCTGCAGGCCAAGGGCCGGTTCGTGCGGATCACGTCCGCGTCGCTGCACGAGAGCCACCCGCACGACGTGCAGATGACGGTGGAGGCGCCGAACTACTCCGGCCGCTGAACCGCGTCGCGCCGGTCGCGCCACGACGTGCCGCGCCGGTCAGACATGAGGTTGCTTTCGCTTCAGGCGGGTGAAGCGAAAGCAACCTCGTTCTCCGGGGCTCAGAACGTTCTCCGGGGCTCAGAACCAGCGCCCGAGGACCACGGTCTTCTGGTCGGCATAGCCGAGCTTCTCGTAGAAGTCGACGACAGCGGAGTTCGTGGTGCGCACCATGAGCTGGACCTTCCGTGCGCCGGCGGCGCGGAGCCAGGCCTCGCCGGCGGTCACGGCCGCCCGGCCCAGTCCGCCTCCCTGACGATCCGGTGACACCGCGACGTAGTACAACCACCCGCGATGCCCGTCGAGCCCCGCCATGACGGACGCGACGACGTCTCCCCGGGCAGGGGACGCCGCCGAGCCGCCATGAGACGGGCCACCGTTCTCCGCCAAGCCGCCTTCCGCGGCCCGCTCGCCTGCGGCCGGGTCCTCAACGGACCGCTCTCGTGCAGCGCGCTCTTCCGCGGCCCGCTCGCCTGCGGCGCGGCCGTCGGCGGCCCGCTCGTCCGCGGCGCGGCCCCCATCGGCGGGTGAGAGCCGGCCGTCGTCTCGGAAGACCAGGATCGTCGACGTCGGGCCGCTCCGGGCTTCAGCGATGTCGACGTGCGGGTCGTTCCACGGGCGTGTCAGGGCGCAGGCGTGCCACAGCGCGACGACGCCCTCGACGTCGTCGTCCGTCATCTCGGTGAACCTGGTTGCCGCTTCGGTCTGGCTCATGCGCCGGATCGTACGTTCGGTGACCGTTCGGTTCATCGCCCGTCCGCATCGTCACGGTGCGAGCGCCCGCGCTGCCTCGGCCCGCGGCCCGACGAGCTCAGCCCGTGGCACGGACCCCGGGCCTCAGCCCGCGGCCTGGACCGGCCAGACGGGGGACGCGCCCGGGCCGTCCAGGCCTTGCTCCGCGCGCCAGGAGTTGAACCCGTCCGCCCAGGCGGCGTGGGCTCCCGCCTGCGACTGGTGCAGGTCGACCAGGTGGGTGTCGTCGAGCTCCGGGTAGCGGGCCACCAGGGCCGCCAGGAGGTCGAGGGTGGCGAGCACATCCACCTCGGCGGTGTGCAGTTCGCCGTCGGACGTGATGCCGTACACCTCTGACAGGTCGCCGAGCCGGCGCTTGCCCGGGCGGAAGCGGTCCTTCCAGCGGTCGATGACGAGCGGGTCGATGACCGGGCCCACGGAGTGCCCGAGCCGGTCCGGCAGCGTGGGCAGGCCGTGCCGGACGAGCTCGTGATCCAGCAGGGACAGGTCGAAGGCGGCGTTGTACGCGACGACGGGCACCCCCTGGGCCAGGTGCCTGGCGAGCTCGGCGGCGACCTCCTCCAGCGCCTCGGCGGGCTGCCGGCCGTGCTCCCGCGCGTGCTCGGTGGTGATGCCGTGGATCGCCGCAGCCTCCTCGGGGATCTCCACGCCGGGATCGATGAGCCAGGTGTGCACGTCCGTGCTCACGCCGGGCACACGATGCACGAGGGCGGCGGTGACGACGCGGTCACCGGTCACGTCGACGCCGGTGGTCTCCGTGTCGAAGCCGAGCAGCGGCCGGCGGATCCAGCCAGGTCCGATGTCCATGGTGCTCCTCCACTCGTGCGGTCTCCGGGCTCACCACGAACCATGCCACTGGTGACTGACACCGACGAAGAGCGACGCGCACGTTCTCGGAGCACAGCGCCAGGAAGTGTCGCATATCGCACCTGTGTCGCCGCACCACATGACGGTCCCGGCAGCCCCGTCCCGGCGGCGTTGAGTAGGCTGCCGGGGTGAGCAACGAGACCGAGATCGGACGCGGCAAGCGAGGGCGGCGCGCGTTCTCCTTCGACGACATCGCCGTGGTGCCCTCCCGCCGTACGCGTGACCCCGAGGACGTTTCCGTCGGCTGGCAGATCGACGCGTACCACTTCGACCTGCCGATCGTCGCGGCGCCGATGGACTCGGTGATGAGCCCGGCGTCGGCGGTCGCACTGGGCGAGCACGGTGGACTCGGTGTTCTCGACCTCGAGGGCCTGTGGACGCGCTACGAGCGGCCCGAGACGCTCCTGGAGGAGATCGCGGAGCTCCCGGCCGAGCACGCCACCGCGCGCATGCAGGAGATCTACGCCGAGTCGATCAAGCCGGACCTCATCACCGAGCGCCTGCAGGAGATCCGCCGTGCGGGCGTGACCGTGGCGGGTGCGCTGTCGCCGCAGCGCACGCAGGAGTTCTACAAGACGGTGGTCGACGCCGGCGTCGACCTGTTCATCATCCGCGGCACCACCGTCTCGGCGGAGCACGTCTCGGGGAACGCGGAGCCGCTCAACCTCAAGCGCTTCATCTACGAACTGGACGTGCCCGTCGTCGTCGGCGGTGCCTCCACCTACACGGCGGCCCTGCACCTCATGCGCACGGGCGCGGCCGGCGTGCTGGTCGGCTTCGGCGGCGGCGCCGCCCACACCACCCGCGTCTCCCTGGGCATCCACGCGCCCATGGCCACCGCCGTGGCCGACGTCGCCGCCGCGCGCCGCGACTACCTCGACGAGTCCGGGGGCCGGTACGTGCACGTCATCGCCGACGGCGGCGTGGGCCACTCCGGCGACATCGTCAAGGCGGTCGCCTGCGGCGCCGACGCCGTCATGCTGGGCGCCGCGCTCGCCCGCTCCAGCGACGCCCCGGGGCGCGGGTGGCACTGGGGCCCGGAGGCGCACCACGCGCAGCTGCCGCGCGGCGAGCGGGTCGAGGTCGGGACGGTGGGCACGCTGGAGGAGATCCTGTTCGGCCCGGGCCGTCAGGCCGACGGCACGCTGAACCTGGTGGGCGCCCTGCGCCGGGCGATGGCGACGACCGGCTACAGCGACCTCAAGGAGTTCCAGCGGGTCGAGGTCGTCGTCTCGCCGTACCAGCCGCGCTGAGACGCCCGCCGCCCGCCGCCCGCCTGAAAGTTTATTCCGGTGGGCAGGTGTTCGCGAAGCTCAGGGACCAATGGGTGAATTTCTGATAGAAGTTTTCATCTCTCCGACCCTGTGTGCTGGCTCGTTTTACGCGTATGGTGGCCCGCATGATCGACGAGACACCGGGTGAAGCTGCTGTCGGATCCGTCTTCGACCCCGAGAGTCCCGAGTCCACGTACGTGCTCGAACCGGAGCTCGTCGCGCCGCTCGTGGCGCGCGTCGCCTCGTCGCAGGGCGCCGGGACCCACCGGTCGACCTGCCCGTTCACGGGAGGTCCGCTCGCGACGATCCCCGTGTCGTCGCGCTCCGACGTCACCGCCGCCATCGAGCGCGGGCGCCTCGCCCAGCGGGCCTGGTCGCGGACCGACCTCTCCGTGCGGACCCGCGTGCTCGACAATCTCGCTCGAATCGTTCTGGTGCGCCAGTCCGAGGTCCTCGATCTGATCCAGCTCGAGACCGGCAAGGCGCGGCGGTCCGCGTTCGAGGAGGTCGGCGACGTCGCGCAGGTCGCCCGCCACTACGCCGTGAAGTCCCGGCGCTACCTGGCCACGGACCGCCCCGCGGGCATGATCCCGCTCGTCACGGGCGTGCGCGTGCAGCGTCGTCCGGTCGGGGTGGTCGGGGCGATCGTGCCGTGGAACTATCCGCTCACCCTGGTGCTGTCGGAGGCGTTGCCGGCCCTGGTGGCGGGGAACGCCGTCGTCGTCAAACCCGATCCGCAGACCACGCTGACCGCGCTGTGGGCGGCCGGGATACTCGAGGAGGCGGGCCTGCCCGCCGGGCTGTTCCAGATCGTCGCCGGCGGCCGCGAGACGGGGGAGGCGCTGGTCGACGGCGCGGACCACGTCGCGTTCACCGGCTCCACCGCCGTCGGGCGCAAGGTCGCCGCCCGGGCCGGCGAGCGACTCGTCGGCGCCACCCTGGAACTCGGGGGCAAGAACGCCATCTACATCGCGGACGACGTCGACGTCGCCACCGCGCTGCCCGGCGTCGTCCGCGCGTGCTTCGCCAGCACCGGGCAGCTGTGCCTGTCCGCGGAGCGGATCGTGGTGCACGAGGCCGTCGCCGACGAGTTCGTCGCCAAGCTCGTACGCGACGTGCGGAACCTGCGGCTCGGCGCGGGCCTCGACTACACGGCCGACGTCGGCTCGCTCACCTCCGACGCGCAGCTCGCCAAGGTCAGCGAACACGTCGACGACGCCCTCGCGCGGGGCGCGGTCGTGCTGGCCGGCGGCGTGCACCGCTCCGACATCGGCCCCTACTTCTACGCGCCCACGGTGCTCGACGACGTGCCGTCCGACGCGCTCGTCGCCCGCGAGGAGACGTTCGGCCCCGTCGTCTCCGTGACCCGGGTGCGGTCCGACGACGAGGCCGTCGCCGTGATGAACGACTCCGAGTACGGCCTGCACATGTCGGTCTGGTCCGGCGACACCGGCCGTGCCCGGAAGGTCGCGGAGCAGATCGAGGCCGGCTCCGTCTCGATCAACGACGGATACATGTTGACCTGGGGCTCCGTCGGCGCGCCGACAGGCGGCTGGAAGGCTTCCGGACTGGGGCGGCGGCACGGCAGGTCGTCCGTCGAGGCCATGACCCAGACCCGGACCGTCGTGACGGCCCGCGGTGCGGGGCGCGGCCTCGGCATCGAGGCCGTGTTCGCGCTCGAGGGCGCGGCACCGAGCCGCATCCTCAGCGCCGCGCTCGAGGGGATGCGCAAGCTCCGGATCCCGTGAGAGGCGGGAGGCCCTGAACCGCAACCTGAGCGCGGTTCGGTGACGGCAGGTGGGGCTCCGGGCGAACGAAGCTCCCCCGGCCGCCGTCGTCGGATCCCCTGATCGGGGGAGGGCGTTCCGGCCGGCGACGGAGAGTGTGGAGGCGTACACCTTCCAGATCGGAGGAACGCCATGTCACACACCGAAATCACTACCGCCGGGCCGCTCGGCGGCACCGCGGGGGACGAGGGCCGTCCGGCCCGCCCCGACCGCTTCCTGGCCGGGGCCACCATCCTGAGCGCCGTTGCCGCGCTGATCGGCGGGGGCTGGCTCGCGGGCCTGATCCCCGGCTTCTACACCCACACCGGATACGCCCTCATCGCCGACCTGGCCGGCGCCGGGTTCGCCACCGTGCTCCACACCGTGGTCGCCCTCCTCGGCGTCGCGGCCGGGATCGCGGGGCTCGCCGGCGCGCTGAACAACCGCGCGCTCGTCGCGGCCGGAGCACTGCAGGTCGCGGTGCTCGGCCTCGGCATGGGCAGCATCGGGACCTTGTCCATCGTGGGCTACCTGGTCGCCTTCTCCATCCCCGTCGTCGTGGTCGTCCTGCTCGTGCAGGTCGTCCGCAAGTACCCGCGGGCCCGGTGGACGGTGGGGCTCCCGGCACTCGCGATCGTCGTCGCGGGAGCGGTCGTCGCAGGTCCGGCGATCCCCGGCGCCCTCGCCATGTCGGGCCAGGCCGTAGCCGAGATGTCTGGCACCGTCGGCGTCGTGCTGCTGCTCCTGGCCGTCACCACCGCGTGGGCGGCCGTTGCCGCCTGCGCCCTCGCCGCCGGCGGGGGCGCCCGGCGCGCCACCGCGTGGGTGCTGCGCCACCGCAAGGCCATCACCATCGTCGCGGCGACCGGGGCGCTCCCGTACGCGCTGATCAGGCTCACCTGGCTGACGCCGTGGCCCGTGCTCGCCATGGACGGCGTCGACATGAACGCCCGCGTGTGGGGGCTCCTGCTGTCGGGCGGGGCGTGGGTCGGATTCGTGCTCACGCTGGGCCTCATCCGGCCGTGGGGCGAGGTGTTTCCCCGCTGGGTTCCCGGCCTGGCGGGAAAGCCCGTGCCGATCGCGGCCGCCGCGGTCCCGGGCGGCTTCGTCGCCGCGACGCTCATCATCTCCGCCCTGCCCATGCTGGTGGCGTTCGCCGGACGCGGCGCCGGCGACTTCGTCCTGAGCGCCATCGCGTTCCCGTGCTGGTACTGGGGCCCGGCTCTGGCGCTCGCGGTCTGGGGCTACGTGGCGCACCGCCGCTCGCAGCTCGCGGCGGCCTGACCGCCGCCAAGGGAAGATGGCGGAGTGACCATGACTTTCGTGCGGCGGTTCGCCTGGGCGATGCTCGGCGCCGCGATCGGGCTGGCCGTCGTGCTGGTCGTGTTCTACGTCCTCCGGGCCGTCGTGGTGGGAACCCTGTTCGCGCCGGACAGCGGATATCCCTCGGACATCCTTGTCGGAGTGGTGAGCCTGGCCGTTGCCTTCGCGCTGGGGCTGGTTCCCGGAGCCCGGGAACTCGAGGTGACAGCCGCCCGGAGCCTGCTGAGCCATGGCGGCGACCTCGTGATTCCCGGGACCATGACCTGGATCCACCGGATCCGGACCGCCACGTGGACGGCGTTCCACCTTCTGACCGGGCTCGTCGTCGCGTTCTGCCTGTTCGGCCTGGTGCCGGCGGCCGCCGTGATCGGGTTCGAGGCGACGACCGGCCACTCGATCGGTTCCCCCGTCCCGGTCCCGGAGAGCGTGGCGGCCCGGGCCGCCGTCGTCGTCGGCTGCGTCATCGGTGCGGTCGTGCTGCTGGGGGCGGCCTGGCCCGCCGGCGCGCTCGCCGAGCGCCTCGTGGGCAGATTCCTCGGCCCGACGGCGGCCGACCGGCTCGAGGTCGCCCTCGCGCGGCAGCGTAGGGAGGCCGAGCACACGCTCCTGGCCCGAGAACTGCATGACGGCATCGGCCACGCGCTGACCGTCGTCTCCGTCCAGGCCGCTGCCGGCAGGCGGGTCGCGACCTCGCGACCCGAGCAGGCGGTTGTGGCGCTCGCCGCGATCGAGGAGGTGTCCCGCGGTGCGCTCGCCGAGCTCGACGCCCTGCTGGGGGTGCTCCGGGACGACAGGTCGCCGTCGTCCGTGGGCGGCGTGGCCGACGTCGTCGAGCAGCACCGGCGTGCCGGGCTCGACGTCGCGGCCGACGTCGACCTGCCGCCCGCCCTTCCGCCGCTGCTGCACCGTACCGTGGTCCGCATCGTGACCGAGGGGCTGACGAACGCGCGTCGGCACGGAGCGCCGGGAGAGGTGCGGGTCGTGATCGGGCATACGGAGGACGAGGTGATCGTGCAGGTGAGCAACGCTGTGGCGCCCGGAACGGGCGCGCGGGACGGCCGCGACGGTGGTCGGGGGCTGGTGGGGATCCAGGAGCGTGCGTCGCTGTTCGGCGGGAGCGCGGAGGCGGGCGTCATGGGCGAGGTCCGCGGAGCGGCCGACGGCGGAGTGCCCGCAGCCCGCCCCCGCGCGACCGGGGACGACGCCGGTCGCTGGGTCCTGTCCGTCCGCCTGCCTCTCCTCACCGCGCCACCCGCGGATGCCGAAGCGGCTCGTCCACCCCGCGCGGGAGTGCCTCGACGGTCCAGGGCCGCCGAATCATCCAGCCTGCAGTCGGCGGCGCGGCCGAGGCAGTCCGAAGGAGAGGAACACGATGCCTGAGGTCCGCGTGCTGCTCGCCGACGACGAGCCGCTGGTGCGGGGCGGGATGCGGCTCATCCTGGGCGCGGAGCCGGACCTGGAGGTCGTGGGCGAGGCGGGCGACGGGGCCGAGGCGGTCTCGCTCACCCGGGAGCTGCGGCCCGACGTGGTGTGCATGGACGTGCGCATGCCCGGAGTGGACGGGATCCGTGCGACGGAGCTGGTGCTACGCCTGCCCGCGCCGCCGCGTGTGCTCGTCGTGACCACCTTCGAGCACGACGACTACGTGCTGGACGCGCTGCAGGCGGGGGCGTCCGGCTTCCTCCTCAAGCGCGCGGGCGCCGACGAGATGGTCCAGGCGGTGCGCACGGTCGCCGTCGGGCAGAGCCTGCTGTTCCCGGACGCGGTCCGGCGCCTGGTCCGGGCGCGTCCTCGCCCGGCCGGGGACGCCGCGCGGCTCACCGCCCGCGAGCGTGAGGTCCTCGGCCTGGTCGCCGAGGGCATGACCAACGGGCAGATCGCGACGTCGCTGGTGGTGGGCGTGGAGACGGTCCGCACCCATGTCGCGTCTGCGCTGGCGAAGCTGGGCGCCCGGGACCGCACCCAGGCGGTCGTGCGCGCCTACCAGGCGGGGCTGATCGACCTGTAGGGGGGCGCTGTGGTCGGCCGGATGTCGAGTGGTCGGCCGGATGTCGTGAAGTCGGTCCCCCGAGCGA